>DLYT01000012.1:21060-44724 GCA_003447595.1 Porphyromonadaceae bacterium
GTGATAAAGCCGGCTTTAGTTGGTCTTACCGGTCCTTGGATATCAGGAGGTATCGAGTTCAATTGGCCCCAACACCACCGTCCAAGCACATTTATGCCAATCGACTATTCGATCGAAACATGTGAGGATGGAAGTAAAATTGTTTGGGTAAATGAGCGTGAACGTATGTTTCACCAGAAAGGAATGGCCGGTTTCAAACTAAGCCCAGACAGAGCTGTGCTTGAAATTCAAGGACGTGTTTCTAATCCTACTCCACTACCACAGACATTCCTTTGGTGGGCCAATCCTGCGGTAAAAGTAAATGATCACTACCAATCGGTATTCCCTGGTGATGTAAATGCAGTATACGACCACGGTCGCAGAGATGTATCAACCTACCCTATCGCAACAGGAACATACTACAAAATGGACTATTCGGCCGGTGTTGATATCTCTCGCTACAAAAACATACCTGTGCCAACTTCTTTTATGGCGGTTGAATCGGAATATAACTTCATTGGCGGCTATGAGAATGACACCAAAGGTGGAGTGCTGCACGTTGCAAATCACCATATATCTCCGGGTAAAAAGCAATGGACTTGGGGCAACAGCGACTTCGGACAAGCTTGGGATCGTAACTTGACCGACGAAGATGGCCCATACATTGAATTGATGACCGGCGTATATACGGATAATCAACCCGACTTTTCTTGGCTTCAACCGTATGAAGAAAAAAGCTTTACGCAATACTTCATGCCTTATCGTGAAATCGGTGTCGTTAAAAATGCAACTGCCGATTTAATTATGAATATCGAAGCAGAGGACGGTATCGGTACATTTAAATTATTTGCCACTCGCCCAATGGAAGGTTTGAAAATTCATATTTTCAATGACGGACTATTAGAAGTAAAAACAGTTATTGATATTTCTCCTGATGCTATCTATACACAAACTCTACCATTAGATTCTGTTGAAGATTGTATGGTTGCTATATGGGAAGATAATTCTGAAAATCCATTATTGACTTGGGCTTCTGATGCACACATCGAACGAGAAGTTCCACAACCTGCAAAACCGGCTCTTCGTCCGCAAGAAATTCGCTCGGTTGAGCAGCTTTATCTGACCGGATTACACCTTGAACAATACCGCCATGCAACTTATGATCCTTTCGATTACTACAAAGAAGCACTTCGTATCGAACCGGAGAATGCTGCTTGTAATAACGCAATGGGTAAACTTTTGATCCGCAAAGGACAATTTGAAAAAGCTGAACAATACTTACTTACCGCTATAAAAACACTCACACAATACAATCCGAATCCATACGACGGAGAGGCATATTATAACTTAGGAGTATGTTATTCTATGCAAGATAAGCAAGAGGAAGCTTATAAAGCTTACTACAAATGCGTTTGGAACGGAGCTTGGCAAGATGCAGGCTACTTCTCTTTGGCTCGTATTTCTGCTTACGAGCAAAAATGGGCACAAGCTCTTGAAGAAGTGAATCAGTCACTAAAACGCAATGCGCTCAACTTTTTAGCTCTACACCTAAAAGCCTATGTATTACGCAAATTGAATCGCTTCCAAGAGGCGTTACAAGTAATTGAGTCTGCCTTAAAAGATGATCCGTTCAATTTTGGTTGTCGTATCGAGAAGTCTGCTTCGGAGTATATGATTGCGAATCCAGATAAAGACTGGAATCGCTTGTCTTTAAACAACCAAGAAGATCTGGCATTGCGTATGCGCAAAGACAGTCACAACTACGAAGAACTTATGCTCGACTATATTGCCTTCGGCGCATGGAAAGAAGCACTGGCCGTAGGTGAGTTTGCAGAAAAAGCATCGCCTCGTTTATCCCCAATGGTCTACTATTATAAAGCATACTGTAATGTTAAGCTCGAAAGAAAAGAAATCGATATAGATATTGCAGAGGACTTAATGAACTATACATGTTATCCGAATGCAATTGAAGCTGTGCATATTCTCAAAACATTAATTGCTAAATACCGTGAACTTCCGCGTGCAAACTTTATGTTGGGTAACCTCTATTACGACAAACGTCAATATCGAGATGCGATTGATGCGTGGGAGCGAGCTTATGAAGACAACAACTATAATCCGACCTTGCTTCGCAACATGGCGCTTGCATATTTCAACAAGTTTAATCGTCCGGAAAAAGCAGTGGAACTACTAGAAAGATCTGTAGAAAATGCTGAATATAATCCACGCTTAGTTCTTGAACTAGATCAACTGTATAAGCGTCTAGGGCGTCCTCATCAAACTCGCCTTGACTTACTCAACAAGTACATGAATCTAGTTGAGCAAAGAGATGATCTTTACTTAGAATATGTAACGTTACTAAATCTCCTAAATAGGCCGAAAGATGCTTTAAAACTGCTTAAAACGCGCAAGTTTCATCCTTGGGAAGGAGGAGAAGGTAAAGTTTCTGAGCAATATCAGCTATCCAACTTGATGATTGCAAAACAGTTTATCGAAGACCGTAAACCAAAACAAGCAATTCCATATATTAAGGCTTGTTATACGTTACCCGGTAACCTAGGTGAAGGTAAACTGCAAGGTGCTCTTGAAAACGATTTTGATTTCTACATGGGGCTTGCACTTGAAATAGACGATAGATCCAACGAAGCAATCGTTTATTACGAACGTGCATCGAAAGGAAACCTTAAGCCTAGTGCTGCGATTTTCTACAACGATCAAAAACCTGAGAAAATCTATTATCAAGCTTTAGCCTTAGGTAAACTAGGACTTTATGATGAATCAATGAATAAATTAAAAACATTGATCAGATATGGAGATCAACACATTCATGATAAATTCACACTTGATTACTTTGCCGTATCTTTACCCGATATGCTAATATGGGACGATGATATGGATAAGCGCAATCGAGTAAATTGTCTGTTTTTGATCGGACTTTTCCATCTAGGCATGAGAAATTGTCGCTTAGCAGAGGAGGCCTTCAAAGAAGCCAGCACATTGGATCCTAATCACCAAGGAATCATCTTTCAACGTTCTAAACTCAAATGGCACACGGATCTCACCGATCTTTGTAGTAATAAAATGAGAGAGAAAAAACATCCATTGCAGTGCTCCATTTACTAATTATATTTTAAAAACAAGCTATCACAATGAAGATAAATCAATTGTATCGCACAGGAGCTCTCCTCCTGTGCGCAATGCAGTTTGCATGCAATACTGCACCAACAGTCCCCGTTTCACTTGAAGGAAACTGGAGATTTGCAATAGACTCGCTCGACAAGGGTACTTCTGAAAAATGGTATGCATCAACTCTAAACGAAACTATAAAACTACCAGGCTCACTGCAAGAGCAAGGATATGGAAAGGATGTATCCGTAGAAACGCAATGGACCGGACAAATCGTTGACAAGTCGTGGTATAATGCAGACAAATACGAGGCTTTTCGTAAACTGGGCAATATAAAGGTCCCTTTCTGGTTAAATCCTGAAAAGCATTATGTGGGAGCAGCATGGTATCAACGAGATATCGATATTCCTGAAACAAGCGAAAAGAAGAATCTTTATCTTACGCTCGAACGTACTCACTGGGAAACAACGCTCTACATTGATGACAAAAAGATCGGTTCTCAAAACAGTTTGGGAACACCACATGTATATGAATTGAGCAATCTCACTCCCGGAAAGCATACTCTAACCTTGCGTGTAGACAATCGTATGGTTATCCCCGTGGGTAGTAATGCCCACAGCGTATCGGATCATACGCAAAGCAATTGGAATGGCATTGTAGGCAATATCACCTTGTGCGAACGTCCGGCTACGTATATTGATGTAGCCCGTGTATATCCTGACGCTGCGAAAAAAAATGTACGCGTAGATCTTACGGTTCTTAATCCGGAGACTACTCCGCAAGAGGCCGACTTCAACCTGTCTACCTCATTAAAAGGCGGAAAACAAAGCGTCTCTGATGCTTTTAAATACACATTACAACCAGGTGAAAATCAAATTAGCCGTACGATATCTCTAGGAGATAACGCTCAACTATGGAGTGAATTTACACCGAATATTTACACGCTTTCGGCAAAGATGAAAGCCGATGGCAATGAAACTGATCTTTATTCTACTGACTTTGGTCTACGAGATATAGGACAACAAGGACGACAATTTACAATAAATGGCAATCCTATATTTCTTCGTGGCACGCTCGAATGCTGTATCTTCCCTCTTACAGGATATCCGGCTACGGATCATGCATATTGGAACAAGATTTATTCAACCGTAAAGGCGCATGGTCTTAATCACGTACGCTTCCACTCTTGGTGTCCGCCTAAAGCTGCTTTTGAGGTGGCCGACTCTCTTGGTGTATATCTACAAGTAGAGTGTGGAGCTTGGACCGATGTGGGTACCGGAAACTCGTTTGATAAGTGGGTATATGAAGAGGGTGATCGTATCTTAAAAGAGTATGGGAATCACCCGTCTTTCTTTGCACTACTTCATGGAAATGAGCCGGGAGGCAATAGCGTACCTTTCCTTACTGAACTTTGTAAATATTGGAAGGAAAAAGATGACAGACATGTATATTCGAGTTCGGGAGGTTGGCCTTATGTAGAAACGGCCGACTTCTTCAACTCTCCCACTCCGCGTATTCAAGGATGGGGCGAAGGCTTACGTAGTAAGATTAATGCACAGGCTCCTGAAACAGCATATGACTTCCGCGAAATTATACAGAGTGTCGAAATGCCGACTGTAAGTCATGAGATTGGGCAATGGTGTGCATACCCTAACTTAGAAGAAATAAGTAAATACACTGGTGTGCTAAAAGCCGGAAATTTCGAGATCTTTAAAGAAACACTAGCCAAAAATAACATGAGTGATTTGGCTCATGAATTTCTGATGGCTTCGGGCAAACTACAAACTCTTTGCTACAAAGCCGACATTGAAGCTGCATTACGTACGCCGGAGTTTGCCGGTTTTCAGCTACTCGACTTGCACGATTTTCCGGGACAAGGGACTGCTTTGGTTGGTGTATTAGATGCGTTTTGGGATTCAAAAGGATATGTATCGGCCGATGAATTTAGCCGTTTTTGCAACACTACCGTTCCATTGGCTCGGATGCAAAAACTCACTTATACCAACAAAGATACTTTAAACGCTACGTTGGAGGTTGCTCATTTTGCCGAGCATCCGATCAAGGACGCGACGATCAATTGGGTCTTATCTAATGAAAGCAACGAAGTTGCAACAGGTAGCTTTACAAAAGATATCAACCTCGGTAATAATAATCCGATTGGCAACATCAGCCTTCCATTAAACATGTGTACTACGCCTCAACAGCTTAAACTTACAGCTGAGGTAAAAGAAACAGGGAGTGCTAATGATTGGAATATCTGGGTCTATCCTGCAGATCAAACCATTACAACACCTGCAAATACAATGCTTACTTCAACCTGGAGTTCCAGTGTAATCAGGGAGCTTGAAAATGGTAAAAACGTGATACTAACCCTTCCGCGTGGGGCTGTTAAAGCCAACAAAGGCGGCGATATTCAAGTAGGCTTTTCTTCAATTTTCTGGAATACGGCTTGGACCAACAAACAACCGCCTCATACGCTAGGTATCTTATGCGATCCTAAGCATCCGGCTCTTGCTCAATTCCCAACTGATTTTCATAGTGATTATCAATGGTGGGATGTTATGACAAATTGTGACGCGATGGTTATGGACGAATTCGACCCTCAGCTTCGCCCTATCGTACATATTGTAGACGACTGGTTTACCAACCGCAAACTAGGCCTACTCTTCGAAGGTAAAGTAGGAATAGGTAAACTTCTTGTTACTAGCGTAGATATCAGTCCTGAAAAAACAAAAGACAACATTGTTCTTAATCAATTCAAGAACTCGATATTTAACTATGCAGCTTCTACTAATTTTGCACCGCAAAATAATATAAACCCGACTTTGATTACGAACTTATTAAAATAACAAACCCTCCGAATGAAAAACATCATTCTTTCCTCTTTTACATTTGCCTCGTTAGCCGTATCAGCTCTATCGGCCCAAGAGTATGAATCGCTAGCAGGAAACTGGCGATTCAATCTCGATGAAAACAACAAAGGCATCAACGAAAAGTGGTACAACTCAAATCTGCCTCTATCGATAGCGTTGCCCGGCACAACAGACGAAGCTGGCTATGGCGAAAAAACAACCGGTTCCGACTTTGGCATTCTTACTCGTGCATACAAATATTATGGTCCGGCTTGGTATCAGCAAGACATTGTTGTCCCTCAATCGTGGGAGGGCAAACGTATATTTCTTGAGCTAGAACGCGTTATGTGGGAGTCGAAACTCTACGTAGACGGACAAGAAATATCGACACTTGATGCCCTCAATTCGGCACATCTACACGATATGGGCTTCTTGAAACCAGGGAAGCATACCCTTACCATCCGCATCAACAACGACCTGATCCATAACATCGGAGACAAGGGCCACGCTTATACCGAGTATACCCAAAGTATTTGGAATGGAGCCGTAGGAAATATTCGCTTGGTAGCTGAAGAACCCGTTAGATGGAGTTGTCCACGTATCGAAACAAAAACGAGTATACCGACTCTTTCTGTTACAGACACCATTATCAACGAGAGTAATAAAAAACGTCCGGTCGATGTAATCCTTACGTTGAAAGAACGTGGTAAAGAGGAAATCTTTTTCACGCAGTCTTACCCATTCAATTTGCAAAAAGGCAAAAACGAAATAAAATTAGAGGCACGAATGCCGCAAGGTATTAAACTATGGGATGATATGAATCCCAACCTTTATGAAACGACGATAAGCGTGGTAGATCGTAAAGACAAATCTAAACGCTTCGACACACACAAAGAGGAGATTGGATTCAGAGAAATCACCGTTAATAAATCAAAGATGCTTGTCAACGGCAAACCGGTTTTCTTACGTGGTAATCTAGACTGTGTACACTTCCCTCTTACCGGATATCCGTCGTGTGATGTAGAAGAATGGGAACGCATCTTCCGTATCTATAAAGATTATGGTCTCAATCATGCACGTTTTCACTCTTGGTGTCCACCACGTGCTGCATTTGTAGCTGCCGACCGCATCGGTATTTACCTACAGCCAGAGGCAATCTGGATCGACTGGTGGATGACCAATACTCCGGAAGATCGCCCGGAAATGCTTACCAAAGGAACACCCGACGGATTAGGAAAGAATCCTTCGGCCGATGCATATACACAGCTTGAATTGGCTCGTATGGTTAATGCTTACGGCAATCACGCATCATTTGCCATGATGTGTATTGGTAACGAACTCGGAAATTCAGACTTCGACATAATGGAAACTTGGATCAAGCCGTATCGTGAGTCGGATAGTAGACGCATCTATGCCGTATCTACAGCCCGAAAGGTTATGCCTGTTGATCAGTTTATGGCGACCCATTACCTTCCGGGAATTGGTGGTACGCGCGGTTTGAAAGGCGGAACCTCTACTGACTGGGACTTTGAAGAAACCTATTCGAAATCAGAAATTCCGGTGATTGCCCATGAGATAGGACAATGGCCTGTATATCCTCGCTGGAGTGAGATCAAGAAATATCGTGGAACACTTAAAGCTCGCAACTTTGAAGAGTTCCGTGAGCAAGCACGTAAAAATCATATCGAACATCAAAACGAAGACTTTGTACAAGCTTCGGGTGCTCTAAATCAGTTGATGTACAAATACGAAATAGAATCGTTTCTACGCACGCCTTCTTGTGCGGGTATTCAACTTCTTAGTTTGCAAGACTATCAAGGTCAGGGCGAAGCTTTGATCGGATGGCTCGATGTTTTTTACGATAGCAAAGGAATTACAACTCCCGAGCAATTCAAAGCCCATCACGATACTACGGTAACATTACTTCGTATGCCTAAATACGTATGGGAAAATGATGAAACATTTAAAGCAAAAATACAGCTCGCTCATTATGGCAATACAGACATTACGGACGGAGTTATATGGAGTGTAAGCAAACCAAATGGCGACCAAATAGCGAACGGAAAACTTCCTCAACAAACCTTTAAGCGCGGTAGCTCTATCGTTTTAGACAGCATCTCGGCATTGCTACATGGCATCCAAGAAGCGACACCTCTTACGGTTAAAGTAGGATTGGAAGACCGGGCAATAGAAAACCAATGGACGATCTGGGTATATCCTACTCAAACATCTACACAACCCGGCAAGGTACATATTGCGGATAAACTTGACGAACAAACAATGAAGCAACTTGAGAATGGTGCTTCTGTATTGCTCGACGCATCTCGCTTAGGTACAGCCGATAAAATTGATGCATTAAGTTTCTATCCGCTTTATTGGTCATTAACCTTCTTCCCGGGTCAGGGTAAAAACACAATCGGATTGTTGGTTCAAGACAAACATCCGGCTTTTGCCGAATTCCCTACAGAATTTCATAGTGACTGGCAATGGCAGAAACTTTACAAAGACTCGCGTGCATTCTACCTCAACGACTATCCTGCATCATACAAAGCAATTGCACAACCCATCGACGATTTTCACCGTAACAATAAGTTGGGTGCTATCTTCGAAGTTAAGGTGGGCAAAGGTAAATTATTGGTTTCAGGTTTTCCGCTTAGCGACGAATCAAATCCGGTAACTCGTCAGTTGAAACACTCTCTGCTTTGCTACATGAATTCACAAGCATTCGACCCGCAAACAGAACGCACCAAAGATCAATTGTCTGACGTATTTACGTATCAAGAGCCTATTGTAAGTGAAGTTCCGAAAGAATTCGAAAATGCAGTTCTTTATGTAGAATGTGCTAAGAACAATACACAAAAGGAGAGTGATATTAAATGGAACAGTATGCTCGACAAAGTTACATCAGCGAAAAACACCAGCTACACTTTGACTTGTGATGGTGTATGGACCGACGACAAAGGAACTGCTTGGCATGGAAAAGATATCGATATGACTATTAAATGTCCACAAGGCATGATTGGTTCGCTTTACGTATATTTTGAAGATTGGAATAACAACGGTCGCACAGGTACTGTACGCTTCGAAGGTCGCGACTTTGATCTTCCAAAGCATAATGATGGTACATGGGTAAAACTACATGTAATGCGAGAAGATACCAACAACGGATCCATCAATCTAAAAGCAAAAGCTCTTACAGGTCCGAACTTAATGATCTCAAAAGTTGTACTTATTGAAGAATAATACATTATGAATATAAAGTTCACATCTATACTTGCTTCATGTATGCTTTGTACAGTTTCTCTTTTTGCCCAACAAGAAGAAACTTATTTCCCGGTGTCAGTTAGTTTTCCAACAGATGCTACTCCTACACAAAAGGCAAAACTAGCCTCTTGTGTAGTTCCTTCTCAACGACAACTCGATTGGCAACAAATGGAGTTTACTTGTTTTATTTGTTATGGAGTAAACACATTCACTGATCGAGAGTGGGGCACTGGAAAAGAAGATCCTTCCATCTTTAACCCGACCGAACTGAATGCAGAGCAATGGGTACGTACTGCAAAAAATGCAGGAATGAAAATGGTTTTGCTCGTTTGCAAACACCACGACGGATTCTGCCTATGGCCTTCTCAAACAACCACCTTTTCTGTTGCTTCTTCTCCTTGGAAACAAGGAAAAGGAGACTTAGTAAAAGATGTGTCTGAAGCATGTAGGAAGTACGGTCTCAAGTTTGCGGTTTATCTTTCGCCTTGGGATATGAATTGTCCGGACTATGGCACAGACAAATACAATGACTTTTTTATCAATCAGCTCAACGAACTACTTACCCAATACGGCATAGTAGACGAGGTTTGGTTTGATGGAGCTTGTGGAGAAGGACCCAATGGCAAGAAGCAGATCTATGATTTTCAGCGCTATTATACAACTATTCGCAAGTTACAGCCCAATGCTGTGATCGCAGTAATGGGCCCTGACGTTCGTTGGGTAGGAACCGAATCAGGTTACGGTCGCGATACCGAGTGGAGTGTCATTCCGGCATCATCTAATAATCTTGAAGAAATAGCAGCTTCGTCACAACAAAAACCAGAAGATGCAACCTTCGTTTTGCAAGCTGATATGATGGACAACGATTTAGGAGGTCGAAAAAAGCTAAACAATGCAGGTGGAGCTATTTGGTATCCTTCAGAGGTTGATGTATCCATACGTCCGGGATGGTATTATCACGCAGCAGAAGATGAACATGTCAAATCGCCCGAAAAGCTAATCGATATTTATTATAGTTCAATTGGTAAAAACTCATTACTTCTACTGAACTTACCTCCAGATAAACGAGGACTAATACATGATGCGGATATTAAGTCTCTCGAACAAATGCGGAATATTCTGAATGAAACATTCAAAACGAATCTAGCAAAGAATCGTAAAACCAAACGCGTTATAACAGATGGAATACTCGAAACCGATCTTATTCCCGATAAGGATAGCTCTATTGTAATTGATTTTAACAAAGAGGTTGAATTCGATCGTTTCTTAGTACAAGAGAACATTACAAAGGGACAACGAGTAGAAAAATTCAAGGTCGAAGCTTATATCAATGATGCTTGGAAACCTATATCGGAAGGCACAACTATCGGTTTTAAGCGAATTCTACGTTTCTCTACTATCAAGGCAAACAAGCTGCGCTTTACAGTTACAGAAACACGTAATACACCTCATATTTCTGAAATAGGAGTATATAAAGCTGCTATTAATGAAACTACAAAAGCTCAATAATAACTCATAAATAACAATCCCCATATATCAAACCTATACACTTCTATGTATTGGATCATATATGGGGATTTATTATTTCGAAAATGTTTTTATCTGAATAGGGATTGCCCTACTCAACAGGAATATTGTCATTCACATTGTGACTTCCTATCAAAGCATAATAAAGAAGATAAGCCATACACGCTACTATAAGCCAATAACTATCAAGGTAGCCAAAACTATCTGCAATCGCACCTTGCACCATTGGTAATACTCCACCACCAACAACCATCGTCATAAAGAATCCAGACCCTTCGGCAATGTATTTCCCTAGACCTTCTGTTGCGAGATTAAATGTACAAGGCCACATAACAGAGATACAAATTCCACAAAGCATCAAAAAGGCAACACCTATATGCACATCCGCTAATTCAAAATGCAAATTACTTGTAACAACGGGCATCTTCACCATATAATCAGGAGCATATATTCCAATCAAAACAAATAACAGTCCGAGGCCGGAAACAGAAGCTAACATTTGTCGACTAGTGACAACTCCGCCCAAAAGGCCACCTAGCAGACGACCTACAAGCATCAATAAATAATAGATTCCAACAATAGAACCTGCCAGTGACGGATCAATACCTAATCCTCCGTGCTCTACAGAATTAGTAAGATATAAGTTCGCTATACTACCGATTCCTACTTCTGTACCTACATATATAAAAATAGCAATCACTCCCAATCGAAAATGGCGAAACGACAACGCACTGTACTTATCCTTAATCTTTAATCGCTCCTTACTTTCAATATGAGGTTCGGGGATTTGCACAAATAGCAAGACTACAAAAACCAAAGCGAAGATTCCCATAGCTACGAATAATAAAGGATCAGCATCTGAAATCGTCTTTTGAGCTGCATTCCCCATCAATACACCTCCTAATATAGGGACAATTGTAGCCCCGAAAGAATTACATGCCCCGCCAAAATTAAGACGCTGATTTGCTCGTTCTTTAGACCCTAAAACAGTAAGCATCGGATTCACAACTGTATTGAGTGTACACATCGTAAAGCCTGAGATAAAAGCACCTCCTAAATAAATCCAAAATGAGGCAGTCTTACCTCCAAGATACATTACCAATACTCCGGTAAATCCCATAACGAGGGCAAACAAAGCTGTTTTTTTATAACCTATTCGTCGAAGTAACTTTCCGGAAGGAATTCCCATAAAGAAGTAAGCAAGGAAATTCGCCATATTACCAAGTTGAGATTGATAGTTATTGAGACTAAACTGATCTTTTACAATCACTCCCATTGGATTTTGAAGGCCGGTAACAAATGAAATGATAAAAAACAATAGAAACATCATTGCAATAGGCAATGCATAACTCTTGTGTGTGGTTTGATTCATGTTTACAATATTAGATGGTTTTCAAAATTAGATTCTCGGCTCTTAAAACAAACATCGCAAACATAATAAATATTTCAAATCAAACACACTATTATACTTAAAATAAATATCATAAATAATCCATTGAAGGTGCAATGGTAAAGGCACAATCAAAATTATTATCAATGCAAATGTTGAGGAAAACGAGGATGCAATATTTTCGACTCTTTCGATATATTGACGAGTATAAATCCGGACAAAATCAATACAAATGCCAATACATCATGCCAAGAGAACTGCTGTAATCCCATCTCAATTGAAACAATAGTACCTGTAATCGGTAGTAAATAAATATAAGCGCTATCTACAAACGGTGGTATATACTTCAAGGCACTAACAGTTAGCAGATTTGCAATCATCGTAGAAGCAATTAAAGTAAATGCAATCTCTCCCCAGATCTCATAATGAAATGGTTCGGCCCAAGCCTTTGCATGAATCAACTCATCGACACCAATTGGAAAAACAACAATAGTCGCAGCAATAGACATCCACTTTAATACCACAAAAGAATTGAATCGTGTTGTATACGGTTTGATCAATATCAAATAAACTGCATACATAAAAGAAGAAGTAAAAACTAAGATATCACCTAATAATGAATCTCCAGCCAGTCCGGAATGTGGTACCGAAGTTATATATATAGTACCTCCTATCCCTAAGCAAATCCCTACAACTTTATTCCATGTAAGTTGCTGGTGCAAAAAAAGTATCGACAAAGCCATCACCATAATAGGCTGACATACCCGAATTACAAAGGCATCTACCGGACCAGTTTTTGAGATTCCTAATATGTAGAAAAACATATTTCCTGCCATACCAATCAAGCCTCCAAGCATTAACATCCAACGGTCTTTTCCTTTAGCAGCATCACGTTCTTCCTTAGGCAAAAACAAGCAGATAATTGAGAAACCTATCGCACAAGCCAAACATCGAGCCAAAGTAAGACCATACGGACCAATCCACTCCGGCATTACATGTTTCATGAAATTGGTATTGAAACTATATATTAAGATCGTACCCAACACCATTAGGTGTCCGTATATCGCTTTGCTATGCTTTGTATCTTGTCCCATTTCTACGGCTAGACTTTATCTTAAGGAGAAATTTAATCTCTTTCGGTGGTTTTACTTTTTCAGAAACAAACTTCAATCACGAATAGTTGAATACATAACACTACTTTGACATTCCGATGCAAACTATTTGATTCTCGATTGCGTTATATTAGAAATGTAACATTCTCAAAATTAAATCATATATGAACAAAATAGATGAGTTATATACTCTACTCCGTAACAAACCTTCGCGTGAAGAGGATTTTTTATATTGGTTTCTAGACATCTCAAAACTATTGATGAATCATTTTGCACTCGAATATAATGGGCGAATAGCAAGACTTGAAGAACTCGAGTTCTACTACAATGATAATCCAGACGCTCTCGAAAACAATATCAACAGCGTACATGCAGACGACACCTCCCATCGCAATGATATTCAACGAAGATTTCCTACTTGGTATTTTCACCATACTGGCCCCCATGAACATAGTGGATACAAAGCATTACATTATACAGGACTTGACTTTTGCTTTGGAGATGACTCAATCTGTTTTGGTATTCTAATCAGAGCCATTAATGAAATCAATGACGAACCTCTTGATGACGGATACGAATATGGGCCTTCAAATCTACTTCTTAAACGAATATTTCCCGCATTAGGCATTTATCCCGACAGTGACACCCAAAGTCCAAGAAAAATCCTAAATCGAATAGAATATCTAGATATGATGAAACAAATTGAAACAGGAAGTATTTTTGATCATCGTATACTCAAATGCATTCCATTGCATCGAGAACCACAAGCCGAAGTCTATTTTGCTCCTCGAGTAGGATTGAATCCTAAACACAAATTCTGTGATAAACCATATCGCTTTATAACATCGCTCGACAAAAAACATCTCGAAAAGGGAGTTATAAATGACTATATATTCAAATATAAACAACCAATATGATTTGATTTTAGATATCAACACATACTTTAATATCAATCATGAAACCAAACCTATTTCGGTTGGTTTTATAGCTAGTAATATGAAAGTTGTACAACTTAATCGTGATTATGACTTATGAATACTGAAAAGAAAAACCTAATTGTACCTGTAGACTTCAAGCTGGATCTAGATCGCTTTAAAATCCATAAAAGTCATTTTAGTGTTTGCGAAACCATTAAACGAATGGAAGAAGAGGTTAAAGCACAACACGGTATTGTATTTGGCACGGTTGACCATGCCGCAAATGCTAAAGCTATACATCAGGAGTTGAGACCAACACAAGTTATCATGTTTGGTCTGCCAGAGGTAGGTTCGGAATTGATAAAAGCAAATCAATCCATTGCATTGTTTTTACCTTCCAAAATTGTAGTATGGGAAGATTCTTATGGTAATGTGTGGGCAGCATATCAACGAATGGAATCTGTCGCACATGAAATGGGTGTAAAACTCGACCACAACATGGTAAAAATAAACATTTTCCTTAAGAATGTTCTTTGCGCAGGCTGCGGTTGCGAACAGTAATAATAAATAGTTAGAAAATAAAAAGGACAAGCTTGATTAATGCTTGTCCTTTTTATTTTCTAGAAGTCCACTTTAGGAGCAGTTCGTTTCAGTTGTACTGACTTAGCTTGTTCATGCAACACTTCTTTAATCCTACTGCGCACCGAAACTCCGGCACTATCAACCGGACTCTTTCGCACAGAGTTTTTCATATCTTTATATTTTGCCTTGGTTATCTTATATTTGAAGTCATCCATGTTTCCACTAATATCCACTCCAATATTAAACGGTATAGGAGACTTTAACAATGACACGTGATAATTAAATGTCATATCCATATTATGCTTTCCTCCTACAGCAGCCAAATATCGATCCATACCAATAAGGAAAGGATAAATTTCAATCTGCCCATTACGCACAATCAGATCAACAGAAACACTATCAATTACGTTACGATCTTTATTCTTAAATCGAAGCATTTTTGAAATCTCCGAAAAAGTTTCGCCATCCATTAGTACCAAACTATCACCTTTGAGTCGAGCGGCAGCTTGAATAGATGGAATATCAATCGACATCGTCGAATCTAACTTTGCTTCTGCTGCAATCTGGAAGTTTACACGTCCATCAAGCGAACGTAACATAGGAACAAGCGAATCAAGTGCCGGAATAAACTCTACCAGTTTACCAACCTGAATATCCTTCATGCGCAAATCAAATCCGGTATAAGCCGATGTCGAATCTTTTGTGCTATAAACCAAGGTCGTATTCATATCCGCAGCCATCGTATGTAAGTTAAGATCGGCTAGTTCAATACTGCGATTACGAATCACCATTTCGCCTTTAATATTTTCGAGTACCATTTTGGCAAACAGTACCTTTTTGACATCAACATCCAGAGTAAAGTCTATTCCATCTGGAACGATAAAAAGCTTTGACTGAGATGCAGAAGGATCCATTACAACATCTGTTGGTTCTTTTTCAGAGTTACCTTTTTCTGAGTTTTGAGCATTTTCAGCTTCTTGCTCCATTTCTAAAGCTTTCATCAATTCATTACAATTGATAAAATCAGAATAGACACTCATTTTCCCATACAATATTGCTTTATCAAAGAACACATTCTTCAGATTCGAAATACGCCCTGTTACCATCAAATCAGAAGATCCGACCTTTACCTGAGCTTTATTAAGAGTAATCGCATCGTTACCGAGAGATAATTTAGATGCCGGCATACTGATAAGCAAAGGAAAATCAGGAGTAAACATTTTTAAATTTCCAAAACCAACGGAACCTTCTGTAATCCAATGTTTCGAATGAGCAGCAGCACGTTCACTTTGCACCTCAAACCCTGCAATTTGCAAAGCAACAACAGTTTCTCCTGACGCAGCATACACCGAGTCAAATTTAAGAGTAGAATTGATTAATGGAAGTTGCTTATCTCGTTTAGATGGCTCTATCGACACTTTAGTTTGAGCAGCCCCGGTATGCATCTTAATTGAATCACCCAAAGACAGACTCATCTTTGAAAATCCAAGTGTCGCCTGCATCGAAGCTATTGAGGTTGTATCCTTTAGAGGAGATGTTTTCACATGCAGCGATGCCTTGTCCATCAAAGCATGCAACCCTCCTTTTGTATTTACCGAAAGCCCATCAAATCCTACAACTGCGTTTAACAATGTTTTGCCCTGAACGATAGTCGTGTCTGTATTATTTGCTCCAAAAGCCAATCCGGCTGTCGCAACTTTTAAATCAAACGAATCTTTCGGGCTTAAAATACGCACATCCGACAATTTCAACATTCCGGCAAGACCAATACGTCCCCAGTTTTTCTGCTGCACGTCAGATAGAAGAACGTCTGCTTGCAACTTTGAGTCAATAAGACCTTGCAACTCTACCCCTTCTTCCAGAGGAAACGTTTTTGCCAAATTCGTAAAATCGATATTTGCGTCCACCTTCATATCTATACGAGGATTGGTAAGTGGATTAATAACATCACCACTACATTGCAATGTCGACGACGCTCCCGCAAATCGAAAATTATTTAGTTTGACATAAGAGTCTGACTTATCTTCAAAATTAACACGAGCCTGCAAATCTAAATCCAATTGATCAATACCATAAGGCATCCCTTTGTATTGAGCTGAAGCTTTATTGATCTTAGCTATTGCATCAAATACCGGTAATTTATTAGGACCGTATATACCTTTTAAAGTACCATTTACTTCAACTGCTCCATTGGCTTTCAGATCTACCGCTTGGTTTACGATGGATTTAGGAATGAGATCAAGAACTGTTTTAAGCTCCGGAACTTGTAATCCAAAAGAGAGATCAACATCCATATCTGTCGACAAAGAATCTTTTTGCAAAGTTCCACCTGCTAACAATCGGATTCCATTGATATCTAACTGCGTATCGTCTAGCTTATAAAGCAACTCTTTTCGATCGATAAACAAGCGTGTATCAAAACCAAAACCGAGTTTATTTACCAACAGCTTACCTTGCTGCCACAATAAAATATTTTGAGCATCGAGATGTAACTTTACATTGTTTTGTATATCAGACAACGAACCAGACAACTTGAAATTAAAGTTGCGCAAATCTGCAAAAAGTTCTGTTGATCGATCATCAAAAGTTACATTCGCTTTTCTGATCTCTATATTTCCTATTTCAATCGCACTATTAAACACAGTACTATCTGTTGCTACTGAGTCTGTAACAACCTCAACCGTATCACTTGGTGCTATAATATCCCAATTGGCGTTCCCTTCAACATTTTTGTACGCATAGATTGTAGCTTCATCAATCAAGACTTCATGTATCTTTACCTGATTCGAATTGACAAATGCCAATGGATTGGCCGTAACAAGACAGGTTTTAAACTGAAGGAGTGAGTCTTGGGCGGTCTCTGAGATAGAATCATGAGCAGCATGAGAAATAACCTGTCCATTATTTAAGCGTATACCTACCTGAGGAAACGTACTGAAGACTGTAATATCAACCTCATCGCAAGTAACCTCTGCATTAAGAAACTTATTCGCTTGTTCTAAAATGATGGGAGTCAATTTAGCCGGAGTCAATACGAAATTGACAACAAAAGCTACTCCTGACAAAATAACAACAACCAATGAAACTAACGTAATCGCTATATATTTCATTACTTTGGTTAGTCTAAAGTGCATCATAATTAATTTGTGATATAATATTGTAATTCATTTAGTCGTTACAAAACTAAAATTAATCTTAGCTGCAACACGAATTTAGCGCTCTAAAAAACAATAAAAAGCACCTCGACACAGACGTAATTAGTGTAATAATGCGCTTTTTTTCGGATATGAGTCATCATTTCCATAGATAAACAACACCGAACCGTTCTTAATCGCATCAATCACGGGTTTGTTTATAGAAGGAGGCAAAGCCGGACATCCCAAGCTTCTTCCCAGTCGCCCCGAACCTCCAATCACACTCGGATTTGCATAGTTAGCTCCATGCATTACAATAGCTCGGGATTTTGCATTATCATTGATTCCTTTCTCTAGACCATCAAGAATCAAGGAGTATCCATTTTTCCCTTGATAAGTTCCTTCTGTAAGATAAAAGCCCAATGAGCTCTGATAAGATCCATTCTTATTGGAAAAAGAAGTAGCAAAGTTTTGTCCACTATTACGACCATGTGCTACATGCGAAGCAAATAATATTTTCTCTTGTTTCAAGTCCAATACATACAAGCGTTCTTGCGTTGAAGGCTTTGAGAAATCAACTAAAGTAATAATCTCTTTTCGTTTGTTGATGCGGAGATAACCTTTAATTGCCATATCAAACACATCGAAATTAATTTTCGAGGATAAATTCAGTCGATCATACAATTCATGAGAATCGATATGTAAAATAGGAGCAACCGTAGAAACAACTGCTGTATTGGAATTTTTAGGAAATGGAGTCACAACAGGCGTTGTCGCACTAGCTGTTGACACTATCGCGCTCAAAGAAAAGCTAAGAGTTAGCGTTGTGATAGCAAAAAAGAAAAATCTCTTCATTTAGTCTTGGCAAAACAATTCGTTATTCAATCACACAAACTAAAGCTCCATACTTGGGAGCCCAGTCATAAATAAATTTAGCATGAGAGGTCGCATTACGAACACACATGTGCGAACGCGGAGTAGTTCCTAACGTAGAACTGTATTCAATCATTTCCGTATGAGGTAAATTTACAGGAACTCCATGAATATAAGCGCCATCACTAATTCGGTTCGCGTATGGAGCATAACCAGCAACCTCATTAGACCCATCTTCTAAATAAATCATTTTAAGCAATTTATTCTGTAAGACAAATATACCTACAGGTGTTGCTGATTTAAATGGCGGTTTTTCCAATCCCGTTGTTGCAGGATTCTTACTTCTCACCAACCATTCATTATTCACATGTTCTAGCGTTACAATATTTTGATTAGTCCGATCAATAACAATCACTTTATTAAATCGCACAGGTCCTAGGTCATAAACATATTTACGAGGCACATACCATTCTCCTTTGATACAAGCAATGGCAACTTTATAGAAATCCAGCGTATCTGATACAATCGCGATGTAAGAGCCATCACGTGCATATAATACCGGCTCATTTAAATCTGTCTCGTCATATAATGGGATTCCTTGATTTTGTTTTACACCTAAAGAATCAGTATAGCGATTCCATTTCGTTTTTTTAAAATTCTTCACCAATGGCGCATGACCATTTTTGTTTTTATAGTTCTGAAGTATACCATTGACCATAAATTGGTGTTCAAAGTTATCAATGCGCCTCAAACATTTCTTTATGACATCCCACTGTATTACACGTGTTGTTTTATTATAAACATAGGTATCTTTCTCCAATGTATATTTATCATATAGCAAATCTTGCTTTATAATAATTGAGTCGTCAGCATAAAGAGAATGAGAAAAAACAACCAACAGTACACCGGCAATAAGTATATTCATCATTTTCATAATAGATCCTCCTTTTTAGTTATTCAGGAAGAGGGTGCAGTTCCATTCGGTATATTACAAAGATATATAATCCAAAAACCATATCTATAGGATTATATCCTTTTGTATATATTTAATATCCAATGCAAACTCTCCTCTTTTTACTCTTTGTTTTATTTTAATTAAAGTGATAATACACTTACTCTTTTCAACAAGAACAAGTAACTGTTTTTGTAAGTTTGTAAGAATATCAGATAAAATAGGAAAAGCCCTCTAATATGAATATCTGTGATAAAAAATAGAGTATCTTTACTTCCTAATCGTATAATCAGAACATGAGTCTATCATCAATATTCAAGACAATAAATGCGCCTACAAAACAAGGGCAATTCTTTCGTTTTATCATCGTTGGAACACTTATCACAATTATCCTATATTTAATATACCTACCACTCACCCATATTTGTTCGCCAAGTTTATCTTATACACTGGCATCAGTAGTGAGTATAACCGCTAATTTCTTTCTTACTTCGTATTTTACCTTCAAGCAAAAGCCTTCGCTACAGAAAAGTATTGGCTTTCTTATGCAACAAGGTTTTAATTACGTTATGCAGTTAGGCTTTCTTAATTTCTTTATTTGGATTGGGATTCCCAAAGAAGTAGCTCCGTTTCCAGTCTTTATAATTGCGCTACCTCTCAACTTCCTGCTACTTCGCTTCGTATTTAAACACACGAAATAATTATAGGCAGAAAAATCTTAATCGAATGAACAATTACGATAAAAACAGCTTATATCAGTAACGAACTGATAAATTCACATAAAATGTAATTGTCATGGATGATAACAAAGAAAAAAGATTTAATCCGGAAACTAACGAAATAGAATACTACAACAGTGCTACCGGAGAATGGGTGACTAAAGATGAGTACTATGCTTGGCTTCAAAGTCAAGAAGATCCTACAGCTGCACCAGATACCTGGAGTGAGGAACACTCTGATATCGAAGAATTATAACATTCTCGATGCAGAAATCTAAAGAAGCCTACTTTATTTTTTGTTTAGCTTAAAGAAGAAGGCTATAATTTCTTTATGCATTACGATTATCGTTCCTAAGATTTTATGAAAAAACTAGTTTACATTGTAGGGGCTGTATTGTTTATGGCTTCTTGTTCACAAGGCAAAAAAACGACAAGTGAAGAATCTGCAACCACACCTCCTCCTACACCACAAGAGTTAGCAGCAGAAAACAATTATCCGGCATCGCCCGGACCTGTAAACATTGCAGAATCTAATTTCTACTTCTGCGGAGAGGTTAGCTCTGATGCAAACGGTAGTTACTTTACCGACTGTGCAACAGGAGCTAAAATTTCAATTGCAAAAACAGGAGACTATGATGATGTGGCCAAAGAATATACTCAAATGCAACCCAAAGGAGAAAAGCCTGTATTGGGTGAATTCAGAGGTTATTTTATGCCTAATGACAAAGGAGTTGAACAACTTGTAATCTCCGATATTACCGGATGGAGACAAGATGAAACTTGTACTACACAAAAGAACATAACCGGCACCTACACTTGTATGATGCCTTCGAAAGAAAAAGCAACTGAAGAGATGACGCTAACTGTAGGCAAAGACTATAAGTTTTCCGTTATTACTTTGGATCTAAAAGATAAAAAGCAAACCTCCAAAGTTGATGGCTCTTGGAATCTCGTTCAAGCAGATCAAGCAGCATTAAATTATTTGGCTCAAGATTCAACTTTATCTCATTCTGCAACTATCAATTACAGTAATAATACAATTAGCTGGACTGATAATGGCGGTACAACATTCACATTTACCAAAAAGTAAAAAAGGATTTTACTCCTTTCGTGATTAAATAAATATATCTATTCTTAAAGAAGAGAGGCTCGGGACTGAGTCTCTCTTTTTGCATTATACAACAGTACTTTTTCACACTCAAAACAGTACTTAATTTGCAACTTAAGATAGAGCTCCTTGTTTAATAAGAAACTATCTAAAACAAAAACAACAGATTATGAAAAAGACACTTCTTACATTGAGTGCAGTAGCTGCGTTGATCTTTTCATCATGTGGAAGCAGCAGTAGTGTACAAAAAACAGGTTCAGCATATACCCCACCAAACAACCAGAAGGTAGAATCTATGGGAATTGGTCCTGTTATCGTTAGTGAATCAAACTTCTATTATTCAGGCTTGTTCTATATGGACAATTTCAATCCAGTCTTAACAAGCTGTGCTACCGGTATGACTATGCCGATCGCTCGTGAAAATGCATTCCAAACATTATTAGATAAGTATACAGCCGAAGTCCCAACAATGAACAATCCTGTTTTTGTACAACTTCGCGGTTTTACTCAACCTTTTACGAATACAAGCGGCATCACACAAAATAGACTTGTCGTTTCATACGTTACAACACTTACACAAAATACAGAGTGTCCTGAAGGTGGAAACATCGTTGGCACCTATGTAAGTTATTTACCAAATCAGCAAGATGCACAAAACAAGGTTGTATTCACAATCCTTCCTAATCATCAATTTACTTGTGCAATCTATAATTTGGCATCACAAACAGATCTTTATCTAACAAATGGAACATGGCAATTAACAACAAATCAAGCTTTAGCCTTGTTCTTTGAAACAGAAAATCCATACCTATCTCATAATGCTGTTATTAATTACGCAAACACAACTATAAACTGGGTATTAAATAACGGAACACAAATTGAAGTAGTAAGAGAATCTAAATAAGATTACGCCAAAATATTTATATATAAAACGAAAAAACAGAGGTCACTTCTTATTAGAGAATGTGACCTCTGTTTTTTTATCAACTATAATAAGCTGCTAGTTAATTTTGATATAAGAACCGTTTTATCTTATGTGTCGGTGTCTTTTCAAACGGAGCATTCATCAATATCATATCTTGTACTTGCGAATACCGATTGAGATGAGCATTCAGTTTCTTCTTCAAATCTGTCGCATAATTATCGAGACGTCCTTGCAATTCCTCCTGCTTAAAAGAAGCAAATTGCTTAAATGCATCGTATTTCTTAGCCAGATTCTCCGGATTGATATACACCTTAGCAATGATACGCCCACGTTTTTCGTATACAACCGATTCCTCTACTCCATCCATCGTATTCAATACAGATTCGATTTCCTCCGGATATATATTTTCTCCACTCGGACCCAAGATCATATTCTTTGAGCGCCCACGAATATACAAGTTTCCATTCTTCATCTCGGCAAGATCCCCGGTACTGAACCAGCCATCCGGTGAAAGCACTTGGCGTGTTTGTTCCGTATCTTTAAAATAACCACGCATCACGCCTCTACCTTTCACAACTACCTCACCTTCTATCGCCTTATCGTTTGGTTTGCGAATCATATAACTCACCCCTTCGAGAGGAGGTCCTACCGAACGAAACTTAACCTTTCCTACCTTCGAACCAAAAATAAGAGAAGCCGTTTCGGTAAGGCCATATCCACAGGAATAAGGAACAGCCCCATCGCGCAAGAAACGTTCGGTCGACACATCAAGCGGAGCCCCACCGATACCCAAGAAGCGAAGTCTTCCACCAAAAGCCTTCTTCAACATCTTACCCGCCTTCCGATTCATAAAGTGGTTGATCGGCCACACATGATACATTTTACGCATCAAAAAATTACGCGTCAGCTCGGGGCGAATACGAGAAAAGTAAATCTTCTCAATGATCAACGGAACAATCAACATCATGGTAGGTTTCACTTCTTCAAGAGCCTTCATCAGCAATGTCGGAGTGGGTGGTTTACTCATATAATATACGGAAGCACCGCGACTGATAGGCAAGATCAATCCCAGTACATTTTCATATACATGCGACAACGGCAATACGGATAAGAAACTATCTGTTTCGTAAACCTCTTGAATCGAACGCACCTTTTCCGCCACAAAAGTAAGGTTACCATGCGTTAGCATTACCCCTTTTGATCG
>DLYT01000012.1:44982-49665 GCA_003447595.1 Porphyromonadaceae bacterium
TAACTCTCAAAGTCCTTGGCATTATGCACAGTAGTAAGTCTTTCCTCTTCATCTTCCGTTTCGAAATGATCGATAAAGAAAAGATGTCCTTTGAAGTTCAGCGCATCGCCGATTCGTTTATAAATACGTTGAGAAATGAATAATACCTTCGACTCCGAATGCTCCAAGATATTATTAATCTCTGCTGCCGAAAAATCGGGAAGAATGGGCACAGCCACTGCTCCTCCGTATGTAATACCCCAAAAAGCGGCACTCCAGTTTGGCGAATTCTCGCCTAGCAACGCAACTTTATCCCCTTTCTCCACGTCATGAAACGAGAGATAAAATGAGATTTTTCGTGCCAATGCTCCAAGTCCCTTATATGTGATTTTATGCTTCTCTACAAACGACAATGCCAATCGATTCGAGTATTGTTTCACACTTCGGTCGAGCAAATAAGGTAATGTGTAGATCTTTTCTTTTGCCATTTCTATGTTCATTGAATTGTCTATTCTATATAACGGATCAGAGCAAGAAAATCTTGTATATCAAATGTTATAAAATACGAATAATAGCTTTTAAACCATTGATATGATTCTTTGTTTTAGATATACAACAAACATTACTATTATGACAAACGCCGTAGACTTACATTTTCTGATTGCAGCAATTACAATCATTTCATCCGCGCTCATTTTTTATACCATTGGTGTATGGGGAGAGAAGTTACAAAAACACCTAAACGGATGGCACGTGATCTTCTTTTTGTTCGGATTTTTATTTGATACGATCGGAACCTCTTTGATGGCTCACATAGCCAAACTAACCGGTCATCACAACGAACTGCACACCATTACAGGATTAATGGCAATCATCCTTATGTTTATACATGCCTCTTGGGCGGTGTGGACTTACTTCAAGGGGAGCGAAAAGGCCAGAAAGAACTTCAACAAGTTTAGTATTGTTGTGTGGTGTATTTGGTTGATTCCTTATTTTATCGGAATGTATATTGGAATGCATCAATAAAGAAAAAAGCGGAGTTAAGAATCAATTCTCAACTCCGCTTTTTAATTGCTGCTATTTGTTATCAGAATTTATAACCAACTCCAATTTGGAATACGCTATTGCGTACATCGCTATTTTTGATTACATCAGTTGTTCCTGCAACGTAACGAGCATTAGCAGTAAGACCGAAGTCAAAGTCATAAGCCAAGCCCATTGCGATACCAAAGTCAAATGTATTTACATTGTCTTTCAAGTCACCGTTTACCCAGCTATCACCATCATAGCTAACGTCACCTTTGGCACGAGTACAGAAACCAAACTGTGGACCAAGTTCGATATTCAAACCGTTGAATACATACAGTTTTGCCAAGATAGGAACATTGATATAATCAACTTTCATTGTTCCTGTAAAGCCTAGAGCATCAGCTTTTGCACCTTGCATCGAATATACAACCTCTGGTTGAACACCAATCCATTGATTGAAACGATACTGAGCAAAGATACCAACATTCATACCTACTCGGCTATCTGTGTCCATATTCGTCATATTTGCAATATTCAATCCAATCTTAGGACCAAAGCTCAAACCTTCTTGACAGAATGCACCCAATGATACCATTGCCATTGCTGCCATCAAAACAAACTTTTTCATCTTGTTTAATTTAATAATTAATCGGTTTTATAACAAAAAAAATTGTGTTACAAACTTATTAATAAAAACCACTAGCCAAACCTTTTGTTTTAGCTCGGCTCTGCAATTAAACTATTTATGTATAAGTTTTACAAACAAATTGGAATGAGTTTACAGAAATAAACACTGACTATTAGCGACTTGATATTTATTCAACAAGAGCATAACTTCAGTAATATTCAGATATTTTAAAACAGTCCTTTTAGGCATTTTGCAGGTTATCTTCAAAACTTATAGCCTACACTGAATTGGAAAACACTATTATGTCCTTCCCAAAAATCAGATTTAAAGGTTTTAGTCATTCCGATTGTATAACGCGCATCCAAGACAATACCAAAAGGAAAGTCGTATGCAGCACCAACCGCCGCAGCCAGTTCTACCGGATTGGTTTTATCTTTTAAAGTCTCCCCGTTACCAAATGTTCCGCTACCGGCATCCGCCTTTACACGAAACGCCACTTGCGGACCAATACCAAAGCTCAACCCTTGCGTTGCATAAAACTTAGCCAAGATTGGCACAGAGATATAATCTATTTTACACGTATAATTAGGCCCACCCAACATTCCTTTAGTTTTAGCTCCTTGCATCGAATAAAGAATCTCCGGCTGCACCGCCCATGAGTTATTAAAACGGTATTGAGCAAAAATACCTACATTCATGCCTACTCTTGCCGAGTAATCGCCATTAGTCAGATCCGAAACATTCAATCCGATTTTAGGACCGAAGCTTAAGTTATCTTGACCCTTAGCTCCAAATGATGCAGCAACCATTGCTACCAATAAAAGAAATCTTTTCATAATCTTATTGTTTCATTAATACAAACAAATAATGCCGCTAATTTATACAAAAGCAGGACATCCTATCTATTAGAGCTTCTTTAAATGAAAAAAGCTGCATGCTCTGAGCTTAAAACTCGAAACATGCAGCTCTTTAACAAACCACTTTGCCTGTTATTGAGGCAAACCTGACTGAATACTAGTCTTGTATTGGAAAAGTTTCAAATCAAACACTTCTACCGCAGTCATGATCTCTTCAAAGATTCGTGATTGAATGATTTCATAATCTTGCCAAACGGTAGTATTGATAAAGAAATTGAGCAAGAAAGGATAACCCGCACCGGTAGACTCATCGCCTTGCAACACGATGTACGGATTCACACTTACATCCGGATTATTCTGCAAATAGTGTTGCACCCAAACACGGAACAAGCCCACGTTTGTAGTCATATCCCTAGGCGAAGTTGTGATACCACCGGTATTCTCTGTCATGTATTTATCGTCGAGATAACCGCCAAGTATCGGATTATCTTTCACTTTAGCAATAAACGACTCATCGATACGCTTGATGGTAAGCTGATCAAGCAAGATAGTCTTCTTAATACGGCGTACTCCCGAATCAGACATCCCTTTCCAGTTTTGGAACTGACCACTAATCAGTGAATAAGGAGGCACGGTTACAATCGTATTATCAAAGTTTTGCACTTTAATGGTAATCAAAGACATCTCGATTACAGTACCATTAGCCAAGCTGTCGGGCACCACAATCCAGTCGCCCACCTTTACCATTTTGTATTCGGCAAGCTGCAAGCCGGCAATGAAACCAAGCAACGTATCTTTAAAGATCAACATCAATACGGCTGCGAATGCACTCAGACCGGTAATAACACCCGCGACAGATTTCGACAAGAAGATCCCTACAATCACGAGGCAACCAAATACGATTACCGATATTTTCATGATTTCGGCCGCACTCTTATAGGTTTGATAACCGTCGGAATTGCCGTTTGCGAAATACTGAAATGCCGAATTGATCAAAGCCGTACACACTTTGATAAAGATAATCGTAACGTATACCGCTACACCTTTTTCGATAAACCCTAGCAACATATTATCCGGATTCTTAAACGCTAGCGGCGCAAGAAACTCTACCAACAACGGAGGTACTAATCCAAACAAGCGATGAAAGAAGAAGTTATCATACAAGATCGTATCATAGCGCGTCTTTGTCCGCTTCACGATACCATGTACACCCCTTATCACCACTTTTGATAGCAATAAATACGTGATATAGGCAACTAGAAATACACCACCTAGAATTACAAGACGATCAAAGCTATCAGCACTTTGAGGCGAAAGCCCCACATCGCGAAGAAGTTGGTTAGCATGATGAATAAACCAATCTGAAACTTCTGAGTAACCTGTTTGGAAGGTACTCGTTAACAAAATAAGATGACTCATATCTCTCTAATTATATTTATTGAACATCTATATAAACGGTAAATCTCTTATCTTTGCATACTCGCGCTGAGTAATGATTAGCGATTTTCTTTATAACAAACGTCATTTATTTTGTATTAGATAGATAACGTTAATTTGTTTTTCTTTACGAATGATGAAACTATTCATATTTATATAAATCTTAGAGAATGAAAATTTCCGGTAAAATGATTTTGGTTCTGCCTACACAAACAGGCGAAGGACGCAACGGGGTATGGAAAAAGCAAAACTTTGTGATCGAAACCGAAGATCAGTATCCTAAAAAAGTTTGCTTCTCATTGTGGGGAGACAAGTTTAATGTGGAATCATTCGCAATAGGCTCAACCGTTTCTGTCGATTTCGACGTAGAGAGTCGCGAGTATAACGGAAGATGGTATACAGATCTAAAGGCTTGGAACATCGAAGGACAAGAAAATGCTGCTCCGGCCGGATCACCAATGCCAGACTTCAACGATATGCCTTTGGAACCGGCACAGCAAGATGATCTTCCTTTCTAATCAAAAATAAATGCAAGCACCACAGCCGTGCCAAACGCTTTTTGATTTAAACATAAATAATCCCGCCTGCAAGCATCGATAAATGTGCTTACAGGCGGGATTTTTTACTTCTATATATAAAGACGCCCGTAACGTCGATTAGAAATGTTTCATGCAATAAATAAGCATAAACTACGCAACAACTAAACCTTGTGTGGGCCCACGTAAATAGAGTTCTGGGACGTGGTTTGTATTT
>DLYT01000012.1:49933-50597 GCA_003447595.1 Porphyromonadaceae bacterium
CCACCACTATTCTATACGGTGATTAGCGTCGTTGGTAACGCTTCTTCTTGTTATTGCTTCCCTTTGCGGCCGGCTTGGGTTTGTTTTGTTTCTCCACCACATCAATAAGCGCCTTTTGCAATGTAAGCGTTACGAACGGATGGTTTCCTACCACAGGCACATTGCGCTTCATGAGTTTCTGAACCTCAGTAAACATGCTATATTCCTGCGGCTCGGCAATCGTAAGTGCGATTCCGCAAGCACCTGCACGGCCGGTGCGCCCGATACGGTGAATGTAGGTCTCCGACATTTGCGGCAAACCATAGTTAAACACGTGGCTAAGTCCGTCGACATGAATGCCACGCGCCGCGATATCGGTAGCCACCAATAGTTTGGTTTCGCCCGTTTTAAAACGACCCAAGATGTATTCGCGCGCGGCCTGACTGCGGTCGCTGTGGAAGGCTTCGGCCGGAAACCCTGCATCGGTAAGATGCGAAGCCAGTATATCGGCCACTTTGCGCGAGCGGGTAAAAACCATTCCGGACGAGAAGCCAGACTTGCGCACCAGGTGAATCAGCAAATTGTCCATCATATCCCTTTCGGCAAAGTACAAAGACTGGTCGATGTTTTCGAGCGTAGAAGCCACCGGAGCAGCGGCAATATAAACGGGATCTTTCAGTATCGC
>DLYT01000012.1:50853-52351 GCA_003447595.1 Porphyromonadaceae bacterium
CTCGGGCTTTTGCTTGGCAAGCAAGGCAATGGCCTCTTGAAAGCCAAGATCGAGCATTTGATCCACTTCATCGAGCACAAAATACATGAGATCGGCGAATGAAATATGCCCTTGCTCCCAAAGATCGATCAGGCGACCGGGCGTAGCCACAATCACATCCGGATTCTTACCAAGCGCATCAATTTGTGTTTCGTACGGTACTCCGCCGTAGATCACGGCCATATGCAAATCGCTTCCCGCATTCCACTGCTGCATACTTTCGTAGGTTTGCAAAGCCAACTCACGCGTAGGGGCCAGAATCAATGCTTTCAATGCTCCGCGCGATGCCGACAATTCAAGACTGTGCAGGATAGGAAGCGCGAATGCCGCCGTTTTGCCGGTGCCCGTTTGCGCGCTTGCCAGCACGTCATGATTCCCTAAAATCACCGGAATCGCTTCGGCCTGTATTGCCGTAGGCGTGTCGAAGCCTTGCGTAGAAAGTATAGATTGGATGCGTTGATTGAGTTGAAGATCTGCAAATGTCATGTATGTTGTATTTTAGCTTAGCGCAATTAAAATACAAAGGTATAAAGAATGTGCGGCAGATTCTTCAATTTCACAATCTGTAAGATTTTATCTGCAATTCTAACGGTAGGTGGTCGTCGATCTCGAGACCGTTTAGTTTGTTTTGGTAATACATTTTCACGTCGGCCCAGCGATAGTAAGGTGCCAAGTCGGATTGCAACGGAAAATTGGTCTCCTTCCCGTTTACTTCCATCCTTACCAGCACATCGTCGGCATTGTTTCTATAAACAATCCATTTGATATCGGCACCGGTTGGTACCCAAACAGCGTAACTCCAAGGTGTTTCGAGGGAGGCAGTCGCACCATCAACGGGAACAGCCACGTCCATCAATACAAGTAACGGAGCAAATACTTCCTCGCTCGCAAAACGAAATACACCGGAAAGCGTATCACTCTCGAGCGCACCGTCTACCGTTGCGATAAAGTCGCTGAGCAGCGGATAGGAGATTTCGGAATTGATACCGTCGGCCTTCGGATCGGGACCGTATACTTTGTATTTCAAGTTATTGCTTCGTGCGTCGAGCAGTGCGAAGATCTCTTTTTGCTTCAACAAAGGCAATGCAACCAGTGTACCCGGCTGCTCGCTCGATTTATAAACATCGTACAATCCGGTACAAAAGGTGTATCCGTTTGGCATCGACTGCAAAAAATCGTCGGTAAACAGTTGTTCCAACAACTGATTGGGGTCGAAATTGTAGGTCGGAGCCATCGAACTCATCACGTTGCTTTGGTAAGCGGTAAACCGATCGCTCAACTTATAAAATCCCAACAAAGGGTCTACTTCTCCCTGTGCCATTATGTGCATGCGCGAAGCAACCGGCGTATTGAGCAACGCACTTGCAAAAGCAATCATACTTTGCATGGCACGCAAATCGTTGGATGCAATCAGGCAAATGGATTTATCGAATGCACCGGGATAGTCGGCTTGCATCTC
>DLYT01000012.1:52561-54121 GCA_003447595.1 Porphyromonadaceae bacterium
CGTTGCCAATCGGTTTCGATGGCCGAGGCGCTCCCTTTTCGTCCTTGCATAAACGCCAGATTGGCACTTAAAGCATTCTTGAGAGCTTCCCCTTTGGAGGTAAGTGCGCCTTGCGAATAGGCATTGTAAAGCACATCGAGCAAGTAATTGATCTGCTCGGTATTGGAGGAATAACTGTAGTTGTTTCGACCCAAATGATTTACATAAACCAAACTGTAACCTTCGGGCTGTGTGGTTGCTTTTTCCGTTTCTACAGGGAAAATCTTGTAGAAACTTTGTGTAATGAAAGTGGAGCGACTGCATGCAAATAGCATAATTAGCAGTAATCCCATTACAATATATCGCTTCGAACTTTTCATAATCAGCATGGATCTTTACGTGTGTATTTTGTCAAACACGATGACGCGCTTAATTGTTGATAATGACAGTAATGAGTATCGATAAAGAATGTGGTATTTTACATTTGCTATGTTTATTGGTCTTATCTTTTGTTTACGCCGATGATATATTATATAAAAATAAAAAAGCGTCTCATGCTATCGTTGTGATGACAGCATGAGACGCTTGTGCGATCCATTATCTATACCGAGAAGGATCTTGTATCGTAAGTAAAGACAATGCTTTCAGTTACGTTTTTGTTTAGCGGCGTTCGCGTTGAGAGCCTCTGTGCGCCGGCTTGCTCGATGCAGAGCCCGAACGGCGATCCGACTTGCCCCATCTGTTTTCGGGACGACGGTTTTCCGACTTCGGAGCCGAAGCAGATCTTCTATCCTCACGTTTTTGTTGCGGTTTGCCGCTTGCGCTTTGTGACTTACCACCTTGCCCTTGCGACGTACCGCCTTGGCTCGATTGTGGTTTGCCATCTTTCTTGCCTCGTTTCCAAGGTTGTTCTTTTTTGCGACTAGCGCTCTGCGTTCCTTCGCCCTTGGTCATTGTTTTTGGCAATTGCATGGCTTTGAAAGCATCCATTATAATTTTCGAAGCTGCATTGTGCGAATCGTTGATATTGATCTTCGCTCCTGTCAGTTTCTTAATCTGGTGCAAGTATTCTACTTCCTCGGTATCGCAAAATGAAATGGCCATACCCTCACGTCCTGCTCTACCGGTGCGACCGATACGGTGCACATAGGTTTCGGCAATGTTGGGAATGTCGTAATTGATTACGTGCGATAAGTGATCTACATCAATACCGCGAGCTGCGATATCGGTTGCGATAAGTACTTTCGATTCTTTGCTTTTGAAGTTGGACAAAGCACGTTGACGCGCCGTTTGCGACTTGTCGCCATGGATTGCGTCGGCCTTGATACCTTCTTTGTTTAGCATCTTCGAAATACGGTCGGCACCGTGTTTGGTACGCGAAAAGATAAGAACCGATTCGATGTCGTGCTGTTGAAGTACTTCGATCAGCAAGTTACGTTTGTCTGCTTTCTCTACAAAGTATACGTGTTGTTCAATTTTATCTACGGTAGAGGATACGGGAGTTACCTCGATTTTGCGTGGGAACTTCAAGATCTTCGATGCCAAACCGACAATCTCCGACGGCATGGTTGCCGAGAAGAA
>DLYT01000012.1:54384-55429 GCA_003447595.1 Porphyromonadaceae bacterium
TCGAGCATACGATCCGCCTCATCCAATACAAAGAACGAAAGATCTTTCAAGGAAAGGTGTCCTTGATTGTTGAGGTCGAGCAATCGGCCCGGAGTAGCAATCACCACATCAACACCGCGACGAAGCGCGTCGATTTGCGGCTTTGCCGAAACGCCACCAAAGATCACGGTGTGCGAAATCAACGTATGCGTCGCATACGCATCGAAGCATTCGCCAATCTGAATCGCAAGTTCGCGCGTTGGGGTAAGGATCAAAGCCTTTACGCCGTGCTTACGCGTGCGTCCCACCTGCTTTTCGAGCAATTGGATGATTGGTATCGAAAATGCAGCAGTCTTGCCTGTACCCGTTTGGGCACAACCAAAAAGATCTTCACCTTCTAAAATAATAGGAATGGCTTCTGCCTGAATAGGCGTAGGATTTATATAACCTTGCTCGGACACGGCTTTAAGAAGCGCTTCCGAAAGTTTTAAATTTTCAAATGTCATGTAATGTATCTGTAGCCGTCTCGGCTTGTATTCGTTTTTTTGAGCTTGCAAAGATAGTATATATTTTGCATATCTGCTCGTTGTATCATTAATTAACCTACAAGTAAACAGAGCGGCTACAGATACATGACACACACAACGGTGCTTTTTAGTTGTTATAAATTGACTGTTTAAAGGCCCTATGAAAAGCAATCTTGCAATAGGTAGACAGGTGGGCTTCGAAGCAAACTTGGTTTGTGGTTCGGTCTATCTCGATGATCTTTCCTCCCACTCCGTTGCTGTTGGGGGTGTCGATACCGGGACAGAACAATACATGATCGGTATGGGGCAGATATTGCACACCCGACACGGCCCATGCATAGGTTTCTTCGCCGCGCTGCTCTCCGTAGCTCCATTGCTGACGGATGGTTTTGTTGGCTTCATCGACCTTGTAAATCACGGCCCGACTATAGAGTTTGTCGTCTTTGTAACCACGGGTGAAGCCGTTATCGAACATCAGAATCGAACCATCGGGCAACAAGGCCGGGTTGTGACCACCCCACGACCAGTCGAACCCCGAC
>DLYT01000105.1:0-511 GCA_003447595.1 Porphyromonadaceae bacterium
GCTTACGACCGCAACTTTGACAAGACGAGTCCGGTATCTGCGCGCAAGCTCGACATCCCAACTTCGCAATTCAAGGTAACAAGCACCAAAGACGAAGGCGTGAAATACATGTTTGACGGAAACGGTTACACAACCTACTACCTACCTGAAGGCAAAAAAGAAATCGTAGTAGACCTAGGTGGCACCTACGAAGTAGATGGCTTCAGATATACACCAAACCAAGGCCGCGACGCAGGTGGTCATATCGGCAACTACGAGTTTTATGTCGACAACAAGAAAGTAGCTTCGGGCGAATTCTCAAACATCAAGCACAATCCTATCGAGCAACAAATCTCGTTTGCACCTACACAAGGTAAAACCGTGAAGATGGTGATTACACATATCGTAGACAATCAGAAAAGAGCCGGCGTTGGTGAATTTTCGGTTACAACGAAATAATCAACCCGATATTATTGCAGCTTCTTATTCTGCTCGCATAAATCAACACATAAGCCTTCGAAGAGTAAAACAA
>DLYT01000105.1:869-13522 GCA_003447595.1 Porphyromonadaceae bacterium
ACAAGCTTGCCGCCTTCTTATCTGCAATATTTATAAAAGCGTTGATTATTTGATCGAGTACTCGAAATGAAAACAGTTTTTAAGACCAAGAAAGCCGCTAGCCCACGGTATTTTGTATATTTGCTTTAGTTAAAAACGAATTGCTGCTTCATGCACAACAATCGCACTTATATGAAAAAGACATTAATACCGATCCTATTGTTCTTTATCTCTGCCTTTGCAATCAATGCGCAGACCATTGCACCTTTGTTTGCCGACATGCCCGACAGCTTGTCGCCACAACTCGATGCCGCTTGGCGTAAAGACCTAATTGAGCTTTATCAGAACGGGAAAGAGGCTTCGCTTAAAAATAAGATGAACGGGACTTCGTCGATCAAACAAATGACAGACGATTATATTTTGGCCGAGGTGAGCGACCGCAGTACGATTCAATTGAAGTTGTTGCCACTGATCAACGACTCGAAGATCATTTGCATGGTAAGCACGATTTGTGCGCCGGTATGCGATAGTAAGGTGAGTTTCTTTTCTACAGATTGGAAGCCGATTGCAATGGAAGATGTGCTTTCGCCGGTTACAGCCGAATGGTTTATCAAGGAAGGGGTCGACAAGAATAGTTTTGCGTTTCAAGACAACATGCGTTGGCTCGATATAGACCTGATTCGTTACGATTTGAGTGCCGATGCTCCAACGCTTACGGCTACGTATACAACACCGGAGTATTTAAGTAAGGAAGTGCGCGAAAAAATTAGGCCCTTCCTAAAGGAAGAGCCTAAGATATATACTTGGAAAAGTCATCAATTCAAGTAGTTCTCCATAAAAGCATCCATTTCTGCAGCGTGTTCTTCTAGGCTTTGCAATAGTTTGTATTGCGCAAGAGTACGTTGCAGATTGTGTTTTGGATGGTGTATCTTATAATAAGTATCGCCGTTTAGGTAGTCGGTAAGGAAACGAACAGTTTGCATGTATGTAAGCAAACGACCGCCATAAGGCAACATTTTGATTTCTGTAGGAGTAAGGAAGCTTTTCGCTGTCTCCATGTATCCTTTTGTATATGCCTTGAAAATTTCCATGTTTACATTTACATTGTCAAGGTTTTCATCGTCTTCAAGACCTGTATTTGCTCCTGTACGGATAAAGTCACCGATATCAGACAATACGAAGCCCGGCATCACAGTGTCTAGATCTACTACACAAAGTACTTTTCCGTCTTCATCAAACAATACATTGTTTACTTTGGTATCACAGTGATTGGTACGTTTAGCCAATTCACCACTGCGGTACAAACGCTCTTGAATACACATAGCTTCGGCACGTGCTTCGATCGCATCAACCAATTCTTGTACTTCATCCAAGCGACCTGCTGCATTCGCTTCTACCGCGTCGTGGAATTGTTTCAAACGGAACTCCATGTTGTGGAAGTCCGGAATCGTTTCGCCCAAAGTTCCTTCCGGTAGGTCGGCAAGCATCGATTGGAATTGTCCGAATGTCTTTCCTGTTTCGTAGCTCAACTCCGGAGTAATCTCTGCGAAATTCTTCGAGCGAGGAATCATCTTGTAAATTCTCCAATAGTTTTCGCCATCAAAGTAGTAAAGCTTACCTTCTTTGGTAGGAACCAATGTAAGCACTTTGCGGTCGATATCTGTTTCACCTTGTGCTTCTAGTTTTTTGCGGATGTGTGAAGTCACGGTATGGATATTGTTTTGCAACATCTCTACATCCTTAAAGATATTGTGATTGATACGTTGCAATACGTATTTTACTTCGCCGTCTTCGGTTGTTACTTTCAAGGTATCGTTGATGTGACCATCTCCGAATGGAGTTGCTTCTACCAATTTCTCCGGCGTATCAAATGCAGCCAGAATGCTAGTCAATTGCTCGTTTGTCATACTATTTATTATTTTTCAAGGTATCTAATTACCGAGGTTTGTGTCTCAAACCTCAAGCGTGTAAATGTACAAAAGTATTTTTAATTAATCAATTTTGACTTTATAATTGAAACATTGCTCTACAACAGGTACAAAAAAAGGGCATCTCTTTCGAGATACCCTTTTTATTACAATACGGATGTATTGATTATTTTTTTCTGTTACCGTAACGGCTCATGAACTTATCTACACGTCCTGCTGTATCGATCAACGTAGACTTACCTGTGTAGAATGGGTGAGAAGTGCTAGAAATATCAAGTTTGCACAATGGGTAAGTTACACCATCAACTTCGATAGTTTCTTTTGTGTTCACTGTTGATTTAGAAATAAAAATATCGCCGTTAGACATATCTTTGAATACTACTGGACGATAACCTTCTGGATGAAGACCTTTTTTCATTGCTTTATATTATTTAATTGTACTGTTTATCTGCAAATTGGTGGTAACCGGCATTTGGATTGCAAAGTTATAGATTCGCACCGAATAAAAAAAGAAAAACATTCATTTTTTTGGCTGTAACACGATTACATATAAAAAAAGATGCTGAATAGCATGACTTTTACGCCAATATTTATAACTTTGTGGTGTATTTAAACATTAACATAAATAGATACTACAATGGTAAGTTACAAAGAGTTAGGTCTAGTTAACACTAAAGAGTTGTTTGCTAAGGCTGCTGAAGGCGGATACGCTATTCCTGCTTTCAACTTCAACAACATGGAGCAAATGCAAGCTATTATCCAAGCTGCAGTTGAAACAAACTCTCCTGTTATTCTTCAGGTATCAAGCGGTGCTCGTAAATATGCAAACCAAACTTTGCTTCGTTACATGGCTCAAGGTGCGGTAGAATATGCTAAGGAACTTGGTAAGAACATTCCAGTTGTTCTTCACCTTGACCACGGTGATTCTTTCGAACTTTGTAAAGATTGTATCGACATGGGCTTCTCTTCAGTTATGATCGACGGTTCACACCACTCATACGAAGAAAACGTTGCTCTTACAAAGAAAGTTGTAGAGTACGCACACGCTCACGGTGTTACTGTAGAAGGTGAACTTGGTATCCTTGCAGGTGTAGAAGATGATGTAGTTGCTGAACACCACACTTATACTCGTCCAGAAGAAGTTGAAGACTTCGTTAAGAGAACAGGTGTAGACTCATTGGCTATCTCAATCGGTACTTCTCACGGTGCTAACAAGTTCAAACCAGAACAATGTACTCGCAACGCAGAAGGTGTTCTAGTTCCACCTCCATTGCGTTTCGACATCCTTGAAGAAATCGAAAAAAGAATCCCTGGATTCCCAATCGTTCTTCACGGTGCTTCTTCTGTACCACAAGAAAAAGTTGCAATCATCAACCAATACGGTGGTGCATTGAAAGACGCTATCGGTATTCCAGAAGAACAACTTCGCAAAGCTGCTGCTTCTGCAGTATGCAAAATCAACATCGACTCAGACGGTCGTTTGGCGATGACTGCTGCTATCCGCGAAGTATTCCACAACACTCCAGCTGAATTCGACCCACGTAAATACCTAGGTCCAGCTCGTGACTCGTTGAAAGCACTTTACAAGCACAAAATTACAGACGTTCTAGGTTCTGCTGACAAAGCATAATTTATCACGTTAGTGCAAAATACAAAAAGGCTGTTTCTTTCGAAACAGCCTTTTTTCATATCCATATATCAATAACAGTTGATAAATCTACAAATAGTTAAAACAAGGATAAAAAGCCCGATAAGCCACGATAATGTCCTACTACTAATGATCCTTCTATTGCTTCCTCGCCCACCTTTGGCAAACGCAGATGCTGCAAAAACAGGAAATACGATCGAAACAAAAAGATCGAGATGCCGTAATGCATGCATCTCTACATGTATTATCTGTAACCATGACAATGCCAATATAAAGAAAACAGAGGCTATTGAAACTGTGATGATGGGCAACAGTAAAAACCATCCTCTCGTAATCGATATCGAGCCTAACGCAAGCGGAGTATGCAACGTAAATTGATGACGCAACTGAGAATGCATTGCTTTATGCAATACCTCTGCCTGATCCTTATAGCCACTGTAAAGTCTATCTGCAAAACAAAGGGTATCGGCCAAAGCCCAAAACAGAAGGCCTATGAGTTCCATAATCGTACCTACTGTCGCAAAACAAGCATTAACAGCCCCTAAACACAATACCAGTACACCAATCGATATTACAATAGAAAGCAAACTGCCCCATATTCGTAGCTCACTTCGCTCACGGGAGCTTATCGCGCATGGCATTAATGTATCTATGTAGATCCACACAGTTGATTGTAATGCGAATTGTATACAGGATAAACTCAATACATGGATACAGAAATGTATAAATTCATTCTTTGAAAGAAAACCCGGATAGACTGTTTTGTATATAATAAATATATATGCAACTATTGCCCCACTCCAAACAAGTCGAGATGCTATACGCTGCTTGGCTAGTGATCTTCCAAACAATAAACGGCTCGAAAATATATCTAGAATCAATGCAGACAAGAATAATAAGAACACACAACTTGTGAGATTAAATAGAGTACCCATTAAAAATTAGACTAGTTTTCGTTATAAGGTAGTGTCAATTAGCAAAAATAATCCTTCTCGACATTCATTAGTAATAAAGCTTCAATAGGTGAATAAGTTTACACCTTTGCCAAATAAATTCGAATATAATCAAAAAAAATCACAATCGAGAAAGTTGAAACACAATAACGAAAAAGGGCGACTCAATTCATGAGCCGCCCTTTCCATATCAAATCTATGTCGGATAAAAGATTTCTATTATTTAAGATTCCACCACAATGGAGTAGTTGTTTTATCTGCACCACCTAGAAGCTGTAAAGCTTGTTCGTAACCTGGCTTGTTGTTAATCTGCAAATCTGCAGGGTAACGGTAGCGTTTAGGATAGAATTCTAGACGACATTCTTTTGATGTTGCTGTAGTCAATGGAACTTGAGTCATTGGATTATAATCTTGTTCTACCGCTTGGTTTTCCATGAATGGCAAACCTAGACGACGGTGATCAGACCACGCTTCAAGTGGTAAATATGGCATTTGTGACAAATACTTTTGAGTAATGATTTTTGTCAACTGGTCATTATTTACAGTTCCATTTTTATAGATAGAGTTCTTTGGATATACATATTGAACAGTACCTGGTTGGTTTGTGTAACCATCTACGTAGTTAATAGTATATGGAGTAGCCTCTACAGTGTGATCAAAGTTTACAGAAGTACCAACACGGTTGTATTCCGTTGATTTCAAATAATCATTTACAAGATTGTTGATCTTATTATCATCATTGTTGCTGTAGTTGAAGCTTGCACGAATACCATTTTCATAGTTTTCTTTAGCTGATCCTGTTACATTCCATCCGTATACCGCTGCTTCTGCCATTAGGAAGTAAGTTTCCCATGGACCGAAGAATACACGTTTGTTAGTACCCAAACGATAGATCTTAGATATACAAGGGAAGTTGTAAGCATTGTTAGTATAGTTTGCAGACAAACCACCTTTTACATCCCAAACTCCGGCAACACATGTACTCCATGAATATTGAGTACGAATCTTAAGCAGAACCTTGCTATCATCTGCCGGATCCATTAATTCAGCTTCAGAAGCTAACTTCAAATTATCGAAGTAAATCTTACCATCGTTATATCCAGGAATGTTGAACATGTTTGCAACACGAGGATCAATTGTTTCAGGAATACCATCAAAGAAGTATCCTGCTGTAGGATCATTTGTAGTAAGTGGGAAGTGCTTGTCAAGACGTAGACCTAGATAAGTTTCCGGATCTTTTACATATTCTTGAAGCAATTCTGGCACATTAAACTTTTGACCACCTAAACCAATTGCCAAGTTATTGATGGTTGTAGAAAGTGGTTGTGAGTTCCAAGGACGAGACATTACGCCTGAAAGTGCATCCCAACCATCTTTTTCTTGTACCCATGCAATGTCGCCTGCTTCTGTAATCAATGTAGAAGGACCGCCTTTAACAGCTGCTTCAAATTGAGCTTTTGCATAAGCCGGATCAATATTTGATAAACGCATAGCTAAACGAGCACGCAAAGAGTTACCATATTTAATCCATTTTTGAGTATTGCCAGCATAGAAAGCATCCAAGCTACTTACTGTTGACATATCGATTGTTGGATCAAGATTAGTAACAGCATCTGTTAGTTCAGCTAAGATATATTTATAAATAGCTTCTTCGCTGTCATAAGGAGGTGTTGTACCGTTGAAAGAGTCAAGAATTGGTAGAGGACCAAAACCATCTGTCAACTCTGATGCAACATATGCTCTCCAGATACGTGCCATCTGAATAATGTTCTTTGTATATTCTCCGGCAATACCTTGTTCGATATGCGTTTTACCTTGAGTAATAGCTAGATTTGCTGAGTTTAGCCATTTTACACCATAACTAGAACCTAGATACAACTTCATGTAGTCGTTGTTATCTGAACCTAGTGTAAATCCACTTCCTCTTTCAAAGCGTGATGCTCTTTTCCATGTAAGAACGAAGATACGTTCTGCAATCTCTGGATTTTGTTGAGCTTCAATTATCGAGTTATTAAGGAAGTATTCTGCTTTTGCCTTCTCTGGCGTTACCGCACTCGGATCTTTGTTGATGTCTTCAAAGTCGCTACACGAAGCAAGAAGAACCACCGAAGATACAGTTCCGGCTATAATTTTATATATTGAATTCATAGTGATGTTTACTTACAATTAGAAACCTACTGTTACATTAAATGTGTATGAACGTGAAGTTGGAGCTGCTCCTAACTCAAATCCTGTTGCATTGGTGTTTGTTGCAGCAACAGATTCTGGATCAATACCAGGAAGGTTGCTGTGAATCATCCAAACATTGTTACAAGTTGCAGACAGACGCAATCTCTTGAATGGCGTTTTCATCAATTGCTTAGGAGTAAAGCTGTAACCTAGTGTGATGTTACGCAAACGGATGTTAGTTGCATCGTATGTAAACAATTCCGGAAGACCGAAGTTGCTACCTTCAGCAATACGTTGCCAGTAGTTTTGATGAGTTACTGCATTGTCATTCGCAGCGAAACCGCTTTCTGTTTGAACTACAGAGTTTGGAACTACGAAGTCGTTACGTTCTCCATTAAATACAGTACCTGCTGCATTACCATTTCTGTGTAGAACAGCTGTTGTTCCTGAGAAAATTTTACCACCAAAACGCATATCAACAAGGAAACTCAAAGAGAAATTCTTGTATGAGAAGTTATTGGTGATACCAAGCATACAATCAGGATTTTGGTTACCCAAGTATTCTTTATCTGTTGTAAATAAAGGCAAACCTTGACCGTCTACAATTACATTGCCGAAGTATGGGCTATTTTTATCTTGAACTCTCAAGAACTTTTTACCATACATATCGCCATAGAAACCACCTGCGCGAGCTACAACGTTCAATTCATCAAAGCTTCGGATTGCATATTCTTCAATACCTGGAGCCAATGAGATGATTTTGTTACGGTTCAAAGAGAAGTTTGCTGCAGCATCCCAGCTAAAGCCTTTTGAGTTGTCAAAGATTTGACCTGTCAACTGAACTTCAAGACCTTCATTTTGGATGTTACCTGCATTAATTTTCTTTGATTGATATCCTGAGAATGGATCCATTGGGATATCTAGAAGCTGACGTGTTGCGTTGGTTCTATACCATGCTGCATCCACACCAATTCTGTTGTTCAAGAAACGAACATCGATACCAGCTTCCCATGATTTAACAAGCTCACTACGAACTGATGAATCATAAAGAGTCAAACCTGGCTTTAACATACCGTTACCGTTTGGATCTTTCTCTGCATAATATACATTATACAATTGGTATGGAGCAAGGTCATTACCTACCTCAGCATACGATGCTCTTACTTTTGCAAATGAGATCCATGATGGCATTTGACCGCCAAGTTTTTCTACTGCATCACTAACTACACCTGAGAAGCTGAATGATGGGTAGAAATATGAACGGTTAGCCTTACTCATTGTTGAAGACCAGTCGTTACGCATTGTAATATCTAAGAATGCATAACCGTCCCAGTTCAATTGAGCAGATCCGTAAAGAGAGTTGATTTTTTTACGATAAAGACCTGATGATTGAGAGAAGTTCTTACCATTACCTAATGTAAATACATCTTTAATGATCAATTCTCCTGTACTAGCGTTAACAGATTTACGCTCTTGCATCATCATGTTACCACCGAAAGTAAGGTTTGTACCAAATTTCTTCCAGAAGTTATCTTGACGATATGTAGAAAGGAAACTGAAGTTGTTTTCGTAGAAAGTTTCAGAACCTTCAGAGTAGCGACCATTCATATTGTTTTTGTCACCACCTGCATACAACTTCTCGTATTTTGTTGTTGTATAGTAGTCTGTACCACCGCGAACTTCAACATCCCAATTGTCTGTGATGTTGTATTTCAACGACATGGTACCCAACATACGGTTACGTGTATCTGAGTTTTGCAGATATTCAGTAAGCCACCAAGGGTTGATTTGAGGTGAGTTACTTGTATCATACCAAATCGCATTACCGTTCTCGTCTACCATCGGATTCTTGAATTGCATAACATCCAATGAACGAGGTAAATTATAAATTGTATAGAATGCGTTTGAGCTATTAATACCTTGGATAGGTCTGTTGTGAGCGTTTGTATTCACATAGTTTACTTTCGCGTCTAACTTCCACTTTTGGCTAGCACCAAGAGTTGTGGTTCCACGTAAAGTAATTGCTGTTTTGTTTAGGTCTGATCCTGGAACCATACTCATATCATCCGAACGGTTGATCGACGCAAATACAGATGTTTGATCGATTTGTTGTTGGAAGCTGATACCTTCATTGAAAGAAGTTCCTGTTCTAAAGAAACTATCAATGTTGTCATATGCGCGAAGTTGAGTAGGTAAACCATTCCATCCGGTTACCGTTTGACCTTCAATCTTAGGACCCCAGCTTGAATTTGATAGTGGATCAAACTGTTTAACAGAACCTTGACCGTATGAGTTTTGAAGATCCGGTTTCATGAAAATTGTTTCTGCTGTTACGCCCGCAGTAACTGTAATACCTAAACCGTCTTGTTTTTTACCAGATTTAGTAGTGATAAGGATTACACCATTACCTGCACGAGAACCGTACAATGCTGCTGCTGATGCACCTTTCAAAACTGACATAGATTCAATATCATCAGGATTGATATCGGACAAACCGCTACCCATATCCGGACCAGAGTTACCCCAAATATCGTCTACACCACCTGTAAAGTTATCCATCGGAACACCATCAACTACAATAAGTGGTTGGTTATTTCCTGTAAGAGAGCTGTTACCACGCAATACGATCTTAGATGAACCGCCGGCACCATTACTAGAACGTACAATTTGAAGACCTGATACTTTACCAGACAATGCGTTTGCTACGTTGCTTTCACGAGAGTCAACAAGAGCATCTCCTTTAAGTTCTTGCATAGCATAACCTAAGGCTTTCTTATCACGCTTCATACCAAGAGCTGTTACAACAACTTCGTCTAGTTGCTCTGTATTCTCTTCAAGATTGATTGTGATTGTCTTTTGATTACCTGCGGTAAATGTTTGAGGCTTATACCCAACATAAGAAACTTCCACCACATCCGATGGTTTTACTTCTAGTTCGAAGTTACCATCTAGGTCGGTTGTAGTACCGGTTGTGGTTCCTTTTACTACTACTGTTGCACCAATTACAGGACCATAGCTATCTAGCACTGTCCCTTTTAACGTGTGTGCTTGTTGTTGTGATGAACTCGTTGTTGTCGGAGCATTTGTCTCGGCTGCCACCACTGGTATTGCCGATGAAAACGCCGCAGCGAGTAGAATCAAACTTACTGGTTTAAAACGTTTTGACATAATTTGTAATTTTGAATCTATTTAATTTGGCTTAAATACATGCAAGGAACAAAATCAGTTAATTTAAAAGATAAGTATTGAGGTTTTTACTCATTACATAATAAACAACAAGCAATCATTAGCAAATGATTGACAATTTACATTTCTTAGTAATAAAATTAATCACGTTGTCATTATTGCTTAGTCTTCACAACAAGCGAATCATTAGTGTTCTAAAAAAAATAACCTTACAAACCTTTTGGTTTTTACTCATTTTGTTTCTACACGACAAATGTAGAAATTACTTTTCATCTAAAAAATATATTATAAAACACATTCCTACTGGAAATGAAACAAAAAAGAAAGAGTTATAACAATTTGATTACCTCAACTGTTATAACCCTTTCTTTTTATTATTATTGACTGTTATTTATGTATCCTATTGATAGAAAACAAGCCATTAACAATTCTAGCAAAATTTTGTTATTTAACACTATAAGTAGGATTGTTTGCCATTTCCCACATGTTTAAGTAAGCAGATTTAATAATATCAACTGCTTTATCCCAATTTATTTTATAAGCTTCATCTCCTGGTTTGTGGTAATCAGGGTGTGCATTCGTGTGATACCAAATAATTGGAATCTGATGTTTTGCAAATGAAGCATTGTCACTTCCTCCTACCGGGTTATCCCAAGGTCGATAAATTGGATTGAGTTTCAAGTTAAAGTCTTCAATATGCATACGCTGCCATTTCTCAAACTCAGGATTCGCCTCTGTATAGAAATAATCAACATGTGTAGGATTATTATCGTCTGTATTACGACCAATCATATCAAAGTTCATGTATCCTTTGATCTTAGGCAACAAGTCTGTATGATTTACGAAATAAGATGATCCCAGAAGACCTTTCTCTTCACCATCCCACAAAGCAAAAATTACGGAACGCTCAGGTTTCTGTCCTGAAGTAACAAATCCTTTTGCGATTTGCAAAACTGCAGCAACACCGGAAGCGTTATCATCGGCTCCATTGTAAATGCTATCATTGATAATACCGAGGTGATCGTAATGTGCTCCAACTACTACGTACTCGTCTTTTTTAACGCCTTCAATATATCCAAGTATATTCTTCATTTGACGAGGCTGTAACGTGTCGTTTTGTAATTCACTGATCTTAATTTCATCAATAAAGTATCTTGGACGTGCTCCCTCCTCCGGGTTTTGAATTGCTTCGAAACGTTGGAAATATCCGGTGTCATACAATGGCTCAATACCTAATTCATGAAATAATGATGCGATGTAACTTGCCGCGATCATACCGCCACGCATTCCGGCATCACGACCTTCGAGTAGATCGTCTGCAAGAAATGTAATCTGTGATTGAACTGAACGTTTAGTGATTGCTTCCGCCCCTTTCGCTTTCGGACTTTGAGCATATATAGAAGCTATACTGAGAACAGATAAAAACAGTAGTGATAATTTTCTTTTCATTGTCAAGAGTGTTTTCCTTTTGTTAAGCTGCTACTAAGTTACTCATTATTTCTAAATTTGAAAGCTAACAGATTTTACATCTAATAAAAACGAACATGAATAAACATCTTTTACCAGCCTTGTTGCTATCTATGACAACAAGCTTATCGGCACAACTGCAAAACACGGATGTGCACGAGTTTCCGGAAATGGAGAAATCATCTACACGTAAAGAAATTTGTATTCCTAATATTCCGGGGTTTGAAACTCTAAAATGTGATTTCCATATTCACACAGTCTTTTCTGATGGTTCGGTATGGCCAACAGTCAGAGTCGATGAAGCTTGGCAAAATGGGCTTGACGCTATTGCCATGACAGACCATATCGAATACAGACCTAATAAAGATATTGTACTGGGGGATTTGAACAAGTCATATGAAATTGCGAAGAAAAGAGCTGACAATATTGGTATGATCTTGATCCAAGGAACAGAGGTTACTCGTCAAAAACCTTTTGGCCATATGAATGCACTCTTCATTACAGACGCGAATAAAATGAAGGTTGAAAGTCCCGAAGAGGCAATAAAGGAAGCCAAACATCAAGGTGGAGTTGTTATATGGAACCATCCAGGATGGCCAAACGATACGTGTGATATCTTTGACGTTCACTCTCAAATGATAGAAAACGGAATGATTGATGCTGTAGAAGTTCACAACAATACTGAAATGTATCCAAAGGCGATGGACTGGTGCAATGAAATGAATATTGGCTTTGCTGCTTGTTCTGATATTCATGGTGTAAAAACAATTGAATATGGTGATGATATTACTACACATCCGATGACATTGGTTTTTGCAAAATCGAAGGACTTAGCAGGCTTAAAAGAAGCCTTACTAGCTAAACGAACGGTTGCTTATTTTAATCATAAAATAGCAGGACCTGAGCAGTTGACTAAACGGCTAGTCGAAGCTTCTCTGAAGACTCGAAAAATAAACGCCAAAGGACTTACAGAGGTTACAAATATTTCTGATATCCCCTTCGTCGTTAAATACAAAAATAACAAGTATACTTTCAGCCCAGGGACAACTGTTAGACTTACATTAGATGGTTCTCCTATGGTCTTTGAGAATTGTCTGATTGGAACAGAGAAATATTTAAATCTTGTATTATAAGACAGCATTACAAATAAAATAAAGGCGAATTCACACTTCTGAGTTCGCCTTTATTAATGCATAAAATGACACTCAATATGTAACATAGGCTTTTTGGCCTCAAAATGAATAGAAAATCTATAGATGAATTATAATAAACAACAACTCAATAATAAATCGTATCGTATGGATACAAAAAAAGCGAGTCAAT
>DLYT01000114.1 GCA_003447595.1 Porphyromonadaceae bacterium
TGTTGTGGAATTGAAGTGTGGAATTCCACACATGCGCTATGCAATAAATCCACACTCGTGCCACAGTTCCACACTTTTCTACAGATTCTCAAATACAGACGGGGATAAACAATTGGGATGGGGATATAAAAGAAAACCATTGATACCAACTCTTCACGAGCTAGTAACAATGGATTATTTCTTTTTCTTCTAACAATAAAAACTTAACTTAACTAAACCTTGGCATTTTCATTTCATTAGCGGTAACTTTTCCAACAACTCACCACAGTTGTTGTAACGTAACACTGATTTTTCCTATTTGATCCTTTTTTATAGTCACCAAATCTATTATCATCTGGTTTTAATGCGTTGATGCATTTCTTAAGCTCAACGTTGAAAAACGGTGCTCACTGCAATCAACAACACAAATGATAATAAAGAAACTAACCTTTTCTTTTTATTTAAACTTGTGCATTTACATAATATATAATACCAAAAGCATGCCACAAAAACGCAGACTCGTCGCAAAAACGCATAAAAGACTACATTTCAACTAAATATATACAATTACTGTATATTATTAACGTTGTGTGGCAAACTCGCATGTGTGGAATTCTACACAAAAAGTGTGGAATTAATCCACACACGCACCACACTTCCACACCACACTTGTGTACAAAAAGAATCCCGCGATCGGGTATGGCACGAGTGCACTTCCTGATCACGGGATTGTATAGAGGAGATATTAATTCGTTTACCTCGTTTTATCCATTCATTTAGTCCAATGGAATCTGATACAATTTGAGCTTATTATATAAGGTCTTTCTATCGATTCCTAGCATTTTTGCCGCTTTACTTTTGTTGTAGTCGGCACGTTGCAGGGCTTCTAATATCAGCGTTTTTTCTTGCGTACTATCTTTGAGAACGATCGAACCTACCGGCTCCGGTGCAGGTTTCTCTCCCGAAACAATCTCAGAAGGTAACACATCCGGAGTTACAAAACCGCCGGGCGTAAGTAATACGGCACGCTTGATTACGTTTTTCAGTTCGCGCAGATTGCCCGGCCACGAATAGGCTTTGAGTAGTCGCTCTGCCGCCGGATCGAAACCGATGGCTTCACGCTCCAATTCGATGTTGGCCTTGTTGAGAAAGAAGTTTGCAAACAACATGATGTCGTCTTTTCGCTCTTGCAATGTGGGCATTTTGAGCGTAAACTCGTTGATACGATGGTAAAGGTCTTCACGAAACACCCCTTTAGCAATAGCGTCTTGTAGGTTTTCGTTGGTCGCGCTTACTACACGCACATCGATATCAATCTCTTTGTTGCCACCCACCGGGCGCACTTTCTTCTCTTGCAAAGCACGAAGCAACTGCACTTGTACTTCGTACGAAAGGTTTCCGATTTCATCCAGAAAGATGGTTCCTCCTTGTGCTGCCACAAAGTGTCCGGTCTTGTCTTGTACGGCTCCGGTAAATGAACCTTTGATGTGGCCGAAGAGTTCGCTCGCCGCAATGTCTTTGGGCAATGCGCCACAGTCTATCGCTACAAACGGAGCTTTTGCTCGTTTGCTTTGCATGTGTATCAGCTTCGCTACGTATTCTTTACCCGTACCGCTGGCTCCGTTGATAAGTACCGACATATCGGTAGGTGCTACCAGGCGTACGTATTCATAGAGTTCGCGTGCTTTCTCGGCCGTACCGTGCAAGTATTCGCTTTGATCTTCGGGTTCCGCTTTTGGTTTTGCTTGTTTTTCGGCAACTGGTGGTGCGGCTGCCGGCTCTTCCTTTTTATCTCCGCCCTGCGATGCTGCTAGTGCATCTTGTATTTTCTTGATCAAATCATCGGGAACAATGGGCTTTGAAATGTAGTCAGATGCTCCAAGTTTCATCGACTGCACAGCCGAAGAGATCTCGGCATATCCGGTCATCATGATAAATGCGGTTTGTGGATATTTCTCTTTTACTTCGGTCAACAAGTCTATACCGTCTCTATCGGGCAAACGCAAATCGGAAAGAATAAGCGCAACCTGACGTTCGGTTGTAATCTTTAAGGCTTCTGAAACTGAAGTAACCCACTCGACACTATAGCCTTTTCTGGATAAAAATCCTTTCAGCATAGTTCCGTACGTCACATCATCTTCAACTATTAATATGGTATTCATTTCAGCTTTCTTCATTCTCTTTTCTCATTATTCTATCTCTATTCCCTTTGCTTGTAACAATATCGAGTTTATCTCTTCAATCACCTTTTGCATCAAAGTCTTCCATACATCGTGCGATGCCGAAAAGTCCTCCTTATCCAAACGACGCAACCTTGCGGTGAGGTCATCGTCGCCTAGCAACGTTATTACAGAAATCAGTTTGTGGGCAAGTGCAGAACCACTTTTCAAATCTGTTGTTTCTAGGCAATAACGTAATTCGTTTACATGTTTCGAGGTCTCGGCTACAAATGTATCGAGAATCTCTTTCTTCAATTCCGGATCATCTCCGCAGTATACAAAAAGATTATTCAGATCAAAACCCTTCGCTGGGATATGGTTAGTTTCTATTGGTGTTTCTAGTGTCTCGTTTGTATGTATTTTACAATATTTCCTTAGTAAGGAGAAGAGCTCTTCCGGCTTAAATGGTTTTGCGAGCATTCCATTAAACCCTGCACTCTTATACTTATCTGCTTCCTTATCAGAATTGGCTGTAATTGCAAACACCGGTACATCAAGCTTCAAATTATCACGCACCTGACGGATAAAATCGAAACCATTCATTCCCGGCATACGAATATCGGAAAAAACAACATCAAATATCTCATTTTCTAATAATTTTAATGCATTTTTACCATTATCGACTGCACAAATTGTAACTCCACGGTCTTTTAGTAACTCCGATACCATACGTAGCATCAAAGCATCGTCATCAAGCCACAATACTTTCAAGTACTTGATGCAATCTTGATCGTGCTCCTCGCCTGCCGACTCTTCGATGGTTTGCTCGGTACTCTGCTTTATCGGGATATTTACGAGGAAAGAACTACCCTTGTTTTTTCTACCGTCAATTACAATAACCCCTCCCAATAAAGTAACCAACTTATTGGTGATGGTAAGACCGAGACCAAGACCGTCGATGGCTTGTGCCGACGATAATCGGGAGAACTCTTTGAAGATCTTGTTGCGGTCGGAAGGATCAATACCGATACCGGTATCTACACATTGAAAGTGCAACAAGGTTTCGTTTTTATATACTTCAATCCATGCTCGAACCGAAATACTCCCCTCGGCAGTAAACTTTACGGCATTGGAAACAATGTTTGAGTAGATTTGTCGAAGACGTAACGGATCCGACGTATATAAGATGCCTTCAGTCGGCGTTACTTCCACTATGTAATCGAGTCCTTTCGACTCGGCCAATGGACGAAACGATTCGGCAATCTCCAACGAAAGCTGCAACGGATCGAACGGCATTTCATTAATTACAACCTGATTGGATTCTAGTTTCTGAAAATCGAGCAAGTTGCCAATGAGTCCGAGTATATGCGAAGTCGAGCTGCGCATGTTGTCGAGAAAGTAATTGGCACGCGC
>DLYT01000132.1:0-344 GCA_003447595.1 Porphyromonadaceae bacterium
GAAAACTCGGTGCGATTGTCGCAAAAGAAAGAACGCGAATACTCCGAAAATCAAATGCAGTTTGGGGTGCATACCAAGTTTGACTACCGTTTTACGCCACATCACAAACTGGCTTTGTACAATGCCTATATCAACAGTCGCATTACCCAGTTGCGTAATACAACAGGAACCAACCTGTCGCTCAATTACGATCCTGAAAATGGAAATGCGCTGGAAAACCTAGAACTGCGTACACGTTATAACAGACAACAGATTTTCAACTCAACACTACAAGGAGATCACGAATGGGGCAAGTTGTCGCTTAATTGGTCGGGTGTGTTTTCTACCGCATCCAATAATAAACC
>DLYT01000132.1:599-3375 GCA_003447595.1 Porphyromonadaceae bacterium
AGATGGGAAGACAATAGCGACCGCGACCTTGCGGCTTATGCGAATCTACAGTATGCATCCGATTTTAGTTTTGCTTCGCTTCATTCCAAGCTAGGCGGGATGTATCGTGATAAGGTACGAACCAACAAATATGTATCCTATCTCTTTACACCGGCTTCATCGTCTCGTCCCGTGCAAGGCATTGACTTTAATACACCGGATGAGATCGAGTGGAAGATTAGTGCACCCAAAGGAAGTGTAGGTCCGCTCAACTACGATGCGGCCGAGAAGATCGGAGCGGTTTATTTGATGGAGTCATTGAACGGAAACAACTGGACCGTTATTGCCGGAGTGCGTGCAGAGCATACGCTTCAGTCGTATACGATGGAGTTTCCAGCTGCTGGAGACGATCCGTATGGAGAGCAAAACTACTGGGATCTGCTTCCTTCCATCAGTGTAAAGTATTCACCGATTGAGAAGATGAACCTGAGAGCTTCTTACTTCAAATCGATCAACAGACCGGGCTTCTTTGAGATTGTACCTTACTCGATTATCAACGAAGATTACATGGAGTTTGGAAATAAAGACCTGAAACGTGCCAAGATTGATAACGTGGATTTGCGTTGGGAGTACTTCCCTTCGGCAACCGAACAAATCATGGTAGGGCTTTTCTATAAGAAGATTCAGAATCCGATTGAGTTTGCCTACTATACGGTGAATAACAGACAGTTTGGTTACGGACCGGCCAATCTGGGTAACGCCACCAACTACGGTTTCGAGATCGATGTGATCAAGTTCATGCGCAACGTAGGGGTAAAGGCCAACTATACCTATACACACTCTGCCATTACTACGCCTAAAGTAACCTATGGTAGAGATGAGGCGGGCAAGCTGGAGCGCAGAAGTGTAGATCAAACACGTCCGCTCGTAAATCAAGCTCCTCACGTGGCAAACGTAGCTATTATGTACAAAGATACGCGCAACAATTGGGATGCGCAGATTGCGGTAACGTATTCGGGAGAGAAGATTGTGATTGCATCACACTACCTTGATTCTGACTACTGGGAAGAAGGGTCGTTCTCTCTCGACGTATCGCTTGAGAAGAAATTCAAATCAAACGTTTCCATCTTCGCCAAAGGGAGCAACCTGCTCAATATGCCGGTAAGAAGATACATCAAGACGGTGAATGCGTACAATGCCGACTTTGACAAGCAAGATATCAATAGCGGGAAAACGCTGATTCGTGAAGACTTTCATGGAATGAGTATGTTGCTTGGTGCTCGATATCGTTTCTAACCAATTTATACTATTCTTCAATTATTAATTGTGTAATCAACTTATTTATAATAAAATGAAAACAAAAAGTTTTTTTCTTATGAGCCTTTTGGCCGCAGCTACAGCATGTAGTAACGATGTAGATATCATGGATCCTGTAGTAGATCCCGACCAACCGGGAGATGAGGTTGAGTCTGTATATCCGGCCGGTTCTATCGTGTGGACAAAAGATACCACTGTAATCTTGAAAGATCACTTTTTGGTAAAACAAGATCAATCACTTTATATCGAAGAAGGTGCTACGATTATCGCATCAAACAGTGAAGTAAAACCGGAGATCGTTGTGTTGGGTAACCTTTATAGTATGGGTACTGCCGATAAGCCGGTTGTATTTACGGTAGAGGAGTCTTCAAAACAAGATCGCTTCTCGCGCAACTGGGGTGGCATCATCTGTGGCTTCGACTCAAAAGAGGTATTGCTTGAGAATACGGTGGTTGAGTTTGGCGGTGCACAAACAACCGAAAACTCATTGTCATTTCAGCATAAGCTTTTCAAAACGGAAACGGGTGAGGGTGTTCCTGCTTTCCACTTCTGTAACCCTGACGGAACGTTTATCATCCGCAACTCAGAGTTCAGAAACAATGCAGAAGATCATATCTATATTACCGGTGGTAAATCAATCGTAGCGAATAGCTTATTTATCGCATGTGGATTTGATGGCGGAGAGGCGATCAACTATAAATCGGATTGTTTGGCAGATATAGCCGGAAATATCATTTATGATGCAAATACCAACGGCCTTAAATTGTCGAACGGGGGATTCGTTAATCTGCAATCTCATTTGATTATCTACAACAATACGATGTTGAATACCGGATGGAGACGCCCGAAGGTAAAAGGTGGTAGCATCTGGTTAGAGAAAAATATCCTTACAGAATTATACAACAACTTGATGTACGATTGCCGTTGGGGGATGAAAGAAAGTACGGAAGAGCCTCGCGACGAAGCGTCGGTAATTACACCAAACTTTTATTTCGCGTCTACAGATGCAGGTGTTGCTCAAATGCAAGCCAATGCAAAAGATGGTATTCTTAACGGTGCTAACGATGTAATGAGTGCGACTGCCGGAGATAAGAATCCGATGTTTGTTGCGTTTACTCAACAATCAAACGTGAATATTAATGTATCTTCGAACGAAGGGGATGTTCCTGCGGCATACAACAACAGCTGGGATTTTCACTTACAAGCTTCATCTCCTGCTTTGAAAGGTGCTACAACCAACTTCGAACCTCATTTCGCGAAAAGCGGTCTTACACTAAAAGGTCTTGAGGGAGTTGTGAAAAACAATGTATATATGTCTCCTGCTCCTGCTAATTATTTCGGAGCATTGGGAACTAAATAATGAGTAAAACACTATGAAATCTAACTTTTACAAAAGTCTTATCCTTTTTGCAATCCTTACACTTGCGGGTACCTCATGTACCCCGGTGCAAGGGCGTGAAACTTCTGCTACGCAAAATCA
>DLYT01000132.1:3623-5456 GCA_003447595.1 Porphyromonadaceae bacterium
TTCAATTTTTATGTAGCAAACGACTTGGGTCGCAACGGTTATTACCTACAAAAGCCTATTGCTGAGTTGATGGGCGAAATGGCTGCCGAGGTTGATGTGGAATTTGTTGCCGCCGTAGGCGATACGCACCACTTTATGGGGGTGTCGAGTGTAGACGATCCGCTGTGGATGACCAACTACGAACAGATCTATGCTCATCCTGAATTGATGATCGATTGGTTTGCCGTATGTGGAAATCACGAATACCGTGGCAATACGCAAGCGGTAATCGACTACAGTAATGTGAGCCGTCGTTGGAACATGGAAGATCGTTATTATTCGAAAGTAGTAGATGCCGGAAAAAATGAGAAAGCTTTGCTTGTTTTTGTTGATACGGCTCCGCTGATTGATAAATACAGAAAAAGCAGCGATGAGTATCCGGATGCCGTAAAGCAAGATATGAATAAGCAATTGACCTGGATCGACTCTACGTTGAAAAACAGTGATGCGAAATGGAAGATCGTACTAGGACACCATCCTGTATATGCAGAAACGAAGAAAAGTAAATCGGAACGTACCGATTTGCAAGAACGTCTTCAGCCTATTCTCGACAAAAATGGTGTAGATATGTACTTGTGTGGACACATCCACAATTTCCAGCACATTCGCATGCCCGATAGCAATGTAGATTATGTGGTAAACTCTTCAGGCTCATTAGCTCGTAAGGTAAAAGAGACCGAAGGAACACAGTTTTGCAGCAGCGATGCAGGCTACTCATTGGTATCGATGAATGATAATACGGTTGATCTGTTTATGATCAATGGCGACGGTAAAATCATCTATACCATTCACAAAGAAAAGTAAACGTGGAAATGTATTATAGAATATGCAAACGGATATTTCCGTGATCATTTTGATTATTCGTGTAAAAGAACGTCTTTTTTAGGCGTTCTTTTTTTGTTTACACCGATTTAGTTTTTTTCTTTACATCCGAAAACACAACATATCTTTTACCATAAACATTAAAACACTCAAACCATGAATATAAATCATATCGGTATACGTACCAACAATCTCGAAAGACTAAAGTCATTTTACGTAGATTACTTTGCAGGTAAATCTTCCGAAAAACAAGAAGACCCGGCAACACTGCGTGAATACTATACCATTAGTTTTGGCAATGGTGCTTCATTGGAACTAATTTATCGAAAAGATATTCACCGTCGTATCGAGGGCGAAACATTAGGTCTTTGCCACCTTTCCTTTACGCTCGACAGCGAGGAGCAACTCAATTCGCTGATTTCACAACTAAAAAAAGGTGGATACGTTGTCTCTGAACCACCGGTACATACAGCAGCCGGCAAACTACAATACGTTGCATACGATCCTGATTCCAATAAAATAAGACTGGAAAGCCGTTAAGTCCAGCTTCGTTTTTTTATTTGAGAGGAGTGGTGAAAAAGTCTTCACGAACATTCGAAAAAGTATTCACTAACTTTCTCGTGAATCTTCACGAATATCTGCAAAAGTCTTCACGAAAACTTTTCACCATCTCCTCGAATATTTTTGGGTGTCTATCTATTTCTTGAACCTAAGGGTTACAAAGAGCTTTTTTATAAAAGATATTATTAAATTATTTTGTTTTATAGTGCAATCGTATCACACAAATATTTATATTCGCACGTCAATTCTTTTAGATATGAAATAGACAACCCGTTTGTTTCATAGCGACATTGAAAAATGCTTTTAACAATTTACTAAAATAGATACCATGAAGAAACAAACACGAGTTCCCAACCCGGGAAAATCTGTTTTGTTTGCTGTAGGTTTGTCTCTTGTAGCTCCAGGTGTTGC
>DLYT01000132.1:5733-6971 GCA_003447595.1 Porphyromonadaceae bacterium
ACTGTCGAGTTGGTGTTCTCCAACAACCGCAAAATGATGGTAGATTTCTACGGCGATAACATTTTCAGAGTTTTTCAAGATAACAACGGAGGCATTATCCGCAATCCTGAAGCAAAACCCGAAGCTATTATCCTTGTAAACAATCCGAGAAGAGCCATCACCAAGCTCGATCTCTCAGACAATGGCAATGCTTATGTTGTGACTACCGGCAAAGCTAAGCTTGAGTTTGACAAGAAAACATCTTTGCTCAAAGCAACCAATCTCGAAACCAACGAAGTTGCATTCGAGGAAGTAGCTCCTGCTCAATTTGAGGAGAAAAAAGTGACCCTTACACTTAAAGGCAATCCGAAAGAATACTTCTACGGTGGCGGGGTACAAAACGGACGCTTCTCGCACAAAGGTAAAGTAATCTCAATCGAAAATCAAAACAGTTGGACCGATGGAGGAGTAGCTTCACCAACACCTTACTATTGGTCTACCGATGGCTACGGGGTGATGTGGCATACCTTCAAAAAGGGGAAATACGATTTTGGAGCTGAGGCGGCCGATCAAGTAAAACTCTTTCACGAAACAGACTACCTTGATGTATTCTATATGATCAACGATGGAGCTGTTCCATTGTTAAACGATTTCTATCAACTAACGGGCAATCCTGTACTGCTTCCGAAGTTTGGTTTCTATCAAGGACACCTCAATGCCTACAACCGCGACTACTGGGTAGAAGACGAAAAAGGAATCCTTTTTGAAGATGGCAAACGATACAAAGAAGCACAAAAAGACAATGGTGGCGTAAAAGAATCGCTGAATGGCGAAAAAGGAAACTACCAGTTTTCGGCACGTGCCGTAATAGATCGTTACCTCAATCATGATATGCCGATCGGATGGTTGTTGCCAAACGATGGGTATGGTGCAGGTTACGGACAAACGGAAACCGTAGACGGAAACATTGCCAATTTAAAGAGTTTGGCAGACTATGCGCATAGCAAAGGGGTAGAGATTGGCCTTTGGACACAATCAGACCTACATCCGAAACTGGAAATCAGTGCATTGCTTCAACGCGATATCGTGAAAGAAGTAAAAGATGCCGGTGTGCGCGTATTGAAAACCGACGTGGCATGGGTAGGAGCAGGGTACTCTTTTGGTCTCAACGGGATCACCGATGTAGCCCAAATTATGACTTACTACGGTAACGATGCTCGTCCGTTTATCATCTCGCTCGACGGATGGGCAGGAACGCA
>DLYT01000001.1:0-2737 GCA_003447595.1 Porphyromonadaceae bacterium
CCTTTTCCGGCCTTCTCTTTCTGCATCGATACCGACGGTAACTACTGGTTCTACTCGGGCAACAACAAAACGCTCAACCCCGATAAACTTAAAAAGTTCGACGCCTCGATGAAGCCGCTTGATCAACGTTTGCCGGCAGACGAAACCATTCTGCCATGGGGATTTGACAACCTCAAAAAGAATGGCGCAATCACCACATTTGTAGAAGGATTTAACGACACAGTCTATCAAATAAATAATGGGGAGATTGCAAAGGCCTATGCGATCGACTTCAAAGACCTAGCTCTTGATAAGTCGGCCTTTCCAACCGATCCGATGGATTTAATTCCATTCTTACGATCCAAGCATTACGCATCAATCAAGAACTACTTGGAAAACGACAAATACGCGTACTTCCAAATCGTTGAATCTTCACCATCCGATCCAAAGTCGATGGGTATTTATCATTGGATCTTTGATAAAGCCGCAAATAAGAACTTACTAATCAAGCAAGACAACGAGATGAATCCGTTGACATACCTCAACGCACCTCAAATCCTTACAGCCGACAATCAGCTATACTTTCTGGGCTACTTACCCGATAGTGACCTTGCCGCACAAGACAACAATCCGTCGATCGTAAGTATTGATCTCTCTAAAATCAACTTCAATTAAATACAACGAAGGCGTGCCGAACTATTCGACACGCCTTTGTTTATTATACGCATATAAAAAACGCTCACCCTACTTATTGTAAATATCTATCATTTCAGGCAGAAATATACTCTGCTATCAATTATGCCAATACAGGCGAAAACAACTAACTTTTACTCTATTCGCAGCAAAATAAGTGTATGAAAAAATCTGGCACTTTACTTCGAAAACGACCATTCAACTTACAGCTCAATCACGTTCTCTATAAAGACTTTCCTTCCGAGCTATCATTAAACATCTAATCTATCTTCGTGGCTTTCATCTTGTAAATGCTCAACTCGCTCTCCTTGCTTTCGGGCCAAACACACCCTCCGATACCCCTACACACCGCAGCCTTATCAAAACAACGCTCCTCATTGTCGTGACAATGACGAATCGTTTTCATGAAAACAAAAAAAAGTTTTCACGAAAAGAGCAAACTGTCTTCATTGAAAACGAAAACACTCACCGTGAAGACTTTCCACACTCACCGCGAATACTTTTTTCACTCACCGCGGTGACTAAAAACAGCAGTCGCAAAAACCAGATAAGGTTCTTTCAAGAACCAAACTTACTTTTTTTGCGAACCTTGCATGCTTTTTTCCGAAACCAAGCAAGGTTTTTGTCGCGATCAAGCATCCTTTTCGCAACAACCACCTCATAAACAAGCAAAAGACACTCACCCAACCAACCTCCCCCTACTATACAAATCGTGAAAACACCATTTTCTGAAGCTCTAAAATCAATCAAAACTACCAATCTAGCACACCAAATACCCGAAACAATCGCGCATACTACAGATTAATAGCATTTCTGAAACCTGCAAGACCCCCCGCTTATTGTAATTTAGCAAACAATTCCGAATAACATCAAAATATGACGTTGCGGTGAATATGCGGCGATTAGATTATAAGTCTCTTCTATCTTTATTCATAAAAAGCGAACTGTTAACTTTGAATAAAATAGCACTCTAAATATTTCTTTTCTTGAATTTGTTGCCGATAAAAACTATTTTCGGAGAATAATTCATGTACACAATCGAGACAATGAAACGTGGTAGATTCATAAAATGGCTTCTTTCATTTGTTGGCATTCTTTTGCTGACCACGATTGTTGTACCTCATCACCATCATAAAGATGATACGTTGGCAGCGGGCACACATTGCCAGGATCAACGACATACGGATGATAAAGACGCACATTTCCCTTGCTCTGACAGCTGCCCTAACAAGCTGACTTATTCTTTGAAAAAGAATCAAGACGAGCATGTGCTTTCAAATCAAAACCTGATTGATAACGATTTTCCTTTCTTGGTAACGGCTATTCTTTTCGATCAGCTTTTGCCCGATTTATTGACGATACTTCACAACGAAGAGGTTCGATATGCTATCGCACCCGATGCTTCGTTGTATTGTGCATGGGTTCCACGTGCACATTCCCTTCGCGCTCCTCCGGCTTTTATTATGTGATTCGGATCGATTTCTGATTGCAGATATTGATCTATCGTGAATTGCCAACATGAATTTCTACGCGACTCGTAGTCTTTTTCATGTATCGGCTTGTTATATCTATATCTCTTTCACATAATAAAATAGCTAACGATGAAAAAATATATATCGAACTTCTTCTACATCTTACCGTTTGCCGCGGTAAGTATTCTTGTTTCATGCAATGGTAAAGATGCTCACGAAGGACACAATCACGATGAGCACGAAGGGCATGATCATGCCGAAGCTACCGGCGGGGAATCGCATGCCGACGAAATTATCTTTACCAAACAACAAGCAGAGAAAACCGGCTTACAAACACTGAAACTTGTGCCGCGCGACTTTAACCGTATCATCCGTACAAGTGGACAAATACAAGCGGCACAAGGCGACGAAACTACGATTGTGGCTACCACTTCGGGGGTAATCTCGTTCAACAATGCCGCTACCACTGAAGGTAGTGCCGTAAAAGGAGGAGAAACCATCGTGACGATTTCGTCGAAGAATATCGCCGACGGTGATCCGGCCGCCAAAGCGCGCATTGCTTTCAATACGGCACAAAAGGAATATGACCGCGC
>DLYT01000001.1:3063-5681 GCA_003447595.1 Porphyromonadaceae bacterium
GCTCCAATATCGGGCTACCTCAAAAGCCGCCTTGTAAACGAGGGTGAGTTTGTTTCGGTAGGTCAGCCTATTGCCGTGATCTCGCAAAACAAGCAATTGCAGTTACGTGCCGAGGTTCCTGAAAAATACTACAAAGAGCTAAGTACAATTACTTCGGCCAACTTTAAAACTCCTTATGATAATACGGTATATGAGTTATCGAAGCTAGACGGACGATTGGTTTCGTTCGGAAAAGCTTCGGGCAACAATTCGTTTTACATCCCTGTAACGTTTGCATTCAACAACGTGGGCGACATTGTTCCGGGTTCGTTTGTTGAGGTCTTTTTGATCTCCTCACCTATCCGTGAAGCATTGGTGGTTCCGCTTTCGGCATTGATCGAAGAGCAAGGAGTCTACTATGTGTTTGTCCAACTGGATGAAGAGGGATATAGCAAACAGGAAGTTACATTGGGTGGTGATAATGGTAGCGAAGTTCAGATTTTGTCGGGACTAAAACCGGGCGAGGTTGTGGTGACTAAAGGAGCAATGCAGGTAAAACTGGCTTCGATGTCGTCGGCTATTCCTCATGGTCACAGTCACTAATCTGTATTTCTGTCTTACATAAAAAACGAATTTACGATGCTAAATAAAATCATACACTTCTCGCTTCACAACCGTATCGTTGTGCTTGTCGGGGCTATCCTGCTTCTTTTTGCAGGAACATATACCGCATTCAAAATGGATGTGGATGTTTTTCCAGATTTAAATGCGCCTACGGTCGTGGTAATGACCGAAGCCAATGGGATGGCTCCCGAAGAAGTGGAGCGATTGGTTACGTTTCCGGTCGAAACTGCACTAAACGGTGCTACGGATGTGCGCCGGGTACGTTCCTCTTCAACGACCGGTTTTTCGGTAGTTTGGGTTGAATTCAACTGGGGCACCGACATCTATCGTGCACGCCAGATTGTTTCGGAAAAACTGTCTGTACTGGGTGAGGCTTTGCCTTCGAATGTAGGGAAACCAACCCTCGGCCCACAGTCTTCCATCTTAGGAGAATTAATGATCATCGGTCTTACTTCCGATTCTACTTCGCTGCAAGACCTGCGCACCATTGCCGACTGGACCATTCGTCCGCGCTTGCTTTCTACCGGAGGTGTGGCGCAAGTTACCGTGTTGGGTGGCGACATCAAAGAGTTTCAGATATTACTTGACCCTGCACGCATGAAGCATTACGGCGTTGCTCTCGACGAAGTGATGCAGGTAGTGCAGGATATGAATAAGAATGCTTCGGGCGGGGTGCTTTACGAATATGGCAACGAATACATTGTACGCGGAATGGTTTCTACGGCCGACACTACGATGTTGGGCAAGAGTGTAATCAAAAGCGTGAACGATGTGCCGATCTTACTCGAAAACATTGCGGATATTACCATTGGGGCAAAGGCTCCGAAACTAGGTATTGCTTCGGAACGGACCATTCCTGCCGTGTTGATCACGATTACGAAACAACCCAACACGAGTACCATCGAACTAACTCAAAAGATTGATAAGTCTGTTGAAGAGATTCAAAAGCAACTTCCGAAAGATGTACACATCTCTACCGATATATTTCGCCAAGCTCGCTTTATAGAAAGCTCGATCAGTAACGTACAAAAGTCGCTTTACGAAGGCGCCATCTTTGTCGTTATTGTATTGTTCTTCTTCTTGATGAATGTGCGTACAACATTAATCTCATTGATTGCATTGCCGCTTTCGTTGTTGGTTTCGGTATTGACCTTGAAACTATTGGGACTTACCATCAACACCATGAGTTTGGGGGGTATGGCCATTGCGATCGGTTCGCTCGTGGATGATGCGATTGTGGATGTGGAAAACGTGTTTAAACGATTGCGGGAGAACAGACAAAAGCCGGAAGAAGAGCGCAAGTCGGTCATTACGGTTGTATTTGAAGCTTCGAAAGAGGTACGTATGCCAATCTTGAATTCAACGCTGATTATTGTGGTGAGTTTTGTTCCGCTATTTTTCCTTACCGGAATGGAAGGTCGCATGCTTGTGCCACTGGGTATTTCATTTATCGTTGCCTTGTTTGCATCTACCGTTGTTGCGCTAACGCTTACTCCGGTGCTTTGCTCCTATTTGCTTGGCAGCCGCAAAGAAGATAAAAAACTAGATAAAGAACCATACGTTGCTCGTAAGGTAAAAGAGGTATATGCCAAGATTCTTGCTTGGGCAATGCATCACAAACGCATTGTATTGGGTAGTACCGCCGCTCTTTTTGTGGTATCTCTTGTGGTATTCTTCACGTTGGGACGTAGCTTCCTTCCGGCTTTCAACGAAGGATCGTTTACCGTAAACGTAAGTACGATGCCTGGTGTTTCGCTCGAAGAGTCGGATAAACTGGGACGTATGGCTGAGGAGATCTTAATGACCATTCCGGAAGTGCAAACCGTAGCGCGCAAAACCGGACGTGCCGAACTGGATGAGCATGCCTTGGGTGTGAACGTTTCAGAGATAGAAGCGCCTTTTATTTTGGAAGATCGATCTCGCGACGAAGTATTGGCAGAGTTGCGTGAAAAGTTCAAAGTGATTCCGGGTGCTAATATTGAAATCGGCCAACCGATATCGCACCGTATCGATGC
>DLYT01000001.1:5946-7271 GCA_003447595.1 Porphyromonadaceae bacterium
CTATTCTCATTGGGTAATCAGATCAAACAAAACATTGAAGGTGTAAAAGGGATTGCCGACTTGAATGTAGAACAACAAGTGGAACGTCCGCAATTGAAGATTGTTCCCAAACGAGATATGCTTGCGAAATATGGTATCACCTTGCCCGAATTTGCAGAATATGTAGAGGTGATGCTTGCCGGACAAACGGTTTCGCAGGTATATGAAGGTAACAAGTCATTTGACCTTACTGTGAAAGTGAACGATAACTACAAAGATGAAGCCGAAAAGATCAAGAACTTGATCGTTGATGCAAACGGTCGCAAAATACCGTTATCGTATATTGCCAACATAGAGTCTTCGACCGGACCGAATACGATCAACCGCGAGAATGTGCAACGTAAGATTGTGATCTCGGCCAACGTAGCCGGACGTGATTTGCGTGGTGTGGTGAACGATATTCAAAGCATCATCGATACGAAAGTGCAACTTCCCGAAGGGTATCACATCGAATACGGCGGACAGTTTGAAAGTGAACAAGCCGCTTCGCAAACGTTGATGATTACCTCGATCTTCTCTATTCTGGTTATTTTCCTTCTTCTCTTCAACGAGTTTAGAAGTGTTTCGCAATCGGCTGTGATCTTATTGAATCTGCCGTTAGCGCTGATTGGTGGTGTGATTAGCATCCGTTTGAGTTCGGGTATCATCAGCATCCCGGCTATCATCGGTTTTATTTCGTTGTTTGGTATTGCTACCCGAAACGGAATGTTGTTGATCTCGCATTACAACGACTTGCGCAAACGTGGTCATGACTTGATGCAATCGATTATGATTGGTTCGCTCGACAGATTGAATCCGATCTTGATGACGGCTCTTACTTCTGCATTGGCTTTGATTCCACTTGCATTGGGTGGCGACTTGCCGGGTAATGAGATTCAAAGTCCGATGGCAAAAGTGATTCTGGGCGGATTGCTCAGTTCGACGTTGCTAAACGGATTGATTATTCCGATTGTTTACTATTTGTTGAATAAGAAATACAGTAAGGCTTAATATATGAGAACAATTATAGCTTCTTTCCTGCTTCTGCTTGCCGCTTCAGCAGCAGAGGCACAAAATACGATCTCGGATGTGCTGCAAAGCGTAGCGCAAAACAACCGTTCGCTCCAGGCGAATGCACAACTGACCAAAGCATTACGCGAAGGGGCTTATGTAGGTAATTACTTGCAGAATCCATCTGTGCAATACGACTACTTGTTTGGTTCTCCTTCGTCGTTGGGTAAAAGCGGAGAGTTGACGGTTTCGCAAGCGTTTGACTTCCCTACCGTATATTCGAATAAGAATAAACT
>DLYT01000001.1:7575-11374 GCA_003447595.1 Porphyromonadaceae bacterium
CAAGAGAATGCGCGTCAACTGGCCGAGTTGTACGAGACTCGTTTTAAAAATGGGGACGCCAATATCTTGGAGAAGAATAAAATCGAATTGGAGTTTCTCAACATCAAGACGGAGGCCAGCTTGAATAAAGTAGCCTACGATAATAAGATGGAAGAGTTGCGCAACTTGAATGGTGGCGCGGCAATTGATTTCAATCTTACGCAATATCCCGATTCGTTTGCTTTGCCAAGCAAGGAGGAGTTGCTGCTAGAAGCTACCGAAGCTAATGCTTCGTTAATAGCGTTGAAACATGCCGGTGAGGTAGCTCGCAAACAAGTTTCTGTAAATAAGGCTTTGGCTTTGCCGAAGTTCGAACTTGGTTTTAAACGTGACTTTGGTAAAGGGGAACAGTTTAATGGTTTTACGGTGGGTGTAAGTATTCCGCTTTTTGAAAATAAGAATACGGTAAAGAGTGCCAAATCGCAGGCGATCTATACCGATATGCAACTGCAAGCAGTGCAAAGTGATGTGCAAAGTCAGTTACTGCAAAACTTGCAACAAGTAGAAACCTTGAAGCAATCGATGGATGAATACGCAAAAGCTTTGAGCTTGCAAAACAACGAAACGTTGCTCAACAAGGCTTTCCGTGCCGGAAATATCTCGTTGATTGAGTATTTCATCGAGCTTTCGACCTTGTATCAAAGCCGACAAAATTATTTGCAATTGCAAAATCAATATCAAAAAGCAATGGCTGATATTTACAAGTATAAACTATAACACTTTCGCGATATGTCTGCCATTCACTCGTTGTGGACCATTGGTCATTCGACTCATACGTTGGAAGCATTCATTGATATGCTTCTTTCGTTCAATATCGAAGTGGTGGCAGACGTACGCAGTTTGCCCGGCTCGAGAAAGTTCCCTCAATTTGATCAAGAGAATTTAATGGAGAAGCTCCCCGAGGCGGGTATTCAATATGTTTATTTAAAGGATCTGGGTGGTAGACGCAAAATGCGAAAAGATTCTGACAATACCGGCTGGCGCTCAGTTTCGTTTCGTGGTTATGCCGATTATATGGAAACGGATCAGTTCAAAGCCGGAATTGATGAATTGGAACATCTCGCGTCGCAAAAGCGAACTGCTATTATGTGTGCCGAGGCTGTTTGGTGGCGTTGTCATCGTTCGCTTGTTTCGGACTACATGAAATGGAAGGGTTGGCATGTATTTCATATTATGGGGGTAGGACAAGAAAAGGAACATCCTTATACAGCTCCTGCTCACATCGTCGACGGTAAGCTTTCTTATAAGGCCGAGTAACTAAAAAGCCGCTACAACTATTCGATAAATGAATAGCTGCAGCGGCTTTTTTCTAACCTGATATGTGATGAATTTTTTATTCGAATGTTACTTGCTTCAAAGTATAATCAGCTTCCGACGGTGTTGGTTCTCCACCTTCGCCAAGCATAATCAATTGATCGTTGCGAAGCTCATATACTCCTTCAAGATCCAAACCTTTGTATAATTGATATACAACGGCATCCGGATTCTTTGCAGTTCCTTTGAGGGTAGTCCAATTGCCTTCGGTGATAAAGGTTTCGTTTTTGCCATCGTTTGCACCCAAATAGGTATTGGATAGGATAAACAGACCTTCGCTACTTCCCGGTTTATTAAACAAAGCAACTCGACTGCGAATGCCCTGACAATCGGCACATGGTAACGTTCCTTCAAAGTGACGAATATCTTGATCGTAATAAATGTGCTCGAATTTTCCTTTCTTTATTACTAGTTCGCCGTCGCGTACTCGAACAATTTTCATTGTATCTGCAAACTCTACATCTGCACTACCGCCGGTTGTAACTCCATATAGAATGAGATTGCCATTCTTTTGCTCCCAACTGGTATACTCTAAGTTTGCCATATTTAATGACGCGGCTTTACTCAATGTATCGAGTATAAAACCTTGCATTACACCTTGTGGTGTTTTTTCAACCCAAGCTCCTTCGAGCTCATAATTTACTTGTTGTGCTGTTTTGGTTCCGTCACAAGATATACTCATCAATAATGCGCACAACGATACGAATAGTACATTAAATTTCATGCTTGTCCTCTTTTACTAAAAAGAACAAGCATGAATGAGATGTTGTTTAAATTTATGTAAACAAAATGGGATTATCCGAAGATAGCACGGAACAAGTCGTTTCCGTTTGCAAAGATCAATAGGCCAAATAGAAGTACCATACCAATCATTTGCGCGTATTCGATAAACTTCTCGTTTGGTTTACGACGTGTAATTACTTCATAAAGTAAGAACAGTACGTGACCTCCGTCTAGTGCCGGAATTGGAAGAATATTCATAACTCCGAGCATGATCGACAAGAATGCTGTCATACTCCAGAATGCATATGCGTTGAATACTTCAGGGAATAACTTGGCAATGGTACCGAAACCACCTACGCTTGATGCTCCTTCTTTTGTAAATACATACTTAAGGTCGCTTACATAACCGGTGAGTTTACCAATTCCCATCTTAATACCTGCGGGGAACGACTCAAAGAAGCTGTATTTCTTTACGGCTACGTCGAACACTTCGTCCATTGGTTTCATGTAAATACCCATGTGACCAAGCGAATCTAATGTTACAGGAATTACAACGTATTGATCGTTACGCTCAAGCTGAACGTCGACAGTTTTTGATTTATTCTGTAAGAATTGCTCTTGTACATCTAAAATGCTTGGTGTTGGCACCTGATTGATTGCAACAATACGGTCGTTTACTTCCAGTTTTGCTATTGCTGCCGGAGAGTTTGCTACCACTTCACGGATCTCCATCGGAACGATAAAGTTTGCAAAACCTTGTTTGTCGCGGATCAGCTGTTGCATAAAGTCGGCCGGCATATTGATTCTAACGTCTTTGCCATCACGAAGTACTGTTACTTCTTTCGCCTCTGCCACTTCACGAATGGTTGCTTCACCAAAACGCTCGAGTGGTTTACCGTCTGCTGACACCAAGATATCACCGTCTTCAAACCCTACATTCTTAGCTGTCTGGCTAAACTCCATTCCGAACTTTGCATTGCTCAATGGAATATAGCTTTCGCCCCAAGCAAAAAGAATCATCGAATAGATAAAGAAGGCAAGAATAAAGTTCATGACCACACCTCCTACCATGACCAACAAGCGTTGCCATGCCGGTTTGGAACGGAACTCCCATGGTTGGGCCGACTTTGCCAATTGTTCGCGATCCATCGATTCGTCGATCATTCCCGAAATCTTTACGTATCCACCTAGTGGCAACCATCCGATTCCGTATTCTGTATCGCTGTTTTTAGGTTTGAACTTGAACAATGAAAACCAAGGGTCGAAGAATAGATAGAACTTTTCAACTTTGATCTTAAATATTCGTGCAAATATAAAATGCCCAAACTCGTGAATAAGCACAAGTAATGAGATGCTGAGAATGAGCTGTAGTGCTCTGATTGCAATTACTTCCATTTATCTTTTAATAAATTTGATTTCAGAATAACTCGCGAGCAATACGACGCGCCATGGCATCGGTCTCGACGTAATCTTCATATGAAGGGTTCACAATATAATCGGCTTTCTGCATGGTTTGTTCAATCACATCACTCATTTGCAAGAATCCGATTTGATCTTTCAAAAAGGCATCCACCACGACTTCGTTGGCCGCATTAAGTATGCATGGCATATTTCCGCCTGTTTTAATGGCTTCGTACGCAAAAGCTAAATTACGGAAACGCATCATATCGGGCTGCTCAAAAGTAAACTCGTTGTATTGCGTAAAGCTAAGACGTGGAGCTTT
>DLYT01000001.1:11565-24266 GCA_003447595.1 Porphyromonadaceae bacterium
AGGCGTTGCGGATATGAAAATGCGTAACGAATTGGCAACTTCATATCTGGCAGACCGAGTTGTGCTTTAATAGAGGCATCTTCAAACTCAACCATTGAGTGAATGATCGATTGCGGATGTACCACAACTTCTATTTGCTCCGGCTTTACATCGAAAAGCCATTTTGCTTCGATCATCTCAAAGCCTTTGTTCATCAACGTTGCCGAATCGATTGTAACCTTTGCTCCCATATCCCAGTTGGGGTGTTTCAAGGCTTGTGCTTTGGTTACATGTGCCAATTCTTGCAATGAGGTTGTACGAAACGGACCGCCCGAAGCTGTAAGCAAGATTCGTTCGATCGGATTGTTCCACTCTCCTGCCATGCATTGAAAGATAGCCGAATGTTCTGAATCTACCGGCAAAATAGGCACTTGGTTCTCATTGGCAAGTTGAGTGATTAATCCTCCTGCCACAACAAGCGTTTCTTTGTTTGCTAAGGCGATTGCTTTTTTTGCTTTAATTGCTGCAATGGTAGGCTTCAAACCTGAATATCCGACCATAGCGGTCAAAACCATATGAATCGGTCCGGCTTGTACCACTTGTGCAATCGCATCAGAACCTCCCCATACCTTGATTGGTAAATCTTCGAGAGCTTCTTTTAACTCCGGATATTTTGTTTCGTTAGCGATCACTACTACTTCAGGCATAAACTCGCGAGCTTGTCTGATGAGTAGATCTACGTTATTATTGGCTGTTAGTGCGTATACTTCAAATAAATCGGAATGTTCTTTTATAACCTCCAAGGCCTGGGTTCCAATAGAACCTGTAGAACCCAAAATTGCGATTTGTCTTTTCATACAAAATCTGTTCTTTAAAATGCGATATACTCTTCGGGGTCGACCGGAGCTCCTTTATACCACAATTCGAAATGAAGGTGAGGTCCTGTCGTCAACTCTCCGGTATTCCCGGCCAAAGCTATTGCTTCTCCTGCTACGACATGATCACCCATTTTTTTCAACAACTTATCGTTATGCTTATAAATCGATATAAATCCGTTTTTGTGCTGTACCTGAATTATGTTTCCGGCATTCGCATCAAATCCGGTATATACTACCGTACCATCGAGTGTAGCCAATACACTCTCTTTGGGCGATGCGGCAATATCTATACCGTAGTGTTTGATTGATGCGTCGAATTTTGAAGATACAATTCCGCTTACCGGCTTGTAAAAGAAGACTCCCTCGACAGGAACCTTTGTTGGTTGCATGACTGACAGGTTATACTTCTCTTCCTCCTCAAACTTCTTCACAAACTCACCCTCTTTTTCTCCCTCGGGGATATTAAAGTCGGACTGAACTAGTGTTACATCTTTTATATCTTGAATGGAATCTATTTCTATATCTCCTCGTAAGATCGCAGCTACATTATTTAAATAAAGAGACTGCTGATCGAGGGCTTGTGCTAAAGAATCGGCGCGTAGTGCATTCGACACAATTTCTTTTCTTACTTCCACATCTAGATAACCCGGCAAGTAGTTACGTATCGGCGTGGTGATAATAATCGTAGAAGTGATTACAATCACCATAATAATAACCAACGCGATCACCATAAATACCGAAAGTTGGGATAGTCTTAATGAAAAGACTTCCTCGAGTGTGTTCTCGTTTAAGAAAGAAAGTTTGTATTTAAAGCGGATTCGTTTCCAGAAGGAATCCCTTTTCGTATACTTCTTTGCCATATCGATTGTTTATACACAATATTTCGTTAGACTATAGACTACATGGATAAAAGTCCTTCGGGCAAAACCATCAGCATTTGTTTCGCTTCATGGTCTACTCCGAGAATCCACTCTTCGGCTGCCGGAATCAAAACTTCTCCATATTTACCTTCTACGGTGAAAAGAATGTTTTGAGTTGACTCATCTACTTCTGTGATGGTTCCGATTTCGCCATTTGCTTCGGTAAGTAACGTAAACCCTTCGAAGTATTGCCAAGTGTATTCATCATCTTCCTCTACGGGAACTTGATCCTTTGGAAAATAAACTTCTTTGCCGGCAAACATTTTTGCTCTTTCCTCCGTGTCTACTCCTTCAAACTTAATCAGTGCTGTTTCGCTCCCTTTAAATCTGTAGTCTTCTACGAAGAATGGAACCAAAATTCCATCCATGTCGCAAATAAGAAATGGGCATTCTGCTCGATCAAACACATCACTCGTAAAAGCAAACGCGATTTCGCCTTTTACGCCGTGAGGTTTAACAAAAGAACCAATGCTGATTACGTCTTCTTCTCGTATCATAGTTTTATTAAATCCAGTTTTAGTTGATAAATTACAAACGGGTGATACGTGCACCCAATGCATTTAATCGTTTATCAATATCTTGATAACCGCGATCAATTTGATCGATGTTGTGAATACGGCTTGTACCTTGCGCACTCATTGCCGCAATCAACAACGCGATACCTGCTCTGATATCAGGAGATGTCATTGTTGTGCCACGAAGTTTGAATCGATTGCCATGTCCGATTACCGTTGCTCGATGCGGATCACATAATATAATCTGTGCTCCCATATCAATTAGTTTGTCGACAAAAAACAAACGACTTTCAAACATCTTTTGGTGAATAAGAACGCTTCCGTTTGCTTGTGTTGCAACAACTAAAAAGACACTCAACAAGTCTGGCGTAAGGCCCGGCCATGGAGCATCGGCAATCGTCATAATAGATCCATCGATGAATGTATCAATATTATATGATTCGTGATGTGGTATGTGAATATCATCCCCACGTTGCTCGATGGTGATACCTAAACGACGAAACGCATCCGGTATAATACCTAGCTCATTATAGGCTACGTCTTTTATTGTAATTTCAGACCCTGTCATTGCGGCCATACCAATAAAGCTTCCAACTTCAATCATATCAGGGAGTATGCGATGTGAACATCCGCCCAACTCTTTTACTCCGCTAATGGTAAGCAGATTGGATCCGATACCTGAAATCTCGGCTCCCATAGCATTCAACATTTTACATAACTGCTGAACATATGGCTCACATGCGGCATTGTAAATCGTGGTAACTCCTTCTGCCAAAACTGCAGCCATGATGATATTGGCTGTTCCGGTTACCGATGCTTCATCAAGTAGCATATAAGTACCACGCAACTTTTGAGCTTCTATTTCATAAATCTGCTTGTCGGGATTGTATGTAAAAGTTGCTCCTAGTTTATTGATTCCTACAAAATGTGTATCGAGACGACGACGGCCAATCTTATCACCTCCGGGTTTAGGGATTAGTGCTTTACCAAAGCGACCTACCATTGGGCCAACGATCATAACCGAACCTCGTAAAGACGCACTCTTACGAAGGAATTCTTCTGTTTGCAGATATTCTAAATCTACATTATCTGCTTGAAATGTATATGTATCCGGAGAAATGCGCTCTACTTTTACACGCATATCTCTCAGTAACTGAATCAGATTATTTACATCTAATATATCAGGAACATTGCTTATTGTTACAACTTCCGATGTTAACAGCACCGCACAAATAACTTGCAATGCCTCATTTTTTGCTCCTTGTGGTATAATCTCGCCCGAAAGCTGATACCCTCCTTCTATTACAAATGATGCCATGCTTGAAATATTGTATTCGAATGAGTTAGACTCCTCATTCTAGTTACATTGAAATCTTCGATTGCAGAGAAAAAGTATCTCATATGCTGAAAACTGCCTCTTTCTCTATAAAACAGATTTCTAATCTTATAGGATAAAAAAAAGCGGTTATTTACCCGCTCTTTTAATCATCTTATTTCTTCTAGATAATATATCTCGCGACTCGGTTAGTTTATGCAACTCCTCGTCTAGTACAATGCCTCCCTCCGACAACTCATCCAAATCATCAAAAATCTTCGCATCGTCTACAACTTCCTTGTTCCAAGTCAAGAATGATTTCTTCATATGGTTGGCTAGCAATTGTACTAACTGCTCTTTTTTAGCACCATCTTGATATTCTCTTGCCTCCTTGATCATTGACTCTAGAATACGACCATAATGACGATATCTAATTCTTAGATTATTATATGGCAGACGTTTTGGTCTTGTGTAGAGATCTTCCTTTTTAATTACTTCATAGGGATAATCAATATCAAGTTTGAAGTCGGCCATAATCGCAAGATGATCCCAAAGAATATGTTTGAAGTCATTCACATCACGTAAGTGTGGAAACATATTTCCCATGATGTTTATGATTGAATTTGCACAACGTTTGCGTTCCCCTCTATCTTGAATCGTAAGACAATAGTCTACCATATTCTGGATATTACGACCGTATTCGGGCAACGACAATTTCTTTTGTTCTGTATTATATCTCATTCAGATGTTTCTTTTCTTTATTCGCAAATATAATCATTTATTTCAAAGCACTTTATTCTTTGCGACTGTGGCTACGAATTCCTTCAAATAAAAAGGTTCGAAATAAGCGACATCCTCGAATTTGTTTTCTGCAAATGCTTTAGCCGATAAGCTAGCCATATCTGAGGCCAATGGTTCAATGCCTTCTAATAAGATTGCATTATCTGAAGCTATAACATCCATACATTTTGCAGCACCATTACCAAAGAAGCATACTTTGTTGCTCTTTAGCCATTCTGCATAGGTATTTTCATCAACAATATCGGCAGCCGTTGCTCTTAGTTGATTCAATTTATTGTCAAACATTGCCGCATATACTTCCATACGTCGAGCATCTAACATCGAACAATAAATTTGATCTTCTCCTTGACATACAGAGATTGCCTTATTTGCAAGCAATTGAAGTGTTGGTATCGAAATTAGTGGCAACCCATAACCAAAACATAAACCTTTAGCCATAGATACCCCTATTCTCAGTCCGGTATATGAACCCGGGCCACAGCTTACAGCCACTGCAACGAGCTTTAGATTGTTTGCATCAATAAAGGCCAAAGCCTCTTCTACAAATACACCCAAAAGTGTAGCATGTGAAGGCCCCTCAAATGATTCTTTTGAGAAAACAACCTCATCTTCAACAGTAAGCGCTACGGAACAAATATTTGTTGAAGTTTCTATATTTAATATGCAACCCATACAGTTTTACTCTATTTTTTATTCTACAAATGTACATTTTTGCCGTTGAACCAAAAAGATAGTTAGAAATAAAAAGTAACTTTGCAGAAACTTTTCAGCAAATGATACAGTCTATGACCGGATTCGGCAAGAAAATAGCCGAACTTCCAAATAAGAAAGTTACGATAGAAATTAAATCGTTAAATAGCAAACAGCTTGATCTTTCAACTCGTATACCAGGTGTATACAAAGAAAAAGAGATGCTAATCCGTAATGAACTTGCTCAAAAGCTTGAACGCGGAAAAATTGAATTTAGTGTTTATATCGAACATCTTGGAAAAGACACGCCTACGCAGATCAACTTTTCCGCGATAGAAAGTTATCACAACCAAATCAAGGAGGTTGCTGACAAACTTGGTGTAGCCCTACCGGCCGACTGGTTTCAAACATTACTTCGTCTTCCCGACGCAATTAAAACAGAGATTGCTGAACTAGATGAATCGGAATGGAATCTTTTACATGCCGCTATTCAAGATGCAATCAATGCGCTTTGTGATTTTCGCAAACAAGAGGGTGCAATGCTAGAAAAACTGTTTATCCAAAAGATCGACAACATACGTGCTTTGCTTGCTCAAGTTGCAGATTATGAAGGTGAGCGTTTGGAAAAAATCAAAACTCGTATCACCGACGCGCTTCAAAAAATAGAAAACTTCGATTATGACAAGAATCGTTTCGAACAAGAGATGATCTACTACATCGAGAAATTAGATGTTAATGAAGAGAAAACGCGTTTGAATAATCACTTAAACTATTTCCTTTCAACCTTGAAAAGTGGAAAAGGTCAAGGCAAGAAACTTGGTTTTATTGCACAGGAAATGGGGCGTGAGATTAATACGTTAGGCTCTAAGTCTAATCATGCCGAAATGCAACGTATCGTTGTTGAAATGAAAGATGAACTAGAACAAATCAAAGAGCAAGTGCTCAACGTTCTTTAATTCCAACATTAAAAACTAACTATGCAAGGAAAACTTATTATATTTTCGGCACCATCAGGATCAGGTAAATCCACTATCATCAACTTTCTTTTAAAGCAAAATCTGAATCTTCAGTTTTCAATTTCTGCAACCAGCAGAGATCCTCGCGGAGAAGAAAAACATGGAGTTGAATATTACTTTCTATCTCCTGAAGAGTTTCGCTCAAAGATTGCAAATGATGATTTTCTGGAATACGAAGAAGTATATACAGATCGCTTTTATGGAACACTTAAAAGTGAGGTAGACCGTATTACTTCGACCGGAAACAATGTTATTTTTGACGTAGATGTGGTAGGTGGATGTAACATCAAAAAATTCTATGGCGAAAGAGCTCTCTCTGTTTTCATTCAACCTCCAAGCATCGAAGAGTTGCGCAAACGACTTGAAGGTCGCGGCACCGATGCTCAAGATGTAATTGAAAGCCGCTTGGCTAAAGCCGAATTCGAACTAGGTTTTGCTCCGAAATTCGATGTTGTGATCGTGAACGATGACCTCGAAAAGGCACAACAAGAAGCGCTGAATACCATTCGCGAATTTCTGCAAAAATAAGCATAATGATAAAGACCGGAATTTATTCAGGTTCTTTCAATCCCATTCACATAGGTCACTTGGCGCTTGCCAATTACTTATGTGAATTTGAGGGATTAGACGAAGTGTGGTTTCTCATCACTCCACACAACCCTCTCAAAGACAAAAAAGACCTGCTTGGTGATACCATTCGTTTGGAAATTGCTCAAAAGGCAATTGGAAATTATCCTCATTTTAAAGTAAGTGATTTCGAATTTAATCTTCCGGCCCCACACTATACGATCAAAACGTTGAAGGCCTTACAACAAGAACATCCCAATCGTTGTTTTTCTCTTATCATGGGAGCCGACAATTGGGCCGTTATTGACAAATGGAAAGATTTCGAACAACTGATCAATGAGTTTGAAGTTTTGGTATATCCACGAAGCGGTTATAATATATCAATCTCATGTGAACAACAAAATGTAAAACAGGTAAACGCTCCTTTGATTGAAGTTTCTTCAACATTTATTCGCGAGGCTGTAAAAAGCGGAAAGGATGTGCGTTTTTTTGTTCCTGCAAACACTTTTGAAGATATTTCACATGCATTAAAACAACACTTTCTATCTCTGAATAAATAGGTTTTATAAATTTTGCTTGTAGAAATTCGGCAAAAAGAGTAAAGTTTTCTATTTTTGCGAGATATTTGGAAAAATGTAATCGGAATGAATCTATTAGAATTAAGCGAACAGGAGATTGTTCGACGCAATAGTATGGAAGAGCTGCGTAAGTGCGGAATTGAGCCTTACCCGGCAGCCGAGTATGTAACAAATGCACATTCAACCGAAATAAAAGAGGCTTTTCAAGATGACGCGGAGCCTCGCGAAGTATCTATCGCCGGCCGTATTATGAGCCGTCGTATCATGGGTAAAGCTTCTTTTGTCGAATTACAAGACTCTGAAGGCAGAATCCAGGTATACATCACTCGTGACGATATCTGTCCGGGCGAAGATAAAGAACTTTACACTACAGTATTCAAGCGTTTGCTTGATATTGGAGACTATATCGGTATCAAAGGATATGTGTTTCGCACACAAATGGGAGAAATCTCGATTCATGCAAAAGAACTAACCGTTCTTGCTAAATCACTTCGCCCACTTCCTGTTGTAAAAGTAAAAGATGGTGTTGTATATGACGGTTTCACAGATCCGGAACAACGCTATCGTCAACGTTATGTTGACTTGGTCGTAAACGAAGATGTAAAAGACATATTTGTTAAACGTACCAAAATCTTCAACTCGATGAGAGAATTCTTCAATCAGAGAGGTTATTTAGAAGTAGACACTCCTGTGTTGCAAAATATACCGGGTGGTGCTGCGGCACGTCCGTTTATTACACATCACAATGCATTGGATATTCCATTGTATCTTCGTATCGCAAACGAGCTTTATTTGAAAAGATTGATCGTTGGCGGTTTTGAAGGCGTATATGAATTTTCACGTAACTTCCGTAATGAAGGTATGGACAGAACTCACAATCCGGAGTTTACTGCAATGGAAATTTATGTAGCTTACAAAGACTACAATTGGATGATGGCATTTACAGAACAAATGCTTGAAAAAATCTGCATGGATGTATTGGGTACAACAGAAGTTAAGGTTGGAGACAACGTTATCAACTTCAAAGCTCCTTACAAACGTGTAACCATGATCGATGCGATTAAAGATCATACAGGAATTGATATTGCTGATATGAACGAAGATCAATTGCGTGATGTATGCAAACAATTGGGCATTGAGCAAGACGAAACAATGGGTAAAGGAAAACTTATTGATGAGATCTTCGGCGAAAAATGTGAAGGAAAATATATCCAACCTACATTTATCACCGATTATCCAATCGAGATGTCTCCTCTTACTAAAAAACACCGCGACAATCCGGAACTAACAGAACGTTTCGAATTGATGGTGAATGGTAAAGAACTTGCAAATGCTTATTCTGAGCTAAATGATCCAATCGATCAACGCCAACGTTTCGAAGATCAATTGAAGCTTTCAGAAAAAGGAGACGATGAAGCGATGTTTATCGACAATGACTTTATCCGTGCTTTGGAGTATGGTATGCCTCCAACATCGGGTATGGGTATCGGTATGGACCGCCTTGTTATGCTTCTAACAGGACAAATCAGCATTCAGGAAGTACTTTTCTTCCCACAAATGCGTCCGGAGAAGACTCAAAAGAAAGACTCAGTAGAAAAATTTGCAGCTCTTGGTGTACCTACCGACTGGGTACCAGTTTTGTATAAAGCAGGCTATCTTACACTTGAAACATTTGCCGGAGCAAATGCGAACAAAGTAAGACAAGAGATGTGTGAATTAAATAAAAAATACAAGCTCGAACTGTCAAATCCGAAAGCTGAAGAAGTAGAAGGATGGATCGCAAATGCTCAACAAGCATAATCGGCACCAGAAGACAGAGACAGACTTAAGTAAAAAGAAAGTCATGAAATTGCCAGGAAAAATAGCCATAATGGGGGGAGGCAGCTGGGCTACTGCTCTTGCTAAAATTGTACTTTCCACACAGGATAGTATCAATTGGTATGTACGTCGCCCTGACCGCATTGACGAATTTAAGCGATTAGGACATAACCCTTATTACCTGACAGGAGTTAAGTTTGATACAAGTAAGATCAACTTCTACTCCAACATCAATCAGGCAATTAAGGACTCAGACACCTTGATCTTCGCAACCCCTTCACCTTTCCTTAAGCAGCACTTAAAGAAAGTAAAAACAAGCCTAAATGATAAATTTATCATCTCGGCAATCAAAGGGATTGTACCCGATGAAAATCAGTTGGTATCTGACTATTTTGCCGACTTTTTTAAGGCTTCGGTCGAGAATATTGCTGTACTAGGTGGTCCGTGTCATGCTGAAGAAATTGCATTAGAACGACTTTCTTACCTTACCGTAGGATGTCCTAATATTGCAAATGCAGAAGTGATGTCGAAAGTATTCACCAATTCATATGTAAAAACATCTGTTAGTGACGATGTTATCGGTATCGAATATGCTTCTGTATTAAAGAATGTATATGCTATTGTTGCCGGTATTTGCCATGGCTTAAAATACGGAGACAACTTTCAGGCTGTGTTTATCTCAAATGCACTCCAAGAAATGGATCGCTTTGTTCAAGCAATACATCCTTTAAAGCGTGATATCAGTGATTCTGCTTATTTAGGAGATATGCTCGTAACAGCTTACTCTCGATTCAGTCGTAACCGTACATTCGGTACAATGATCGGGAAAGGCTATTCCGTTAAAACAGCTCAGCTCGAAATGGAAATGATTGCAGAAGGATACTATGGTACTAAATGTATCAAAGAAATCAACGAGAAATACCAGGTAGATATGCCTATTCTGGATGCTGTATATGAGATTCTCTACGACAAGAAGTCACCTACAGCAGTGATCAAGCAACTTACCGAAAGATTTAAATGATAAATAAAAGCTCTCAATCCTGTTCTATGTGAATTCGGACTGAGAGCTTTTCTCTTTTTAGAAGGTTCTATTCAAACATCAATTATATGAAGAACATTAGCTTACATATTGAAAAAGCATTGGGTCATGTAACAAAAGCCCAAATTGAAGCTCAAGCTTCTAAAGCAAAAGAGTGTATTGAAATATTAGAAAACGGCTCTGGTCGTGGTAATGACTTCCTTGGTTGGTTGCATTTGCCTTCTTCAATTACAGAAGAGCATCTTGCCGACATCGAAGCAACAGCTGCTACGCTACGTGCAAAATGTGAAGTAATCGTAGTTGTTGGTATTGGCGGAAGCTACCTTGGAGCAAAAGCTGTAATCGATGCTTTAAGCAATAGCTTCGATTGGTTGCAAAGAGACCGTAAGAATCCTGTTATCGTATATGCAGGTCAAAATATTGGTGAAGATTATCTTTTCGAATTGTCTCAATTCCTTCAAGGAAAACAATTCGGAATTATCAACATCTCAAAATCAGGAACAACAACCGAACCTGCTTTAGCTTTCCGCATTCTTAAAAACCAATTGGAAACTGCTGTTGGCAAAGAAGAAGCAAAACACAGAATCGTTGCTGTTACCGATGCTGCAAAAGGTGCACTTCGCACATTGGCAGACCAAGAAGGTTACAAAACATTTATCATCCCTGATAATGTAGGAGGCCGTTTCTCTGTTCTTACTCCGGTAGGTTTACTTCCTATCGCTGCTGCCGGCTTCTCAATCAGAGAGCTTGTTGCCGGAGCTGCATCTATGGAAAAAGCAACTGGCGCAGACGTTCCATTCGAACAAAACCTTTCTGCTCTATATGCTGTAACACGTAATGAACTTTACAAAGACGGTAAAAAAATTGAAATCCTTTGTAACTTCCATCCAAAACTTCATTATATCGGCGAATGGTGGAAACAACTTTACGGTGAAAGTGAAGGTAAAGAACACAAAGGTATTTTCCCTGCTGCGGTAGACTTAACAACCGATCTTCACTCAATGGGACAATGGATTCAAGAAGGTGAACGTACTATTTTCGAATCAGTAATCTCTGTTGAAACTCCTGATCATTGCGTTGAAATCCCTACAGACAGCGCAGACCTTGACGGTTTGAACTTCCTTGCAGGTAAACGTGTAGACTTTGTGAACAAAATGGCAGAGTTAGGAACTCAACTAGCACACGTAGACGGTGGTGTTCCAAACATGAAGATTGACATGCCAAAACTAGATGCATTCTACATTGGCCAATTATTCTATTTCTTTGAGAAGGCTTGTGGTATCAGCGGCTACTTACTAGGCGTTAATCCATTTGACCAACCTGGAGTAGAAGCATACAAAAAGAACATGTTTGCTCTATTAAACAAACCAGGTTTCGAAAAAGAAAGCGAAGCAATCCGTGCTAAATTGTAATTCAGATCATTCTAAATAAGATCTTACAACGGGGGTACTCTCTAAACTGAGTGCTCCCGTTAACTTTTTTTACATGTGCCTACTTATTGTAGATTACAACTAACAATATCCACGCCAATCATCCTTGTAATTTTAATACTTCCTCAAAGACTTTAGTGTACAGTCTACACATAATTTCAACACACCCCTCATCTACCCTAAATTATTTATATTACAAAACGTTACGCGATCTCAATTAAATCTCTATATTTATCGAGACAACCTTTTATTACCATGTAGATTTAACAACACACTTATGTATACAATCGGATACGACATAGGCAGTTCGTCGGTTAAAGCATCACTCGTAGATACACAAACCGGCCAATGTATTGCCACAGACTTCTTCCCTAAAACGGAAATGGAAATCATTGCCCACAAAGCCGGATGGGCAGAGCAACATCCCGAAGCGTGGTGGAAAAACCTAAAGCTTGCCACACACTCGATACTTTCAACAGCAAAAATAGACCCCAAAGAAATAAAGGGAATCGGTATCTCATATCAGATGCACGGACTCGTCGTTATCGACAAAGAGGGCAACGTATTACGTCCGGCTATCATTTGGTGCGACAGTCGAGGTGTTCCTTATGGAAATAATGCATTCAACAAATTAGGAAGCGACTACTGTCTTTCGCATTTGCTCAACTCTCCGGGCAACTTCACCGCTTCAAAATTAGCTTGGATCAAAGAGAACGAACCTCACATATTTGAGAAAATAGATAAGATCCTCCTTCCTGGAGACTATATTGCCATGCGTTTGACCAATATGGCAACCACAACTCGATCGGGTCTTTCCGAAGGAATCTTTTGGGACTTCAAGGATAAATGTATTTCGAAGCCATTGCTAAACGCGTTCGGCTTTTCAGAATCAATCCTAGCACCTTTAGTTCCCACTTTTGGCATGCAGGGCGAAGTCACAGCTACAGCCGCGGCAGACCTAAACTTGACCGCAGGAATCCCCGTTACCTATCGTGCCGGAGATCAACCAAACAATGCATTATCATTAAATGTATTAAACCCGGGAGAGATTGCTTCTACAGCAGGCACATCGGGTGTGGTATATGGTATCAGTGATCAAGTAGCATACGATGCACAGTCACGCGTAAACAGTTTTGCTCACGTCAACTATACCCC
>DLYT01000001.1:24611-26104 GCA_003447595.1 Porphyromonadaceae bacterium
AATGGAGCCGAGCGCATGTTGGCCAATAAAGAAATCGCAGCATCGATGCATGGAATCAACTACAACATACACGACAGAAGTCATTTGATGCGTGCCGCACAAGAAGGAATTGCCTTTTCCTTTAGATATGGAATCGACATACTCAAGCAAGTAGGCATCCAAACCCATGTAATCAAAGCCGGACATGCAAATATGTATCTCAGTCCACTTTTCCGCACAGCCGTGGCAACCATCAACAACTCGATGATCGAACTATACGACACCGACGGTTCTATTGGCGCAGCACGAGGAGCCGGTATTGGTTGCGGAATATACAAAACACCTGCAGAAGCCTTCGAAACGCTTCGACGTATCGACGTAGCAGAGCCGGATCTGAAAAACCAACAAGCATATGCCGATGCATATGAAACATGGAAACAACATCTTCAAACAGCATTAAACAACTAAGCATTTACAAATTATATAATTCATACCATGAATATCGTAACAGGAAAAAAAGAGTTCTTTCCGGGTATTGGAAAGATCAAATTTGAAGGAAAAGAGTCTAAAAACCCATTGGCATTTAAGTTTTACGATGCTAACCGTATCGTAATGGGTAAAACCATGAAAGAACACTTCCGCTTTTCAATGGCTTACTGGCACACCCTTTGCGGAGACGGTGGAGATCCGTTTGGCGGAGCAACCAAATTCTTCCCATGGGACGAAGCAACAACAGCAGAAGAAAGAGCCAAAGACAAAATGGACGCAGCCTTTGAGTTCATGACAAAAATCGGAATTCCATACTACTGCTTCCACGATGTAGACCTAATAGAGCTTGGCGACACCATCGAAGAAGGCGAAAAACGTCTTCACACGATGGTTGAATATGCAAAGCAAAAACAACAAGAATCAGGTATCAAACTACTTTGGGGTACAGCAAATGTATTCAGCCACCATCGTTATATGAACGGAGCTGCTACAAATCCAGACTTCGATGCAGTAGCATATGCCGGAACACAAATTAAAAACGCAATCGACGCAACCATTGCATTAGGCGGAGAAAACTATGTATTCTGGGGTGGACGCGAAGGATATATGACTTTGCTTAACACCGATATGAAGCGTGAAAAAGAACACTTAGCAATGATGCTAACCATGGCTCGTGACTATGCACGCAAACAAGGATTCAAAGGAACATTCCTGATCGAACCGAAACCAATGGAGCCTACAAAGCACCAATACGACTTCGATGCAGAAACCGTAATAGGCTTCCTTCGTCATTACAACCTTGACAAAGACTTCAAACTTAACATTGAAGTGAACCACGCAACACTAGCACAGCACACATTCGAACACGAATTGCAAGCATGTGTAGATGCCGGTATGCTAGGAAGTATCGACGCAAACCGTGGAGACTATCAAAACGGATGGGATACAGACCAATTCCCAATGAACATCCAAGAACTAACTGAAGCTTGGTTGGTATTGCTTCAAGGCGGCGGACTTGGTCACGG
>DLYT01000001.1:26397-34094 GCA_003447595.1 Porphyromonadaceae bacterium
GTGCTTGAACACTCCGATTATTTGAAGATGAGAAAAGAGCGCTATGCTTCTTTCGATCAAGGAGAAGGTGAAGCATTCGAAACAGGAAAACTTACACTTGAAGACTTGCGTTCGTACGCTTTGAAAAACGGCGAACCACAAACTCGCAGCGGAAAACAAGAACTATTCGAATGCATCCTTAACCAGCATATCTAATTATCATTATATTTACAGACCGTTTGAAAGCCTAAAATACACGGCTTCGAACGGTCTGTTTTTTTTATTTCATAATACCTACACCATGAACAACACAACATTCAACACCCGCTTTGTAATCGGGATCACACTGGTTGCAACGCTCGGCGGATTACTCTTTGGATACGATACGGCTGTTATATCCGGAACAACACAAGCTCTCGATCACTTTTTTGTAACTCCTCTTAGAGAAGTATACGGACTCACCGACAACATGGCAAGTGCCATCAAAGGATTTATCATTTCGAGCGCATTGATCGGATGTATCGTCGGCGGTATGTTGGGCGGTCCCATCAGTCAACACATGGGACGACGCAATGGTCTTATCCTGGCTGCATTCTTATTCTCAATATCAGCCTTGGGTTCCGCATTACCCGATTACTTTGCACCGTTCGATATTCCGACCGTTGCTTCTCTTATCTTTTTTAGAATCGTAGGAGGCGTAGGCGTAGGACTCGCCTCAATGCTTTCACCGATGTACATAGCCGAAATAGCACCTGCCGCCATTCGCGGTAAGCTGGTTTCATTGAATCAATTCGCCATTATTTTCGGTATGCTCGTTGTATACTTTGTCAATTACTTCATTGCATTGCAAGGCGACGCAACCTGGCTCGACACCATCGGATGGCGTTGGATGTTTGCCTCAGAGCTTATCCCAAGTGTATTATTCTTCGTTTTACTATTCTTTGTACCTAAAACACCTCGCTTTCTCATGTTCAAAAATGAAACACAGGAAGCCGAGAACGTTCTTACCCGTTTATACGGAGCTGTTGAAGCCAAACGAGAAATGATTCAAATCAAGGATACACTTGTAGAGAAGAACATGCCATGGTTGTCCTTCGGATGGGCTGTTATTATTATCGGTATCCTTATTTCCGTATTTCAGCAAGCTGTCGGCATCAACGTCGTATTATACTATGCTCCGGAAATCTTCCGCACGATCGGCTCAGGCACAGATGCGTCACTATTGCAAACTATAATTGTCGGAATCATCAACCTTACATTTACAGTAGTTGCCATTCTTACGGTAGACCGTTTCGGTCGCAAACCTCTGATGATTATTGGTGCAGCCGGAATGTCGATCAGTATGTTTGCACTCGCACTAACCTTCTATTTCGAACAAGTAGGATTGACTACCCTTATCTTTATGCTTATTTACACAGCATCCTTTGCTGTCTCTTGGGGACCGGTAGCATGGGTACTCCTTGCAGAGATATTTCCAAACTCTATTCGTGGAGCACTATCAATCGCTGTGGCCGTACAATGGTTGGCAAACTTCCTTGTATCATGGACATTCCCTATCCTCAATGAGAATGCCTACTTGACCGAACACTTCCATCATGGATTCGCCTATGCCGTATACGGAACAATGGGTATCCTTGCCGCATGGTTTGTATGGAAGTTCGTTCCCGAAACCAAAGGCAAAACCCTTGAAGAAATCGAAAGCTTCTGGAAGAAATAAGATCAAATCATTACATAAAAATACCGGATATGTAAGCCTAAGCTCCATATCCGGTATACATAAAAACAATCCTAAAAAACCACTAATTATTTAAGAATGTAAACTACGATGTAAATCTATATACCTTATTAGATCTAATAATTTATTTGAATAACCAATTTCATTATCGTACCAAGCGATAATCTTCACGTATGAATCATTTAAGGCTATACTCGCTTTTGCATCAAAAACGCATGGTCTTTTTTCTCCCATGAAATCAGAAGAAACCACCAAGTCTTCAGTATAACCAATAATTCCTTTAAAGTTTGTCTCTGAAGCAGTCTTTATTGCAACTCGAATATCCTCCATTGATGCAGGCATATTCAGTTTTACAGTAAGATCAATCGCAGAGACATCTAGCGTAGGAATACGAAAACAAATACCGGTAAGTCGTCCATTTAGATCAGGAATCACTTTCCCTATCGATTTAGCAGCGCCGGTTGTATAAGGTATTATATTTGTTCCGGAAGCTCGTCCTGCACGGTAGTCCCTTTTAGAAAAAGAATCTACCGTACATTGAGTTGCAGTTACCGGATGAATCGTTGTCATCAATCCTTCTAGAATACCAAACTGATCGTTTATCACTTTAGCCAAAGGAGCAAGACAATTAGTCGTACACGAAGCGTTAGACACAATTTGCTCTCCCGAATAACTCTTCAAATTCACTCCGCATACAAACATTGGAGTTTCATCTTTTGGAGGAGCCGACATGACAACAAATTTAGCACCCGCATGGAGGTGTAACTTCGCACACTCACTTGTAAGAAACCGACCAGTAGCATCTATCACAAATGCAGCACCTACCTCATCCCATTTTAAATTCACCGGATTAGGCTCTGATGTAACCCTTATAGATTTTCCAGATACAACAAGTAAATCTTTTTCTCTATGAATTGCGTCATTAATAGGTCCATGTGGTGTATCATACTTTATCAGATATATTAAGTCATCAATCTTCGAAAGATCATTGATTCCGACAACTTCTACATCATCGCGCTCCAATGCAGCTCTTAGTATCATTCGACCAATTCTTCCTAGTCCATTTATTCCAATCTTTATTTTCTCCATATATAGTCTTCTCGCATTCCTTGAGTCTGTATCTTCCTTCTAATATTAGTTCTTTGGCTCAGTAGCCACACGCTCTTGATTTGCTGAAGGAACATATCCGGCAGGCCATTTAGAAACTTGGCTAGGTTTACGTCCTTCCAATTCAAAGTCAAAAGGTTCGAAATCAGAATTCGGATCTTTCCATGCTTTTTTATGTCGTGCATAGATGATGAAAGGTATTACTCCAAAGAATAAAGTACCTAAGATTAAGATGCCAACATAAACCGCCGGACTACCTGTAGATATTTGTGATGGAGGAATAAAGCTAACAAGCGTAGCAATAAGAGCTCCTATCAAACCAAGTATTCCAACAATCCATATACCAACCCAACCACCGGGAATCTTAAACGGTCTTATTTTATTTGGTTGTGTATAACGCAATCTAATTACAGCTACATACATAATAATGTACATAATCAGATAAATGATTGTCGCCAACTGTCCCAATATTTGATAAGCAGACTGAACAGAAGGGAGTACCGTCATTACGAAAGTCAGAATTGTAATAAAGATACCTTGAACCAATAAAATAGGAACCTGAATACCGTGATGGTTTGTTTTTTGCATAGACTTAGGTAAATAACCGGCCTTGCCTACAGCCAAAAGCCCTGTTGATGGACCGGCTATAATAACACTCACCTGACCTAAAACACCAAATGCTAACATAATAGCCATGATATTACCCATCCAGGACAAACCGATATTTGCCCACAAATCGCGATATGCAATCAATAAGGTTTGTGTAAGATTAATATCCTTTTCCGGAATAATAATTCCAACTGCCAGCGTACATAGAATAAAAATAACAATGGTAATAACAGTTGCAATTAATATGGAGATCGGATAGTTACGAGCCGGATTTCGCATCTGTTCAATATGCACAGCCTGTTGTTCCATCCCAGCAAAAAACAAGAACACACTTGCTGCTAAAACCAAGTTGTTGAAATCGGTAAAATCCGGAAAGAAAGGTTTATCTAGCGGTAGATACACCGGTTTTCCCATTGCTAAATATACAATCGCTAGAATGATCAAGATAGCACCCGGTATAATTGTACCAAAGAAACCACCCATTGTACTTAACTTAGAAGAAGACTTCATTCCTCTAAAAGTATTCAAGGTTGCTAACCAATATACACCCAGCAATACAACAATCATATACAACTTGTTTCCTGCCAATTTTGCGTCAAAACTTTCAGGCCACCAGATATATGCAATTGAAACCCCGGCAAAGATAAGAACCGTTGGGAACCAAATTACAATCGCTTGCCATTGATAGTAAATTGCCGCAAACCCCCAACGTGGACCAAATGCTTCACTTACCCAACGGAAAATACCACCCTTTTTAGGAAAAGTAGAAGCCAACTCTGCAGCTACTAATGAAACGGGAATCAAAAATACGATTGCTGCAAATAGGTAGTAAAATATAGATGTTAGTCCGTATTCAGCTTGAGAAGGCATTCCTCTTAAACTTACAATCGTGGTTACATTCATGATTGCGAATGCCATTACACTAATAACAGCCGTTTTTTTTGCGGGACTTCCTCCTGTATCAGATTTATTTGGTATTGTTGCCATATGCTTAATTTTTTCACATAAAAAAAGAGGGGAATAATCCTGTTTATCATCAGCCTTGGCCGATAAACAATACCTCCCCTCTCTAAAACTATATATCAAAACATTTTAATCAATACATCTTCTTCACACGTTATAATTATATCATTATCAATAAGAAGATCATTGAATATACATTTAGAAAAAGATGCTTAGATCTGATTAAACTCTTTAATCACTTCATCTCGTGCAGCTTCAACACAAACCAACATATGATCCATTACTTCAGGAGTAACAAATACATTCATAGGGAATGATTTGATCGCATAAATTACAGCTTCAGGATCATGTTCGTCTCTATTATAATTTGTAGTTCTAAATCCGGTACTGAAACTCATGTACGGAGTATACTTACCGTTTATTTGTTTACCCTCACGATACCATTCGTAAAGTTTATCACCAATTGCATGAATAATGCGATTATGCTTGATCAACTCTGAACGTTTATTTGGATCGTTCAACTCTTCTTCAAATTGTTTGCGAGCATCAACACCTGCCGGATAAGGTCTGAACAAGGTAATAAATCCGGTATCATCTGGATTCGCAACAACCATATCATCTCTTCGTTGAATTAAATCATACAAATGATATTTAACCTCTTCGATACCACCAATGATTGCTTGGAAACCTTCAACACCAAAATACTTCAAAGTAGCCCAACCTGCCAATGAACCAGAGCTTGTACGAGAAACCTCACAAGTATAATACATTGGGTTATATGGAGTTCTTACTTGAAGATAAGCATCTTCACCACGACGGTGTAAATCTTCAAATTCTTTCGCATTTTGATAAACAAAGCAACTACTTACATACGGAGCAAAGCCTAATTTATGGAAGTCTACACCAATTGCATCCGCAAAGTAGATTTCTTTGTACATTTCTGCATTACGTTTAAGTACAGGAAGCACTTTGGCAGAGAAGCCTAGCGGATTCTTTTCGAAATCATAATGTTTGAATGTAATCCATGACCATCCCACTACGCAGTCACAATACAGAATTGCTTTACCAAAACCTTTTGGATTAGGATATTGATCCATTACTTCGCGCACTTTTGCGACAGGATCGAATGCACAAGCATCTGTTGTACCCATAGTACATACCACTGTTGCAACAGGAATACCTCTTGATGTAAGATCTTTCATCACGTAAGCAAGATCTTTCACATCCATTTGATTTGTTTCGGGATCTGTTTTAATACGGATTACATTGTCCATACCAATACCCATCCAGTCTGAAGCATTTTGTTGTGCATAGTGTGCTTGTTCCGAACAAAGAATCTTAGCATCTGTTCTAATACCTTTGTAACGTGAATCCGGCAAAACTCTTGTTAGACCATATTTTACTGCATATGTCCAACAGCCGCCACCGCCCCATGTATAAATAGCTCCGGCTTTTGTTGGTTCCCATCCGATAAGATTAGCAATCATACCGGCAGTTTCCAACTCTGCTTTATGTACGTTATATGAATATTCTCCTTCAAGGATATTAGGAGCAAAAATTTGACTAACCATAGATGCAACAATACCGGCAGTATTACACTGAGGTATGATGTTACACATTGTCAATGGATTTCCCCAGTTAGGTGCGCCTTGGAACAAATTCACAACCTCATCAATTACTTGATCTAGTTGTTCACCTTTCTCCGGCATCTTTACATTCTTAACTTCAGGATAAGTATAGTGCAATGTTGGATCTGTTCCTAAAAATACCGGACCACCGGTTGTTGCATCGGGTTTCAATTGATCCATTTTCTTCACTGCCTTAGCTATTGAATCTGCTAAAGGATCTGCACTACCTCTAAAAGGTGAAGGAAATTCTTTTACTTGAATCTTACGATAGGTTGCCCATTTTGGTGCGTCTTCTACAATTTGACCATCTTTCCAAATATCTCCAAAACCATTAGTCTTTGTGTCCATAACATAATTAGTTTAATGATTAATACATTGCTCGAGCGAGCTATATCAAAAAAACAATCCATGTAATTGAAGGTTTCATTGGTTTCGAGGCTCCCTTTCTTAAATACATATTTTAACACCCTTTTATTCGTTTAATGATATATAAAAAACGGTATCATTACCATAAAACTCTTTCTATATCACAAATAACTCTTGCAAGAACCCCCTGTAAATAAACAGATAATCATGAATAATACACATTATTCAAAATTAACACGGGCTTATTACCCCAAAAAAACCAGATATATTTTGATTTTATCAATAGTTAAAAACGAAAACAAACTGCGCGACAACACTTTAATTATACAAATAAGTGTAATTATCGCACTCCTTAAATATTTATATACATTCATTGTAGATTCGTTTTCGTTTATCGGGAAGACGAAATTCAATATACATGAAGACAGAATCGTTTGATGGCGATCGAACGATTTAAACACCGTGAAGAGTGAATCGTTTGATGGGCATCAAACAATTCAAACCTAATGAACAACGAATCGTCAGATGGCGACCTGACGATTCAGTCTTCACTATAAAAGAATCGTCAGGTCGGCACCTGACGATTCGAACTAAACGACGATCTATTTATCGGATTGTAAGAACTACATTCAAGCAGTGAGGAATTGAATCTTGAAACGTGTGTATCCGTCGGGATACGACTTAAGGGAAAACGAACAATGATGCGCCATGAGCACTTCGCGGATAAAGATAAGGCCGATGCCCTGCCCGTTGGGTTTGGTCGAGAAGAAAGGGGTAAACAACATCATTTCCTGCTCGCGGTCGATGGGAGCTCCGTTGTTAGCAATTTCCAGACAAGGCTTACCTCCCGCGCCCGTCTCGGTGCGAATGATCACTTCCCCTGCTCCATCGGGAAAACTCTCGATCGCGTTCTTAACGATATTCAGCAATACTTGTTCGAAAAGCGTAGCATCAAGTTGCACCGGCAGTGCAGCCTCACTGCACGAAACCCGAAAACCGATCTTCCGGTCGGCGCACATCATCTCCATAAAACGGCGTCCCGAATCGACACACTTGTTTAAGTCGCGATGCTCCAGTTGCGGCTCCGGAATCTTAACCACCTCAGCAAAGCGCGTGATGAAGTTACTCATCACAAAGCAACGCTCCGAACAAATCTGGATCACCTCCTTTACGTCCGTCATCTCCTCCCCTTCGAGGATATCAAGCACCGTATCCAGCGTAGACGTAATTCCCGCCGTGGTATTATTCACCTCGTGCGCAATCATCCGGATCACCTTCTCGTAGGCTTTCTTTTCGGCCTTCTTCACCTC
>DLYT01000001.1:34414-40807 GCA_003447595.1 Porphyromonadaceae bacterium
CTCTCGAGCGCGTCGAGTCGTTTGCCCTGAAACCTCCCTTTCAACTCGTCGGCATCTGCCGGATCATAGCCAAAAAGTTTGTACACGGCCGGATTGGTCATCGTAATCTCCTCGTCGAGCGAAAGAATAATCACCCCCATGGGCGAAGCATTAATCAGCAGATCGAGAAAGTTGTTTTGTTCGCGCAGACGCAAGCGTTCTTCTTTGAGTTGCTCCATCATCCGGTTAAAAATCTCCACAATGCGGTCGGCTTCGCGCTGCTTTACCGGCAACAAGCGGCTTCCGAAATCCTGCTCACGCAGCAATTCCATCCCGTGTCCGATGGTGTTCATCGGCTTCACCACCTTTCGGTAAAAAAAGGCAAGGTAGAGAATCAATCCCGCCACCATGGCTTGGAGACCATACAACAACGGCTTTTGCTCTACGGCCATACCGATCACAACAATCAGCACCAACAGCCAAGCTACAAGAATAAAAAAGAAGTGTTTTAAACGCATGCGGAATGGGGATGTAAGGGTTATTTGTATTTTTCGAGACGGCGGTAAAGTGCCTGACGGGTAATGCCCAGCTCTTGTGCTACGTGGGTGAGGTTTCCGTCGTATTTCGACATCGCCATGCGAATACGCAGGCGCTCGGTTTCTTCCAAGGTTAGCTCCATGGCAAGCGACGCATCTGCTCCGGAAGACTCACCCGTGTGACATTGTTTTTCAAAGTCGGCCTTCTCGATCCTGCTCTTTCCCGAAATCAGCAACGTACGCTCTACCAAGTTTTTCAGCTCGCGAATATTGCCCGAAAACGGAAGTGCCGACAAATACGCATGTGCCTCGGACGAAACCTCTACCGCATTGCCTAGTTCTTTCGATACCAGTTGCGCAAAATGATCTACCAGCAACGGAATATCGTCGCGACGCTCGCGCAAAGCCGGCAAATGAATATTGATGAGATTGATTCGGTAAAACAGGTCTTCACGAAAAGTCTTCTCGCTTACCATCTTGCGCAAGTCGGCATTGGTGGCACTGATTACCCGTATATCCACCTTGCGCGGTTTGCTGTCGCCCAGTACTTCGAAGGTTTGATCTTGCAGCACGCGCAGCAGTTTCACCTGGCAACTTAAGTCTAGTTCGCCAATCTCGTCCAAGAAGATCGAACCGCGATGTGCCGTTTCGAAGCGCCCCGTTCGATCCATGTACGCATCCGTAAACGCACCTTTCTTGTGCCCAAACATCTCACTCTCGAATAGGCTTTGACTCACGCCGCCCAAGTTTACCTTTACAAACGGATGCTCCTTTCGCTTGCTCCCTTTGTGGATAGCTTCGGCAATCAACTCCTTGCCCGTACCACTTTCGCCCGTAATCAAAATGCTGGCATTGGTGGGCGCAACCCGTTCTACGGTTTCGAGCACCTCGGTAAGCGCTTTGCTGCAACCGATGATCGCGCTTCGGTCAAGTTGCCCTTTGTAGGCGGAAGTTTCGTTTTGCGGAGCGAGAGTCAATGCCGTTTCGATACGTTGCAGCAATGCACGATTGTCCCACGGCTTGGTCACAAAGTCGAATGCTCCGGCCTGCATTCCCTCTACCGCAAGCCGAATACTTCCCCAGGCCGTCATGAGTATCACCGGCACATCGGGATGAAATAGTTTAATCTGCCTCAACAACAAAATCCCTTCTTCGCCCGTGGTACTCAGCGAAAAGTTCATATCCAGTAAGACCAGCTGCGGTTTCGATACCCGAATACAATCGGTTGCTTCTTGTGGCGAAGCAACACTCTGGGTCTCGTATCCGGCACGCTTGAGCAATAAGCTCAACGACGAACGCACCGCCCGGTCGTCATCAACAATCAAAATCATAATAAGCTATACATATATTTTAAACAAAAATAGTAAACAATATTTTACACAAACACATCCTTTGGCTAAATCCTTTGCATTCGGTTTGTTTTAACTGCTTACCCATTCACGATTTTATCAAATTCGGCATCAATAGACTCGTTTTGCAAGAAGTCCCAAAGTGTAATGCTGCGCAATTGATAATAGTAGTACCAGTAGTAATACAACTCGTCGATCCATTTGCGGCGTGCTACATCTTTCGACATTTGCGCGTCGTTGAGCTCGAGTGTATTGATACTTCCCACCATAAAGGTCTCGATGCTGGTGCGGTAACGTTTGCCGGCAATGGTATCGGCTTCTATAGCAATCGAGAGCTGTTTGTTTTGGTTGTTGAACTGCTCTACCAGAATAAAGATATCTTGGTTGAAGTTCATTTGCTCCTGCTTGAGTCTACTTTCGGTTACTTGCAGGTTGCTTTGTGCTACCTTGACCCGCCCTTTTCGTTTCCCCCAATCGAGCAAAGGCATGGTCACTCCCACTTTTACCACCTGATTGTCGCGCAATCCGCCATATGCGTCGGTAAATTCATTCGCCTTGCCCGTATACCCGACACTGACAAATAGGTTCATGTCGCGCAGTCCGCCCCGTGCCTTTGCCACCTCATACTCGGCCTGCAACTGGCGGCGACGTATGTTGAGCGAAAAGGAATGGTTTTCCTGTGCTTTCTCGAGCACGTCTTTGTAGTCGAGACGTATGTACGGCACTTGTTCGGGAAGCAGAAGTTCGAGCGTTACATCCTCTTCAAGCCCCAAGAAAGAACGCAGCTTGAATAAAGCATTCTTCATCGCGCTCTGATTATCGGTGAGGGTACTCTCGGCATTGAGTTGCAGCAAATGCATCTGCATCAATTCGTTTTCACTGATTTGCCCCATCTTACGCTTGGCCACGGCTACGTTGTACATCTTTTGCGCATTGCGGTGATTCTGCCCGGCAATGCCTACATTCTCGCAAGCCAACAAATAGTTGAAATAATAAGTAATGGTCTTCATCGTTACCTCTTCCGTAGCCGAAACGAAATTGGCCTTTGCTTCTTTGTAGCGCACCGGCTCAATCTTTCGCTGCCACTTGATCTCGTTGACCCCGAATATCGACTGCGAAAACGTAAGACCGAAAGGGATCGTCATAAAAGACTTACTCCCGTCGGACCCTAACTGTTGCAAATAATTGAGCGACGAAGTAAACGACAGCTTTCCGCCGGTAAGCCAGATATTTTGTGTGGCACTCAGTTCGCCGTTCATTTCAAGCGCATCGCTTCGAACAAACGAGAACGAACCATCACTCTCCTGATAGGTCGAATACTGTTTAAAATAGTTGGGAATAATCCCGGTAAACATCAACTCGGGCAACAAGTTCGCCTTATAAGTTCGATACTCCCAGTACGAGGTTTTCAGCTCGTTCAATGCCACCGCCGCATCCACACTTTGCGTCTGTGCCAAACGAATCGCCTCCTCGAGCGAAAGCCGCCTCAACCCCTCACCATGTGCAGTTGTTGCCGCCATTAAACATAAACCCATCATCAACAACCCTATTGATCTTATTCTTCTTTTCATCGTATCATTCATTAAAAAACACCATTCTCACTCAAAACTACTCTTCATGCAACGCCTCCGCCGGCTCTATTTGCATCGCGCGCCAAGCCGGAATGCCAATCCCCACAACAATCATCACCAACATCAGCAAATAAGTAATCCCCACTGTCGCTGCAAAGCGAAGCGGCGTTAAATAAGTATCTTGATAGAGAGTTGTGAGTTCGTTTGTTGCGATCATATAGTCGAGAGCCATAGCCGGAAGGGTGGCTAGGGTCAGCAAAAGCACACCTTCTACGATCAGACGAAGAAAGATATGAATGCGCGATGCTCCTACTACCATAAACAAAGCTAGTTCACATCGGCGTTGTTGTGTACGAAACCAGAAAATACCCAACAAGCCCAACACAATATTCACCAGTAAGAATAAGATTCCAAAGAAGTAATTCTTACTCTCTCGTTGTATACCAAGATGCATTTGGTCTTGCATCGACTCGTACGATTCAATCTGTTTGACAATGATATTGCCCGCTCTATAATCTTGCTGCAAACCTTGTTTAATTTGTTCCGCAAAGGCATTATTTCGATTTGCTTTTACACGAAAGCTAATTTCAGAGCCTAAGAAATCTCTACCAAGATCTTGAAATGAAAACGGAATAAAGATTGAGTTTGAATACCTTGGATCAGTATCTCTATTCTTGATATTGTTAACGACCATTGCCAACCTTGACTCTTTTCTAATAGAGAAAACAGTATTCAAGAAATCATTTACATCGAGGGTGCTTACATCTTTCTCCTTTGACTGAATTAATTGAGATGTTCCACAGATCGCATCAGATGGTAAAGTTTTGAAACGCTCAGTAATTTCTTCGGGTGATTCTCCTGCGTTGCCATGTATACGAAATACAGTGAAATACTCCGGAGTTACCCGTTTTGTTTCAACTTGCCCTGTAATTAAAGTGTCAGACAATGATGTATAAGTAGACTGCGCAATCGTCCATTTATAAGGTTTAGCACCATAAGAAACAGCAAGACTCTCAACATCCGGATGCACTTTGAGTCGGTCTATGATTTTAAGCAAATCTTCGAGCGATGGCTCTCCGGCATCTTTATCATACATGGTACTTTCGCTTTGTACCACCCCGAATTTTATAGAATAGCAGTTTGACACATCAAACCCCTTCGGTTGGCAATAAATAGATCCTTTTACAAAAAGAAAATCAACGCAAAACCAGCATATCACACTGATAAGAAGAAGCTCAACAAACAAGTAAACATTCGACTTGCGTTCGTTCCATATTTGAGACCAAATCGTTTTCAACATAATCGTTCCTCCTTATTGTTTATTTAAAGCATTTACAATGTTTGCTTTTCCCGCTCTCCATGCCGGAATTCCACTACTTAACAGATTCATCAAAAGACAAAAGAAGAATGCGATAGAGATAACCGTTGCACTGAAAATTACTTGCAACGAAATACGTAGTGCTTCCGGATCTGCATTTAGCAAGATATCGCTCCAACTTGCAATCGCAAGCCAAGAGAATCCTAATCCAATTACTCCTCCAATGAATGTCAATACGAGACTTTCAATCAAGAATTGAACAATGATATCAACACGTCTGCCTCCGAAAGCTCTGCGAACACCAATCTCGGCCAATCGATTGCGTAACCTACTTTGTGAAATCGCGCTTAGGTTTATCGCAGGAACCAATAATAAGATCAGCACAAGCAGCAATTGCTTCAAACGAATTTGCGTCATATCCGGATCGGTTGTGTATGAATATCTTTCTAAAGAAACTTCAATCGGATCGGGCTGATTTGCAAACGTTATTTGGGTATTGGGGTAGTCTGCTTCTGCCTTCGCCATTCTTTCCTTAAACTCTTCTTTGATCTTCGGAAAGTCACTCTTGTCTTTGGCTAATAAAAGTGTATAAACCCCATATCCGGCTATCAATTGGGTATAATCGATCTGATGCGCAAAAGGAATAAGAACATCTGCATATGCCCAACTACTCAACGCACTTACGTCTTTATATACACCCGTTATCCGAAAAGGGATAAAGTCTATCTCTATAAATTGGTCTACCACATCCACCGATCCGAATAGCACTTGCGCTGACTTTTCACTAAGCAATACTACTTTTGCATCTGAATCTTCTTGCTCTTGAGTAAACGGAGTTCCATTCACAAACGTATAGTCTATAAGCCGAAAGAAGTTTGCATCTACTTGCTTGGTATTTAAATCAACACCTTTCTTACTTATCGGATTACTGATATACCTTGTTGCATGGTAAGGAGAAACAATAGACACAACCTCCGGAGTCTTCATCTCACTCACATAACGTTTAGCCAGGTTGTGATTAATCGGTCCGGTCATACTGCTGTTACCGGACTTAGACTCTTCACCTATGCCTACAATCGAAACAATCAGTATTCGATCGCGTTTATTCTCCGGCGATAGAGGAGCTACTTTCAAATATTGCATTAGGAAAAGCACCATAATCAGGCAAATCGACAAAGCCGTCCCGATTATCGTAATCGCGCTTTGTAACTTATGCTCTCGAATCGAAAACAGTGCTTGTTGTATGTATTGCTTTATCATCGTTTGGAAGATCTGGTTGATTAGTATACCTGGCGACCGTCGAAGAAGCGGATGATACGGCTGGTTTGTTTCGCCTGCTCTTCGTTGTGCGTTACCATCACAATGGTGCGCCCTTCGTTTTTATTGAGATCGTGCAAAATAGACATCACTTCGGCCCCCATCTTACTATCCAGATTTCCCGTAGGCTCATCGGCCAAAATAATAGACGGGTTACCAATAATGGCACGCGCGATAGCAACACGCTGGCACTGACCACCCGAAAGTTGCGACGGCATGTGACGCAAACGATGGCTAAGTCCAACCTTTTCCAACACTTCTTTGGCAAGACGCGAACGCTCCGAAGCTGATATCTTGCGATACAAAAGCGGAAGTTCTACGTT
>DLYT01000122.1 GCA_003447595.1 Porphyromonadaceae bacterium
ATCGGTGCGTTTTTGTCGGGCTTGGCCTTGAATCGTTTGATTCCGCATTCTTCGCCGTTGATGAATCGTGTGGAGTTTATCGGAAATGCTATCTTCATTCCTTTCTTCTTGATTGGTGTGGGGATGCTGATTGATTACCGGGTGTTTTTTGCGGGTTGGAATACGATCTTGGTGGCTTTGTCGATGACGGTGGTGGCTACGGTGGCTAAATACTTGGCTGCTTGGGCTGCTTCGCGTACGTTTAAATACAACAAAGGGGAGTTGCTGGTGATGTTTGGCCTTAGTAATGCGCAAGCTGCTGCTACCCTGGCTGCGGTGATGGTGGGCTATAATGTGATCTTAGGTCATACACCCGAAGGTGAACCGATTCGCCTGCTCAACGATAGTGTGCTGAATGGTACGATTGTAATGATTTTTATTACATGTACGATTGCTTCGCTGTGTGCTCAGCGTGGTGCGCATGTGCTTTCGATGCAGGAGCAGGATTGTGTGGATGAGCAAACGGCCGGGGTAGAGAATAGTTTTATGATCTCGGTGCATAATCCAAAACATGTGGATGAACTGATAAACCTGGCCGGAGCTATGCGCTCGAAGCAAGATACGGGTGAAATGGTGGCTGTAAATGTAATTGATAATCGCGGAAATGACGAGGTGCAGCAAAAACGTTCGAAACGGATGCTGGATCATGCGGTGCAGGTGGCGAGTGCGGCCGATGTGGTGCTTAATACGTGCTTGCGCTATGATGTGAACTTTGTGAATGGGATTGTGGGTGCAATGCGTGAATATCGCACTACCGACTTGATATTAGGGGTGGATAAGAGCTTATTTTTGTCTAAGTCGACCTTGGGGAATGTACTAAAGGGGGTGATCAATGAGAGTACCGGAAATGTGTATGTGTATAGGGCCGAACAGCCGTTGGCGACCTTGAAGCGATTTGTGGTGATTGTGCCTCCCGAAGCTGAAAAAGAGAATGGTTTTCCTTTTTGGGTAAACCGCTTGTGGAATATGGCGCGCTCTACGGGATCGCAATTGGCAGTGTATGGCAGTGAGGCTACTCTGGGTATCTTGACTGCTCTAAATGAGAATAATCCGATTGATATGACTACGCACTTATTGGCGACGTATGATGATATGCTTATTGTTTCGAAGGATTTGCATAGCAACGACGGATTGGTTTTTGTAATGAGTCGTAAACACAACCCGTCGTACAATGCTGCTATGGAGAAAATACCTTCGTATATTGATACGTATTTCCCGAATAGTAATTTTATCTTGTTGTTTCCAATGCAGGAACGAAATATGCTTTATCTTTCGGTGTAGTTAAGCTTGTAAATAGTTCTGTTTTTTGGGAAATAAGCATATAATTGTCAAATTGTGGTATATTTTGATTACTTCTGCTGTAGGTATGATTTCCTTTTATATTTTTGAATCGAAAAATAAGACACATTACATACATTACATACACAACGAGACGAGCAGAAGTCCGTTAAGTTTTTTGGGAGATAGCTGTTCGGGAGGATGGTTATCTTTTTTTTGCTCCTAATCGCTGCGTCGGAGTGTTTTCTTGAGTTCACTCGGATTCATATTAAAGTGTGTTTTGCAATATTTTTGTAGATGCGAATGGGAGTGAAAACCAAACTCGCGGATGATGTCGGATAAGGTAATGGACTCATTCATGAGTCTTAGCTTGATCTGACCGGCTTTTTGCTTGAGTAACCACTGGTAGGCTGAGTCGTTGAACTCTGCTTTAAACTTGCGGTTGAAGGTGGACGTAGACAAGCCGGTATATTGCTGCAACTCTTTGAGACTGTTTGTTTTTAGCGAGTATTGAAGTATCATTTCTTTGAATGATGATGCATTCGTGATCAGTGGATAACAGAATGTAAATAGCTCGTCGGTGGTGTAAAAAAGCTGAAGGATCAGAAATAGCTCGTTTACTTTGCCTTGTATGTAATGCTGGCAGTCGATCTGATTGACGAGTATGTCTTTGAGTTGCTCGATGTAAATACGTATCTGGCGATTGGCATCGAGCGGACAAAGTGTATAATTTTTGCTTGTGAGTTGGTTGCGGAAGTTTTGAAACTTTACTTTTATAGGATCGTATGAAATGTGATCAAACTGCATAATAAGGACCTCTGAGTCTTTTGATACTGTTCCTTTTGCGACGGTGTTTTTTCCTACTAAATAAAACTGATTGGATAAAACGGTTTTGTTGCCTCTATTGGCATTGTAGATTTGGATTTTCCCTTTTAATAAAAAAATAACGGTATAATAGTTTAGTTTTAAATGCTCAAATTTGTAGTTGTCTTTGTAATTGCATAACATAAAATTGATCATATTTTCTGATGATTGTTGTGCATTGATGTGTATTTTATTTTCTAGAATGATATTTTTCATATGTTTATTTGCGAGGTTTAGTATTCTGTGCTTCAAAAAAAAGGTCTGTCAAAAATAATATCGACAGACCTTTTAATGTATTTATGTGCTTTCTATAGCGAACAAATTAACTGAACAGCCAAGATTAAGAATACCATAGCTACCGGGTATACGGTTGCATAGGCAATGCTTGGTGCTCCGGTTTCGGACATCGAGTCGGCTGCCGCAAGACCCGGTGTACTGGTCATGCCTCCGGTGATAACGCCCAACAAGTCGAGCATATTTACCTTAAACACGTAATGACCTAGAATGGTTGCGATAACCATCGGGATCAGGGTGATTGCCGCTCCTACGAATAGAAGGGTTACTCCGCTTGTTTCAATGGTTGCAATGAGCTTAGATCCTGCTGATGTACCTACTTCGGCAAGGAATAGGATGAGGCCAAGCTGACGAAGTAGTGAATTGGACGATGATGACATGGTCCACATGATAGGACCTGTTTTACCAATCGCACTTAAGATCAATGCTGTGATCAGGATACCCCCTGTAAGACCCGGAGAGAATACGACTCCCGGTGCAATGGTTAGGTTGATCTTGCCAACCAATACTCCTAATACGATTCCTAACGCGATAGGAAGGAAGTCGGTGTCGGATAGTTTTTTTGCTTCGTTACCAATATAAGTAAGTAGCTCGTTTGCATTGTCGGTATGACATACCATTACCAGTTTGTCTCCCCATTTGATAGTAAGATCGGGAGTTGGGATAAGGTCGATACCACTACGACGTACGCGGGTTACGGTGCATCGGAAGTTGCGCAAAAGATTAAGCTCTTGCAGGGTTTTTCCTACCAAGCGTTTTGAGGTTACCAATCCGTCGATAACTTCGTAGTCTTCGCTAAGCGGAAGTTCCATATCGACACGTTCGCCACATAGCATTTCTACTGCGTTTAATGCCTCTTCGGTACCTACGGCTTTGATGTAGTCGCCTTCGTGTAGAACGGTCTTGGCGGTTGGCATTTCTGCCAGATTACCATGCATTACGCGTGAGATTACTGCTCCTGTTGCGGTACGTAGACGTAGATCGATCAAGCTTTTGTTGAATACGTTTGCGTTGTCGATTTTAAATACTGCCGTGCTCACTTCGGGATATTGCTGCAAACGATCGCTCATCATTTTGCGTTCCATCTCGCGAAGATTGATACGGAATACCTTTGGAAGTAGTTTTACAAACAAGATCACACCGATCACTCCGAACGGATATGCAATACCGTACGAAATTGCTGAGCCTTCGCCTGCTAGCTCTTTTGCTGCAGCAAGACCCGGTGTACTGGTAAGTGCCCCAGTTAGCAAACCTACTACATCGGCTGTTGTAAGATCAAACAGATACTTGGATGCCACTGCTGTAGAGGCTGCCGAAAGTATCAAAATTACCGTGATGATCATCAAGGTCTTTCCTTTCGATCGGAATGACTCGAAAAATCCCGGTCCGGCTTGAATACCGATTGTGAAAATAAAGAGTGTCATACCTAGTTCGCCCAATGACTTGGGAACGATCACGCCAAAGTGCCCTAAAAATAGTGCACTGAAGATTACGGCAGACACGTCTAGTGAAATACCTTTAATGCTGATTCTGCCCAGCATAAAACCTAATGCTATAATGACGAATAACGCCGCAATAGGTGAAGTCAACAACATTTCAAACATACCCTAAAAAATTCTATTTTTTCCGGGCGCAAAGGTAAGATATTTAATTTAAGAAAAAAAGAGCGAGC
>DLYT01000110.1:0-5277 GCA_003447595.1 Porphyromonadaceae bacterium
TTCCTTACAGGTAGCCTTCGCTACGATGCGACTTCAAAGCTATACTACAAAAACAATTCGGGCGTATTCCCTGCTGCTTCGGCAAGCTGGAAACTATCTTCGGAGAAGTTTTTCCCAAAACAATCGGCGGTAAGCTTGCTTAAGTTTCGTGCCAGTTGGGGACAAATCGGTAACGTTGCCGCGGTAGACAACTACTCATACAACGTAAAATTGCAACAAGATCCTTGGTTTACATTCTTAGGTAATGCGGGCCAAACACCAATTCAAGGTTTAGGTTTGGCTACCATGGCCAATCGCAACCTTACTTGGGAAACGTCGGAACAAATCGACTTAGGTCTTGACGCAAACTTCTTCAACGATCAATTGAACTTTACGTTCGACTACTTCGTAAAAGACACCAAAGACTTGATCGACCAGATTACCGTTCCTTCGGTAGGAGGTATCAAGGAAGCGCCTCTGGGCAATATCGGAAGTGTACGCAACTCGGGTATCGAGATGAGCCTTTCGTACAATGGAAAAGTAAATCAAGTAAACTACATGCTTACGGGTAACTTCTCTACGTTGAAAAACGAAGTGACAAACCTAGGCGATAAAGATCGCATCGCTCACACGCAAAACGTACGCAGTTTGGCGCCGCTACAGTCGGCAGTAGGAGAGGCATGGTACTCGTATTACCTGATCAAAACAGACGGATTGTTCCGTTCGCAAGAAGAGATCGATGCTTACGCAAAAGACGGTAAACTCATTCAGCCAAACGCACAGCCGGGAGATATCAAGTTTGTAGACGCAAACGGCGACGGTGTTATCGACGATCAAGACCGCATGTACATGGGCAGTTACAACCCAACCTACACATACTCTTTAAGCGGAAGCATGGACTGGAAAGGTTTCGACTTTGGTTTCCAATTGCAAGGAGTAGCAGGAAACAAAATCTTTAACGGTTCCAAAGCAATGACTTATCCGGCCGATCAGGGATGGAACATCTCAAAAGATTTGCTTGATTCGTATACATACAATCCAAATTCAAGCATTCCACGTTTGGCAATGGACGATAAAAATAGTAACTACTCTCGTGTTTCGGATTTCTATCTGGAGAAAGGAAACTACCTGCGCTTGAAGAATCTGACAGTAGGTTATACACTTCCAAAGTCGGTACTAACCAAAGTTGGCTGTCCTGATTCAAGAATCAGAGTATACGCAAGCGGTGAAAACCTGTTCACGCTTACAAAGTATAGCGGAATGGACCCCGAGGTTGGTAACAACGGTCTCGATGGTGGTCGCTACCCGGTATCACGCGTGTTTACTCTCGGTTTAAATGTAAATTTCTAATCGATTTGATATCTGAACTTTAAAAACGTTTGAATTTTATGAAACTAAAATATATTTTTGGATCTTTGCTCTTGTCGACAGTATTGATGTCTTCATGTAACGACTTTTTGTCGCACGAGCCGGTAGGAGAACCATCACTAGAAGTTTTCTGGCGCACCGAAGATGACGCGCGCAAAGCAGCAGACGGACTGTATTTTTGGACCGCCAAAGAAGGAATTACCGGTCGCGGAGTCATGTGGTACATGAATGCAAGCGACGACATGGTAACCGGTCGTCCGCAGGCGGGAGGTGCAAACATTAAGAATTTCATCCTTGATAACAGCCGCGACGTAAAAGACAACTGGCCGGTTATGTATCAGCTGATCAAGCGCTGCAACGATATCATTGCCAACGTTCCGGGAATGAATATTTCTGATAAGGTGCGCAACGAAGTAGTAGGACAAGCATACTTTTTCAGAGCGTGGGCTTACATGTGGCTTGCTCCACATTACGGCGACAACGCTGCCAACGGTGGGATTCCGATCGTAACCGAAGACGTTACGGTGGATAACATGGATGTGCCACGTCCGCAAACCGTTTCGGAAAACTATAAATTTGCCATCAATGACTTCGAAAAAGCTGCAGAAATGTTGCCATACTTCTCGGAGTTGGCGGTAGAACAATACGGTCGTCCGCACAAAACAGCGGCTTGGGCTTATGCCGCAAAAGCATCGCTTTACAATGCGCAATACGAGACCGCTTCACTAAACGACGTGATCGAGTTTTGCGACAAAGTAATTCCGCATCACCAATTGATGTCAGAATTCGGCGACGTATTCAAAGTAGACAACAACTGGAGCAGCGAATACATTTGGTCTTGGACCAGCACCGAGGTCGACGGCTCGAAGCTTCCGGGCGTAATGCTCGAAAACAAAGGCTGGGGACTTTACAACGGCTGGGGCTACTTCATGCCAACTGTCGAATTGTTCAAAGAGTTTGAGCTGGGCGATAAACGTAGAAAAGCAACCATTTTGATGCCGGGCGATGAGTTTATGTTCCTAGGCGATAAGCGCGAATATTACTCAACTACCAGCGAATCGGGCATGCAATTCAACAAATACATGGATCCGTTCAAGCCTGCCGACGCAGTAGGTAAATTGGTGAATCCCGACGGAAACAACATGACTACACGTTTAAGTATTCCGTTGATCCGCTTCTCGGAAGTATTACTATGGAAGGCCGAGGCTTTGATTTGGCAAGGAAAGAACGGCGATGAACCGTTGAATCAGGTACGTACCCGTGCAGGTTTGGCTCCTATATCTAATGCTACCAAAGACGACTTGAAGCATGAAAGACGCTGCGAGCTTGCGGGCGAGTTGACAAACCGTCACTTCGACCTTGTACGATGGGGCGACGCGCAAGCTGCTTATGCCAAACCGCTTCACGGACTTAAAACAGAGATTAAAATGGTAAACGATAAGATTCAGATCACAAAGGTCGATACCATTCAGATCTGGGAGGCGCGAACATTCAACCCAAATATTCACCACGTATTCCCAATTCCTTTAGACGAGGTAAACTCGAGCAAGAATTTGAAACAAAACATGGGTTATTGATTACACACATATGAAACAGATCGTAAAAGACAGCTTAGCATACGGATTGGCAGGGACATTGGCTTTCCTTGCCACGATGACCATGTCGGCTCAAAACCGACGCGACGTTCCGCAAACGTTCGAAAACAAAGACATGTACGACATTGTACGTGTAGCCCCAACCAAAGGCAAGAAAGTAAAGAATGTAATCTTGATGATCAGCGATGGCACGGGTACTTCTCACTTTGCTTCTGCATTGGTGGCGAATGGCGGAAAGTTGAATATCACCGAAAACGCAATGGCTGCAGGTTTGGTACGTACCACCTGCGCCAACAAACTAATCACCGATTCGGGTGCTGCGGCTTCGGCCATGGCAACGGGCGAAAAGGCTGATTATCATACCATCTCGGTAAACTCCGACGGTTCGCTTCGTAACACAATCATGGACGATGCAAAGAAGAAAAACCTAGCTACCGGAGTAGTTGCGACGGTGCAACTGACCGACGCGACGCCGGCTGCATTCTGCGCGCATCACACCGATAGAAACAACGCTTGGGAACTGGCTCCTCATTTCGTAGAGTCGAATGTAGACTTCATCTTTGGCGGCGGAAGCAAATACTTTGCAAACCGTCCCGACGGCAGAGACCTATTTGTCGAGATGAAAGCAAAAGGATATCTGGCTACTACCAATGCCGACGAAGCATTGAGCGCAAACAGCGCAAAGGTTTTTTGTTTGACCGATTCGTTGGAAATGCCTCCGGCAGAAAAGCGCGACAACCTCTTGTCGAAGGCTTCTCTTAAAGCAGTAGAAACGCTTTCTAAACAGAAAAACGGATTTTTCCTCATGATCGAAGGCTCACAAAGCGACGACTATGCGCACGGAAACGACCTGTACAACACCATGATGGAAACGCTAGACTTTGATAAAGCTACCGGCGAAATGCTAAAATGGGCAGAAGCAAACGGCGAAACCTTGGTTCTTGTGGTGGCAGACCACGAAACGGGCGGCTTGTCTCTTCTCGACGGAGACGAGGAGAAAGGTACGGTAACGGCAAAGTTTACAAACGGCGGACACACCGGAGTCTTGGTATCTTCATTTGCCTACGGGCCGGGTAGCGACGCGTTTGGCGGTGTATACGACAACAACGAAATTTTCCATAAAATAAAACGTTTATTAGGGTTGTAAACCTAAATCTAATCAAAGAGAAAGAACAGAATGAGAAAGTGTAGATTTGCTTTTTATTGGCTTGGATTGGCAAATTTAGTAAGTGTGTTTGCGTTGACTTTGTCAGCGCAAACCTTACGCTTCGATGCCAACGGGAATTTTAAGATTGCACAGTTTACGGATGTGCACTTCAATTACGGAGAAACTGCATCTGAGGCAGCGACTCAACTAATCGAGGAAGTATTGGAAAAGGAGAAGCCCGACTTGGTTATCCTTACAGGCGATATCGTTACCGCAAAACCGGTAAAAGAAGGTTGGCTCAAAGTGACGCAACCGATTGTAGATCGCAAACTTCCGTTTGTAGTTACCTTCGGAAACCACGACGACGAGCACGGCTGGAGTCGCGACAGTATCAGCAATTTGTTGCAAACCATTCCGGGCAACCTAAGTGCCGATCGCGCAAAAAGCGGTAATCCCGATGCCGTGATCGAACTAGTGGGCGCAAACAATAACGTGGGAGGTTTGTTATACTGTCTCGACTCGAAATCGTATAGTACCCTCAAACATATCGAAGGATACGGATGGTTTACGCAGCCGCAAATCAATTGGTTTCGTGAAACCAGCGCCAACTATACGGCAGCAAACAACAACCAGCCGCTTCCGGCCTTGGCATTCTTCCACATTCCGCTACCGGAGTATACACCGGCCTTTGGCAACGAAAAGGTGAAGCCTGTAGGTGTGAAAAACGAAAAAGAGTGTGCTCCGCAAATCAATACCGGAATGTTTGCCGCAATGCAAGAAGCCGGTGATGTAATGGGTACTTTCGTAGGTCACGATCACGTAAACGACTACATTGCGTATTGGCATGGAATCGCCTTGGCGTATGGTCGTTTTTCGGGAGGCAAAACAACCTATGGCGATCTTGTAAATGGTGCCCGCATTATCAACATGAAAGAAAATCAACGCACGTTTGATACCTATATTCATGTACTGGGCAAAGGAAAGATTCATGAAGCATCTTTCGACCCGAAAGGACAACTGTAGAAAAACTATGATACTTCTAAGCTAGTTTTTTTTTACTCGAACCGGAGAGAAGCATTGGGGGCTTACTCTCCGGTTTTTTTTTGTTTGAACGTTTCCGATTCATAGGTTGCTTTTGTTTCGAACGTAGTGAGAAAAGAATCGTTCGATGCCCATCAAACAATTCAC
>DLYT01000110.1:5572-13505 GCA_003447595.1 Porphyromonadaceae bacterium
AGGTCGCCATCTGACGATTCGAACTTCATTAGGTTTGAAATAAAAGTACACGAATAGTCAAAATGAAATATACAATTCGTCATTTTGAAGGTTGCTTATATTGATAATTTGCATCGCGAACAGGCTAAATGAAGTCGCTAATCGTAGTGAATTAATCTTAAAATGATTGATAAAATTAACGGCTAATCTTTTGTTTAGTTCTTTAAATGGTTGTTTTGCTTTTGAATTATAAGCAAAATGCGACTAAATGATGGTAAAGTGTAATTTTTGTGAGAACTTTTTTAGGAAAATATTTGCTCGTTTAAAAATTACTCCTACATTTGCAATGTCGAAAACAAAATGAAATAAAACAGGCACTATGGTAAACAATATGTTACATATTATTCTCGTGGTCATTCTTCTAGTCATTAGCAAGGATGCGAGAAAGGTATGTAGATAAATCATAGTGTAGTAACAGGATATCTAGAAAGCCTTTCTCATAATTGAGAAGGGCTTTTTTTATAACCGGATACCAGAAAAAATAGGTCGCGATATGAAGAATCAATTACGAAGTTCACAGTCTACACAAGGTAGAAGAATGGCAGGAGCCAGATCCTTGTGGAGAGCTAACGGAATGAAAGAAGAGCAAATAGGCAAACCCATCATTGCTATTGTAAACTCGTTTACGCAGTTTGTGCCCGGACATGTTCACTTGCATCAGATCGGACAGGAAGTAAAAGCCGAGATTGAGAAGCTGGGCTGTTTCGCTGCCGAATTCAATACGATTGCAATAGACGACGGAATCGCAATGGGTCACGATGGTATGCTTTATTCCCTTCCTTCTCGTGATATTATCGCCGACAGTGTTGAGTACATGGTAAACGCGCATAAAGCTGACGCGATGGTATGCATCAGCAATTGCGATAAGATAACTCCCGGAATGTTGATGGCTGCAATGCGCTTAAACATTCCTACGGTATTTGTTTCGGGAGGTCCTATGGAAGCCGGAAAGTTGAAGAATCGTGCGCTAGACCTTATCGATGCCATGATTGAAGCTGCCGATCCTTCGGTTTCGGATGAGCAGGTAGAGCAGGTAGAACGCTCGGCTTGTCCTACGTGCGGCTCTTGTTCGGGTATGTTTACCGCCAACTCGATGAACTGTCTTAATGAGGCATTGGGCCTAGCTCTTCCGGGCAATGGTACCATCGTTGCGACACACGTAAACAGAAAACGCTTGTTCGAACAAGCTGCTCAGTTGATTGTTGAAAACGCGAACAAATACTATTTTGAAGGAGACGACTCCATTCTACCACGTTCTATCGCTACCCGTGCCGCATTCCTCAATGCAATGACACTCGACATTGCCATGGGTGGTTCTACCAATACCGTTCTTCACTTACTTGCTATTGCCCACGAAGCCGAAGTTACCTTTACAATGGATGATATCGATGCGTTGTCGCGTATGACTCCTGTGTTGTGCAAGGTGGCGCCAAACTCACATTACCACATCCAAGATGTAAACCGTGCGGGTGGTATCCTTTCTATCTTGGGTGAATTGAGCAAAGCTTCACTTCTTGATACAACGGTAAACCGAGTAGACGGCTTGACGCTTGCGCAGGCAATTGATCAGTATTCGCTTTCTTCGCAAGGGGTAACCAAAGAAGCCCAATTGTTGTGGAGAAGTGCTCCTGCCAACCGCTTCAACTTGGTGATGGGTTCGCAAGATGAATACTACATGGACTTGGATGCCGATCGCACCGCAGGATGTATCCGTGATATGGAGCATGCGTATGTAAAAGACGGCGGATTGGCGGTACTTTACGGTAACATCGCTCAAGGTGGTTGCGTAGTGAAAACGGCGGGTGTAGATGAAAGTATTTTCCACTTCGAAGGTACGGCTCGTGTATTCGATTCGCAAGAAGCTGCTTGCGACGGTATCTTGGGCGGAAAGGTGAATGCCGGAGATGTAGTGGTAATTACCTACGAAGGGCCGAAGGGTGGACCGGGCATGCAAGAGATGCTTTATCCGACTTCTTACATCAAGTCGCGCCATTTGGGCAAAGAGTGCGCGCTGATTACCGACGGTCGTTTTTCGGGTGGTACTTCGGGGCTTTCGATCGGACACGTTTCGCCCGAGGCGGCTGCCGGAGGCAACATTGCCCTTGTAAGAGATAATGATACAATTGTAATAGATATTCCTTCCAGAACAATTGAAGTGAAGGTTTCTGACGAAGAGCTTGCTCATCGCAGAACGGAAGAAACGAATCGCGGTGCGAAAGCTTTTACGGCTCCAAACCGCGAACGCTTTGTGCCTAAATCGCTGAAAGCTTACGCTTCGATGGTTGCATCGGCCGATAAAGGCGGAGTAAGAATTATTGAATAATCACAAAAAGAGCATTACTATGGATACGCAAAAAATAACCGGAGCCGAAGCCTTGCTCAAAACATTGATGGCTGAGGGCGTAAATACGATCTTTGGCTATCCCGGCGGCGCAATCATGCCGGTGTATGATTGCTTATATGACTATCGCGACCGACTAAACCATATACTGGTACGTCACGAACAAGGGGCTACGCACTCTGCTCAAGGGTATGCCCGAGTTTCGGGTAAGGTAGGAGTGGCTTTTGTTACTTCTGGTCCGGGAGCTACGAATACAATTACGGGTATTGCCGACGCAATGATGGACAGCACACCGATGGTGGTTATCTCGGGTCAGGTGCATGCTCCGTTGTTGGGATCAGATGCCTTTCAGGAAACGGATGTGGTAGGAATTACCCAGCCGATTACAAAGTGGGCTTACCAAATACGCAAACCTGAAGAGATTGCGTGGGCAGTATCGAGAGCTTTCTTTATTGCGTCTACCGGACGTCCGGGGCCTGTGGTTCTCGACTTTACCAAAGACGCGCAAATGGGATTGGTGGATTATAAATATGAGAAGGTAAATTACATTCGTAGTTATAACCCGAAACCACAGCACGAAACGGTGCATTTGGAAGAAGCCGCACGTTGTATCAACGAAGCGAAGAAGCCGCTTGTGCTGGTAGGCCAAGGGGTGATCTTGAGCGGTGCGGAAGAAATCTTGAAGAAGTTTTTGGAGAAAACACAAATACCTGCGGCTGCAACCATTCTGGGTTTGTCGGCTCTTCCTTCAGACTTTCCTTTGTACAAAGGGATGCTTGGTATGCATGGCAACGTAGGTCCTAATATGAAAACAAACGAATGTGATGTGCTTTTTGCCATCGGGATGCGCTTTGACGACCGTGTTACGGGCGACCTTCAAACGTATGCCAAGCAAGCACGAATCATTCATCTTGATATAGACTCGGCAGAGATTGGTAAGAATGTTGAGGCGGATATTCCGCTTGTTGGTGATGCCAATACCATCTTGCATGATCTGATCGACTTGGTTGAAACGGCCGATCGCAACGAATGGGTACGTTCGTTTGATCCGTACGAAACCTTGGAGCACGAATCGGTGATTTCCGATGAGTTGCATCCGAAAAGTGGCCCGCTCAAAATGGGTGAAGTAATCCGCAAAGTTTCGGAAGCTACGCAAAATAATGCGGTCATGGTGACTGATGTAGGGCAGAACCAAATGATGGGAGTGCGCTATTTCAAATACAACCAAAGCCGAAGCGTTGTTACTTCGGGAGGTTTGGGTACCATGGGCTTTGGTCTTCCGGCTGCTATCGGTGCCAAAGTGGGAGCACCCGACCGTACGGTTTGTCTCTTTGTAGGCGACGGCGGTTTGCAGATGACCATTCAAGAGTTGGGCACCATCATGCAATCGGATATTGATGTAAAGATTATTCTTCTCAACAATAACTTCCTGGGCATGGTGCGTCAGTGGCAAGAGCTTTTCTTCAACGAGCGTTACTCTTCAACCATCATGCAGAATCCTGACTTTATCGCCATCGCTGCCGCTTATAAGATAAAAGGGGCAAAAGTGGAGAAGCGTGAAGATATTGATGCTGCAATTGATACGATGTTGAAACACAAAGGGGCTTATCTGCTCGAGGTTGCCGTGGAAGAAAAAGGGATGGTTTATCCGATGATTCCGGCCGGAACCTGTGTGACAAACATCCTGCTTAATGAAACCCAACGTGTATAATTGTAATCAGAAGAAAGGATCAGCAAATGACAACAGATAATCAACATCAAGGGAAAACCTTGTATACTGTGACAATATTCTCGGAAAATATTGTAGGTCTGCTCAATCAGATCACAGTGCTGTTTACTCGTCGCAACCTGAATATTGAGACGCTTTCGGTTTCTCCTTCGGCTATTGCAGGGATTCATAAGTTTACCATTACTACGTTCTCAGACGAGGTTACGATGGATAAAGTGGTGAAACAAATTGATAAGCGTATCGATATCGTAAAGGCTTACTACAATACGGACAAAGACTTGGTGCATCAGGAGATTGCTTTGTACAAACTCAATACCGAGAAGTTTATGTCGATGGGTACGGCCGAACCGTTGTTGCGTAAATACAACGCGCATATCCTCGAAATGACGCCCGATTGTGTGGTGTTGGAAAAGACCGGTCACTACAATGAGACGCAAGCTCTTTTCGAAGAGTTGAGCCAGTCGATCGGCGTGCTTCAGTTTATTCGCTCGGGACGTGTGGCTATTACACGCGATAAGGTTGAGCGACTCAGCGATATGCTAGCGAAGAAAGAACAAGAGCGTAAGCTCCATGAATAGAATTAGAAAGAAACAGAATATATTAAACTCATTAAAATAATAAAGTTATGGCTATCATGAATTTTGGCGGTGTTGAAGAAAACGTAGTAACCCGCGAAGAGTTTCCATTGGAAAAAGCAAGAGAAGTACTTAAAAACGAAACAATCGCTGTAATCGGTTACGGTGTACAAGGTCCGGGTCAAAGCTTGAACCTTCGAGACAACGGTTTTAACGTGATCGTGGGTCAACGTAAGGATTCAAAATCTTGGGACAAGGCTGTTGCTGACGGTTGGGTACCGGGCGAAACGCTTTTCGAAATCGAAGAGGCTTGCGAGCGTGGAACTATTATTCAATACCTACTTTCAGATGCTGCTCAAATCGCAGTATGGCCAACAATTAAGAAGTATCTTACTCCTGGTAAGGCGCTTTATTTCTCTCACGGTTTCGGTATCACATACAAAGAACGTACAGGTATCGTTCCTCCGGCAGATGTAGACGTAATTCTTGTTGCTCCTAAAGGTTCGGGTACTAGCCTTCGTCGTATGTTCCTTGAAGGCCGTGGTCTTAACTCTAGCTACGCTATCTTCCAAGATGCAACAGGTCGCGCGAAAGAACGTGTTGTTGCATTGGGTATCGGTGTTGGTTCGGGTTATTTGTTCGAAACAAACTTCAAACGTGAAGTTTACTCAGACCTTACAGGTGAGCGTGGTACATTGATGGGTGCTATCCAAGGTATCTTCGCTGCTCAATACGAAGTGTTGCGCGCAAATGGTCACACGCCTTCTGAAGCGTTCAATGAAACAGTGGAAGAATTGACTCAAAGCTTGATGCCGCTTGTTGCTGAAAATGGTATGGACTGGATGTATGCAAACTGTTCTACTACTGCACAACGTGGTGCGCTAGACTGGTGGAAGAAGTTTAAAGATGCTTCTAAACCGGTATTCGAAGAGCTTTATAGCGAAGTGGCTTGTGGTAACGAAGCTCAACGTTCTATAGATACAAATAGCAAAGTTGACTATCGCGAGAAACTAGAGGCTGAATTGAAAGAGCTTCGTGAAAGCGAAATGTGGCAAGCAGGTGCGGTAGTACGCAAACTACGTCCTGAAAACAATTAATCTGAAATTCCACACATATTTGTTAGTAGTTTTATGTAACGGGGTCAACTTCGCAAGGAGTTGGCCCCGTTTCTTATTTATATGTTAAATGAGTAATGAACTAAGGTGTATTTTTTCATGTTATTATATAATGAGTGTAAAATGTGATAAAGTGGAATCAATTCTAAGATCGAGGTTTGCGACAAAGCAAGTTGTGTCGTTATTATTCTGGATATATCTGATTGGTGCAATCGGCTTTTCATTGAGTTTTACACGTGCAATCTTTTCGCATTTATCATGGTGTACCTTGTTGGTAACCTTTGTGCTTATCTGTATCAGTGAACGAAGGAATTTAAAGTCAAAGGATGTAGTGTTTTTTTTTATTCTCGGATATTTATTTTCGTTCGTGATTGAACTTGTCGGAGTACAGACCGGTGTATTGTTTGGTAGTTATCAGTATGGATATGGCTTAGGCTTAAAACTTGCAGATACACCTTTGCTTATCGGTGTAAATTGGCTTATGCTCACAATGGGGAGTGCAAGTATTTCGAACCTACTCTTTGCGAATGCAAATAAAACGATACATATTCTGGTAGGTGCCTCTTTGATGGTGTTTTATGATGTACTGATGGAGCAGGTTGCGTCGTTTATGGAAATGTGGAGTTGGAAGGATGATCTCATTCCGATTCAAAACTATGTAATGTGGTTTGGCGCCTCCTTGGTAATGCATGGGTTGTATCGTTATTTTAAGATACATCAGGAAACACGGATCTCTGTGTATGTGTTTGTTTTTCAATATCTATTCTTCTTAATAGTAAAAATACGTTATCAACTTTAAGTATGATTTATCCGAAACACAAAAGAGCTTGGATGCTTTTTTTCGATATCTATAATCGATTTAAGATGAAGTTTAATTTCTTTCAGCATCGTATTATCTACGATGAAATGAGTTTTATGCATTCACATAAATCGTACTTGGTTGTATGCAATCACACATCGTGGTGGGATGGTTTTTGGGTATTGCGCTTAAATAAATTGGTATTTAAGAAGCAGTTTCACGTTGCTATGCTTGAGTCTGAACTTAGAAAGAATAAGTTCCTTTCGTGTATTGGAGCTTTCTCTGTTCCGGAAGCGGTCTCTGAATTGCGAAGTTTCTTTCAACTCGGGAAATCCATCTTAGATAATAAAGAAAATATGCTTTTGTTCTTTCCTCAAGGAGAGTTTGCTAGTTTGTATGATCAAGACATTCATTTTAAGAATGGCGTATGGCAACTATTGAATCAATCGCAAGAAAATGTAGAGGTTGTCTTTGTAGGAAACTTTATCGATTATTATTCATATCAAAAGCCAACATTGTCTAGCTATGTCGAATTGTATAAAAGATCTTTTTCCGGGTTGGTGGATCTACAACATGCTTATCAGATTTTTTACGATGCTTGTTTGACTCATCAAATAAACAATAAAGAAACATGATTGGATTGGTGGTCATAGTAATTCAAATGTTGTTTTTTACAATCGTACTAATCAATTACTTTTTTGCTCCGGTGCTAAGTTTGCCCAAGCAAGCATTGAAAGCAAGCAATAAGAGTGTAGCTGTGTTGATTCCGGTACGAAATGAAGAAGAGCATATTAAAGACTTATTAGATGATCTTTTTGCACAATCGCGCTTGCCGGAAGAGATCATCATTTACAATGACGGATCGGTAGATAACACAAAGTTGATCGTTGAGTCCTATATTGAAAACTATCCACACATCATACGGATGATTGAAGGTGGCGAATTGCCTAAGGGTTGGTTAGGAAAAGCTCATGCTTGCTATCATTTGGGGAATGCAGCCAATGCAGATTATCTTCTATTCTTGGATGCTGATGTAAGGTTGCACGCGTGTGCGGTTGCGTCTATTCTAGATCAGATGGTAAAGTACAAATGGACCTTATTGAGTGCTTTCCCAAAACAGATCATGAAGACTTGGGGAGAGAAGATCGTGGTTCCGATTATGAATATTGTTCTACTTTCTTTATTGCCTTTACCGCTCATTAGGATAAAACGTTTTTCTTCTTTATCAGCCGCAAACGGACAAATGATGTGCTTTGATCGAAGTGTTTATATTGCAAATCAATTCCATGTACTGGTAAAGCAAGAGAAAGCAGAAGATATAGCTATAGCAAGAAC
>DLYT01000037.1:0-1497 GCA_003447595.1 Porphyromonadaceae bacterium
AAAATAATAAGAGGAGGTTTCTTTTGAAAAGTATTTTAATTCATATGGTGATATTTTTGGCGATACGACTTTGATTTGGAAAAGCGAGAATAATACTAATCTTATAAAAGAGGCATTAAAAGATATAGGTTCGCCTTTGACTCCTAGAGATGCGAAGAGATTAGCCATTAGTGTTGCTTCTTCAATTCATAATTTAATAGAAGAGAATGATGGAGATGTAACTGTGAATGTTGATTTATATGATTTGATAATACTTGAAAAAGTAAAGATCAATAATCCTTTATTATTCAATTCTTTATATCTAAGGAAAGATGCGATGTTTAAAACTAATGATAGTTATCTTGTTTTAAATGCGGAAAGGAATGAAGAAGTTAGTTTTGTTCGTAGGTTTTCAACAGAAACTGTGCCGGAGACAGACGCAAAAAGACAATTTCGTTGGTTGTCGTTATTATTTGATAATAATGTGCGGTCATTATCATTGACAGCAGGGCATACTAGAATTAGAGAAAGTGCATTTTTTGATTTTTATTTTGAACGTGCTATTGATATGGATATCTTGACACTTCCAAGACTTCAAGAGTCCATAGATGAGATGTCTAATGAGATTTTGGATTCATACATTAAATCGTTATTGAAAATAGATGCAGTTTTAACAATAAGACTTTTAGAGGATGTCGAGTTTAAAAGTGTAAATAAAGGAATATTTATCTTAGACAGTATGTTGAGTTTTCTGGATATAAAAAATCTTGATAATATTCCTCTCATTGGAAGAAAAGCTTTAGAAGGATTATATTGTGAATATTCTGAAGTAGCTCATAAAGACCTTTATAAAGAATATTTGTATGAGAGAATTTGCGAAACAGATCCTTCATTTCAGTTTGAAGCCTACAAAAAAACGATTCTACTTTGCTTGCTTTACAATAAAGGAGTTGACTTAGATTTTTTAAATGAATCAATGTCTGATTTATTTATTTCGTATATTGATGTATATGTAAAATTAGCTACATCATGGGACGAAGAAATAATTCCATATCTGCATAAATATATAATGAGCCATCACGTGAATATTAATAATGAAAATAGGTATATTGAAACAATTTTGATTGATAAAGCATCTAATGATCTAAGAAGTTTTGTTGAATATCTAGGTACAGATATAGGAAAGATGCTTGATTATCCATTACATAATATGTTTGATTATTATGACAGATCTCAGAAATTACAATTTGATTGGAAAACAACATATGCTAAATTTTTATTACAACAACCAGAATCGATAAAGCAGGAACATTGGTACATTCAGCATGTAGAATATTGGTCGCAACATTCCCTTAATAAATCGAGAAATTAGGATGTGGAGTCGTTTAGATTTAGTTTGACAGATTATATGTCGTGGCTCTGAATAGTATCTGTAATAAACAAGTTGACTAGAGGAAAGCAAAAAAGAGACTTCAAATCGTCGGGTGACGGGGTTTGAAGTCTCTTTTGTTTTATGGT
>DLYT01000037.1:1700-2769 GCA_003447595.1 Porphyromonadaceae bacterium
CCATTTATGGTTGGTGACCACAAGGGTGGGGAGGGTTTATTTTCCTTGCTCTTGTAGTTTTACTTGCCATTTCCAAGCGGATAGAAGGGTGTCTTCTACGCTTTCTTTTGCTGTCCAGCCTAGTTCGGTGTTGGCGAAGGTTGGGTTTGCCCATACTTTCTCGATATCACCTTCTCTACGACCTACGATCTTGTGATTTACTTTTACACCTGTTACTTTTTCAAATGCGTTTACTAGTTCAAGTACGGTAAGTCCGCGGCCTGTGCCTAGGTTGAACGTTTCTACGCTCTTTTTGCATTTGTGCTCTACGATGCGGTCTACTGCGATTACGTGTGCTTTTGCAAGGTCTACTACGTTGATGTAGTCGCGTACGCATGAGCCGTCTACTGTGTCGTAGTCGTTACCAAACACGCTTAGCTCTTGGCGGATGCCGGCTGCTGTTTGTGTAATGAATGGTACAAGGTTTTGTGGAACGCCGTTTGGAAGTTCGCCGATCTCTGCAGATGGGTGAGCGCCAATTGGGTTGAAGTAACGAAGGATGATACTGTGGAATGGTGCGCCTGCGTGTGCTGCGTCACGAATGATCTCTTCGTTGATTTGTTTGGTGTTTCCGTAAGGAGACATTGCCGGTTTGATTGGTGCGTCTTCTGTTACAGGAAGTACATCCGGCTGACCGTATACGGTACATGATGAAGAGAATACGATACCCTCTACACCGTACTGTGGCATAAGATCTAATAGGTTGATTAGAGAAACAAGGTTGTTTCTGTAATACAACAATGGTTTTTGTACCGATTCACCTACTGCTTTGCTTGCTGCGAAGTGGATGATGCCGGTGATGTCTTTGTGTTGATCGAATAGTTTTTTCAAACCATCGTAATCATTACAATCTAGTTCGTGAAACTCTGGTCTGATGCCTGTAATGCCTTCGATGCGGTCTACTACGTCAGCGTTTGAATTTGACAAGTTATCGATGATGATAACTTCGTAGCCTGCTTGTTGAAGCTCTACGGTTGTGTGTGAACCGATGTATCCGGTTCCTCCGGTAACTAAAATTTTGCCTTTCATT
>DLYT01000037.1:2983-6060 GCA_003447595.1 Porphyromonadaceae bacterium
GGTTATACAATTCCTGAGAATCCCATGAATGCCATTGCCAGGATTCCGGCTGTGATAAGGGCGATTGGTGTTCCTTTTACGCCTGCTGGTATCAGCGTAAGAGACAAACGCTCTCTAATACCTGCAAAGATAATCATTGCTAGCGCAAATCCTATAGCGGTAGAGATGGCATATACCACAGACTGCAACAGTGAGAAGTCTTTTTGGATCACGAGGATGGCTACACCAAGGATGGCACAGTTTGTCGTGATCAGTGGTAAGAATACGCCCAATGCTTGGTATAGGGCAGGGGATACTTTCTTTAGGATGATTTCTACCATCTGTACCAACGATGCGATTACGAGAATGAAGCTGATGGTTTGCATGTAGCCCAGACCGAACGGATCGAGTACGAATTTCTGTATCAAGAAGGTTACGATGGTAGCGATGGTAAGTACGAAGGTAACGGCAGCTCCCATACCGGCAGCTGTTTCTACTTTCTTAGAAACACCAAGGAACGGACAGATTCCTAAGAATTGCGACAGTACGATGTTGTTTACAAATACGGCCGCGATAAATATCAAGATATATTCCATGATCGATTCTTTTTGTTATTATGCTTTACGCATTTTGTTTACGATGGCGATCAAATAGCCTAGGGCGATGAACGCTCCCGGTGCCAATACGAAGATCAATGAGCCAAACTCTTCTGGGAAAACAGTGAAGTTGAAAAGTTTGCCCGTACCCAATAGCTCACGTACAGATCCCAATAGGGTAAGTGCAAGGGTGAAACCAAGTCCCATGCCTAGTCCGTCGAGTGCCGACATGGCGATGTTGTTTTTGGCTGCGAATGATTCGGCACGTCCCAGTACGATACAGTTTACTACGATAAGCGGGATAAACAAGCCCAGGCTTTCGTATAGCGCAGGAACGAAGGCTTCCATGCTCATTTGTACCATGGTAACGAAGGTTGCGATGATAACGATGTATGCAGGGATACGTACCTGATCGGGGATAAGGTTCTTTACCGATGATACTACCATGTTGGAACAAAGTAGTACGAAGGTAGTGGCAAGTCCCATCCCAAGTCCGTTGATTGCCGAAGAGGTGGTACCCAGGGTAGGACACATACCGAGTAGCAATACGAAGATCGGGTTTTCTTTTATGATACCGTTCCAAAGAACGCTCAGGTCAAATTTAGACTTTTGCTCATTACTCATGGCTGCCTCCTTTTTTATCTGATTTTGAATTGTCTTGCTCGGTTGCCGATGTGGTACCATCGTGATCGCCGTTGTTGTCGTATGCGCTGTATGCACGGTTTACGGCATTGAGGAATGCGCGTGATGAGATGGTTGCCGCTGTGATAGCGTCTACGTCTCCACCGTCTTTGGTTACTTTCAACGGACCTTGTGCAAGATCTTTGCCTAGTACATTTTGTTTGTTTTTGTCTGCTCTGAACCACTCTTGCATCTTAGATCCAAGACCCGGAGTTTCGGCGTGTTGTAGTACCGAGTAGTTGAGTAGTTTGCCGTCTTTGTCGAGACCAACGATTACTTTGATCTCTCCGCTAAAGCCTTTCTTAGTGTTGCTTTCTACGGCTACACCTACTAGGTTGCCGTCCATTTTGGCAGGGTAGATGATGAGTGAGTCGCCGTCTGCTGTTACGCCTTTGTAGGCTTCGGCCGATGGGTTGTTGTTGAACTCAGGGGTTACCTCGCGGATCGCGTTCTCGAGCTTTGCTGCTTTGGATGCGGCGATGGGCGCGGTAGTGAGCGTATTTACGGTTGCTAATGCCGCTCCGGCAATCAAACAGATTCCGGTAAGGGACATGAGCATATTTGGTAGCGTAGATTTTAATTTTGCCATGATTACTTCCTTCCGAATAACTTAGGTTTACAATAGGTATTGATAAGCGGAGTAAGTGCATTCATAATGAGGATTGCGAATGACATACCCTCAGGATATGCTCCGAACATACGGATGATTACGGTGATGAGACCGATACCGATACCGTAGATGATCATTCCTTTTTTGCTCATTGGTGAAGTAACGTAGTCTGTGGCCATGAAGATGGCGCCTAGCATCATACCTCCCGATAGCAATTGTACGGCCGGGCCTGCGTATTTAGCAGGGTTAACTCCGTGCATGATGCCTGAGAAGATGATTACGGTAGCGAAGATCGATACCGGGATGTGCCAGGTAATGATCTTTTTCCATAGCATATAGGCTAGTCCTAGTAATAGGCCGATGGCACATACTTCTCCGATTGAGCCTCCTTTGTAACCGAACATCAGTTCTTGGAAGCCCGGGATGTCTCCGCCGCCTGTTTTAATCAGGGTAAGTACGGTTGCTCCTGTTTCGGCATCCAGATAGGTTGTAGGGAAGTGGCTTGGTACGGGCCAGGTTGTCATTTGCGCAGGGAAGGAGATGAGTAGGAACACACGACCTACAAGCGCAGGGTTGAAGATGTTGTTTCCTAATCCGCCGAATGACATTTTAGCGATTCCGATGGCTACCAACGAGCCCAACACGATGATCCAGATCGGTAGATTGGATGGTAGGTTGAAGGCTAATAGGAGTCCGGTGATCAAGGCTGATCCGTCTTTGATGGTAACGTGGCTTTTCATGATGAACTTCTCGATGAGGTATTCGAAAAGCAAACATGAAACAACGGCTGTTGCCGTAACGACAACTGCTCCTAGTCCGAAGAAATAGAACGACGCAAGTAGTGCCGGTATGAGTGCTATAACCACACCGTACATGTTTTTCTCAATGCTGTCGCCACTATGTACGTGCGGAGAAGGTGCTATGATTAATTTATTTTCCATTTTTTGCTAGTTTGTATTATGACTTTCTCGCTCTGATGATACCCATTACTTTGCTTTTTCCTACGCGGATGTAGTCGAGCAACGGACGGTGGGCCGGACATGTATAGCTACATGAGCCACACTCGATACAGTCGGTGATGTGATCGCTTTCGGCTTTGTCCCATACTTCGAATGAAGTCTCGGCCATCAGTAGGTTGGGCTCTAATCCCATCGGACATACGTTGACACATTTGGCGCAACGGATACATGGTTCCATTGGTTTACGTGCCG
>DLYT01000037.1:6293-15358 GCA_003447595.1 Porphyromonadaceae bacterium
TCGGTGCTTACAAGGGCTTTACCCATCATAGGTCCGCCACCGATGATTTTACCGGTATTGGCCGGAAGGCCGCCTGCTGCTTCGATCAGATTGGTGATTGGGGTACCTACACGTACGAGTAAGTTGCAAGGGTTAGTTAATGCTTTACCGGTTACGGTAACGACACGCTCAAACAATGGTTTGTTCTTTTGTACGGCTTCGTATACGGCAAAGGCGGTACCTACGTTTTGTACTACGGCTCCTACGGCAATAGGTAGTCCGCCGCTTGGTACTTGCTTGCTTGTAACGGCGTCGATCAATTGTTTTTCACCTCCTTGTGGGTATTGCACTTTCAATGGCATGATTTCGATGCCCGGATATTGTGATGCAAGTGCCGAAAGGTGTTTGATTGCGTCGGGTTTGTTATTTTCTACTCCGATTACGGCTTTGGTTACGTTGATGGCTTTCATCAAGAGAGAGGTTCCTACCATGATTTCGTCGCCTTTTTCCATCATCAACTGATGGTCGGAGGTTAGGTAGGGTTCGCACTCTACGGCATTGATGATAAGGATCTCTGCTTTGGTGCCCGGAGGTGGGGTTAGTTTGATGTGGGTAGGGAAGGTTGCTCCTCCTAGTCCTACGATACCGGCTTGGGCAATCTTGTCTACGATTTCTTTTGCCTGGTAGTCTGTGTTTTTATTGAGTGTGGCCGAACGGTCGATGGTTTCTTCCCATTCGTCGCCTTCTACGTCGATGATAATGGCCGGGCGTTTGTATCCGCTGGCATCAAGCACGTCGTCGATCTTGTTTACTTTGCCGGATACGGAAGAGTGGATGTTGGCCGAAACAAAACCGCCTGCTTTAGCGATCATGGTGCCTACTTTTACTTCGTCGCCTTTTTTTACAATAGCCTGCGCCGGAGCTCCGATGTGTTGTGATAAGGGTATGATCACTTGCTTTGGTAGCTCGAGCGGAGTTATCTTTTTGCCTGCAGACAGTTTATTTTCGGGCGGGTGAATACCCCCGATACGAAATGTCCTTAACATAGTATCTTGAGTTTTAATTATTAGCTTCTGTTTGTTCTACTTTTTTCTTTGGAGGGAAGTTCAACTCATGGATGGCATGAGTAGGACATACGTCGACGCATTTTCTGCACAAGCGACATTTGTCGTAGTCGATGTATGCAAGGTTGTTGGCGATGGTGATGGCTTCGAAAGGACATTCCTTGAAGCATTTTGAACAACCGATGCAGGCTGCATCACATGCTTTCTTCGCTACTCCGCCTTTGTCTTTGTTGACGCAGCTTACAAATACGCGACGTGACTTAGGACCTTTTTTACGTAGCTCGATGATGGCTTTCGGACATGCTTTTACGCAGGCACCACATGAGGTACATTTGTCTTCGTCTACTTCGGGTAGTTGTGTTTCGGGGTTGATGTAGATGGCATCGAACGTACATGCTTTTACGCAGTCGCCAAAGCCATGACAGCCATACGAACAGCCGGTTTCACCTCCGTATAGTGAGGATGCTACCGCACAACTTTTTGCTCCGTCAAATTGGTTGGTGTGCTTTCTGTTTTCACAGCTTCCGTTACATCTTACTACGGCGATCATGGGAGCTGATGCTGCCGCTTCTCTGCCAAGAATAGATGCTACTTGTGTCATTGTTTCGTTTCCGCCTACAGGGCAGAAGAGTCCGTCCAATGAGTCTGATTTAACACATGCAGCGGCAAAACCACTACAACCGGGATAACCACATCCTCCGCAGTTGGCCGCAGGAAGAATCTCTTGTACTTGAGCAATTCGAGGGTCTTCGTATACCTCGAATTTTTTAGAAGCCGCGTAGAGGACTACAGCCCCTATCGCTCCTATTGCACCTAATGAAATAACAGCTATAAGAATCATAATATCATTATTGATTTTGCTTTCTTATTTTGAATGTGAATCTCTTCTTTAGTTTGTTGCGGAAGAGATAGAGTACGCAATAATAGGGTATGAGTGTAGCAAGTGCCAGTAGTGCTGCCCAGGTGTCGCCCAGGCCGGCTGCCGCGACTCCGAAGAGGGTGGCTAGGATGAGTACGATGGGCAGTGCGTATGCTAACAGCGATGCTGCAAGTCCGGCTGATGCTTCGCCAATAACCGTGACTGTTTCTCCTACTTCGAAATGCTTGGAAGTGTCAACAATGGTGAGGTAATGATCCTTCTTGTCGGACGACGAGCATACTGATTTGGCATGACAATCGGAACAGGCCGATTGTTGACAGATTTTTACTTTAATTATGTCACCGTCAATATGCGTGATAGTGCCGGTTTGAACGATTGATTGTGCCATTCTGTAATCTCTATATTGCAACTAGGCGGCAAAAGTAACCATTTGTTTGAGATTCGCAACTCTGAGGCATATTGTTTTTAGACATACTTTCTAAATTCATTATGATCTTATTAAGGGGTTTATAGGGTATGATTCGGGCTTTGTGGGTTTATGTGGCTGATACGTAGTGTGGTAAAGGGTGGTAGGTCTTGGCTTTTAAGGCGTTGTTATTTAGATTTTAAACTTGTATTAGTATAAAATATTGAATTCATTACAATTTGCAAGGGTTGCTTTGTGTGGTTGTAAAAGAGAAAAGGCTTCGAATGCAGGTGTTAATTTCTGCTTTCGAAGCCTTTTTGTTGCTATGTGCTTGTGGTGATGTTACCACTTGTAGTTGAAACCGAAGCTTAGCAATTCGTTGATCTGAAGGTGTGTCTTGAAGTCTTCGTTCAACGGAACGCTGTCGTCGAATCGCATAAATAGATAAATCATGGTAGAGAAGTATCTACTGATCGACATGTTTAGTCTGTTTTCCCATTCTGCCTCGATCTTTTCATAGTTGGTAAAGTATGAGAAGCGGGTGTAGTAGGTGATGTTGCGATTGATGTTGTATGTAAAGTCTGCTCTGACCTTCGAACCGAGTTGTGTGAGGTGTCTGTCGCCCTCAGGGATACCGTGCTGGATCGGATTCACATTCTTATTACCAACGTATTTGTATGATAATGCCAGAGGTGAAAGGTCGATTGTCAGATTGTGATTTCTACCTTTTACGGTAGATGATGATCCGCTGGTGTTGTATTTCATACCGACACCAAACTGTAGAATCATCGGTGATAGAAGCGCGGCCTTTAGGTCGTTTGTATTTTCAGCGTAGTTCTTAAAGATTACGGTATTGAAGTCCATATTGACGGTGTAATACCATTTGTTAAACGCTTTGTAACCTAAGTTACTATAGATACGGAACGCGTCTTCACCGATCTTAAACGAGCGTAGGGTGTCTTTTGGTGCATTGAAGAAGCTGACTTTCCACTCCATCTCGTTGGTGAATTGAACCTTATCTTTGTTGTAGTCGTATTTGAATTGATTCAACGACAAAAGGTTGATGTTGCTACTTCCTCCTTTATACCAGTTGGGCGAGATGTAGTTTTGTGAGAACTGCAAACTGCTGTTCATGCGTGATGTCCAATATCTGCGCTCGGGTATAAACTTGACAGGTGCCGTTACTTGATCCAGATCGCTAGTGTTGTCTACCGTCAGGATTTCTTGAGGTTTCTTGCCTTCGATGATGATTGGTCTCACATAGTCTCCTCCTTTGGGGAAGAAGCTCTGTGCGTATTTGATGTCGTCTCGGTTGTTTTGTACAACGTAGTCGTAGGCTGAGTCTCTAAAGCGCTGTACGATGAGTTGCTCTTTAAATAATGTGTCCGTTTTGATCCACGAGGTTTGAGGGAACTCTTGTTCGTGATAGCGAACAGGTGCCCAGGTCATGGTGTCGGCAATGGATTTGCTTTTGAATACAAACGGTAAGAACAACGGATTTACAATTACGGTGTCTTGGAATGTGACGTATCTGTCGAATTCTTCCCAGGGTTCTAGCTTTTTGTTGATCCAGTATAATGCTTCTCTGGACATTTCTAGTTTTTGTTCCGGTATGAATCCTTCAATCGCAACTGCGGTTGGTGCTATTTGCGGTTTGTAGTTTAAGTTTTCTTGTTCGTGAACTTGCATGAGTGTGGGGATCTTTTCCAACTCAGGATATTGATCGGGTACACGCTCCTCATTAGCAGTAGTGTTTGTTTCTTGTGCAATCAGGTTGTAGCTAAATGAATTAGCAAAGATGAAAGCCAGTGTAACAAGTAGTACTCTCATATTTATGTAATTTGTTAGAGTTTTAACAGTTTGCGAATGTAACTAAAATACAGATATTTTCAATCCTTTTTTTACAACATATAACATTGTTGCATTTATTTGATTTTTATGATCTTTTAGAAGCTCAAACTTTAAAAGCTTACGAAAAATCAAACGACGTCTGGTGATAATGAATAAAAATATGTACCTTTGCCCTTTTGGGAAACAGATAGTTTTGTTGATTAATTAAATATATTATTGTCGTGGCAGATACTAAGTATATCTTCGTTACAGGCGGTGTTATCTCTTCATTAGGTAAGGGTATTGTAGCCGCATCGTTGGGTAAGTTGCTTCAAGCCAGAGGTTATAAAGTAACTATTCAGAAGTATGATCCGTACATTAACATTGATCCGGGTACATTGAACCCGTATGAGCATGGTGAGTGTTATGTAACTGTAGACGGACATGAGGCTGACCTGGATCTTGGTCACTATGAGCGTTTCTTGAATGTGCCTACAACAAGAGCAAATAACATCACAACGGGACGTATTTATCAAAACGTAATTAATAAAGAGCGTCGCGGAGATTATTTGGGTAAAACTGTACAAGTGGTGCCTCATATTACTGACGAAATCAAACGTAATATGAAACTTCTTGGTCAAAAGAATCAATTTGATTTTGTGATCACTGAGATTGGTGGTACTATTGGTGACATCGAGTCGCTACCATTTATCGAAAGTGTGCGTCAACTTCGTTGGGAGTTGGGCAAAAACTGTCTGTGTGTTCACTTGACTTATGTTCCTTATATTGCTGCTGCTGGTGAGGTGAAAACAAAACCTACTCAGCACTCTGTAAAACAACTTCAGGAGTTGGGTATCCAACCGGATATTCTTGTATTACGTACTGAACGTGAATTGACTAAAGAACTTCTTCGCAAGGTTGCATTGTTTTGTAACGTGGAAGAAAGTGGCGTAGTACAATGTGTTGACGTTCCTACTATCTACGAAGTTCCTTTGGCGCTTCAAAAACAAAACCTAGATGCTTCTGTATTGAAGAAGATGGGTCTTGAAGTAGGTGAGACACCTGAAATGAAGCCTTGGAGAGAGTTCCTTAATAAGAAATATACAGCTACTGAGACTGTGAAAATCGGTCTTGTTGGTAAGTATGTGGAGCTTCCTGATGCTTACAAATCGATTAATGAATCGTTGTTGCAAACTGCAACACAACAAAATAAAAAGCTTGATCTTCACTTTATCCACTCTGAAAAGCTTACGGCTGACAACGCGGATGAAATGCTAGGTGGTATGGATGGTATCCTGATTGCTCCCGGTTTTGGTCAACGCGGTATCGAAGGTAAATTCGTTGCTTTGAAATATGCGCGCGAACACGATGTGCCTACTTTGGGTATTTGTCTTGGTATGCAGTGTATGGTGATCGAATTTGCTCGTAACGTACTTGGCTTTGAAGATGCAAACTCTACTGAGATGGAGCCGAATGCTAAATACAAAGTGATCGACATCATGGAAGACCAAAAGAACATTACCGATATGGGTGGTTCTATGCGTTTGGGCGAATATGATTGTACACTTGAAAAAGGTTCTTTGGCTGCTAAGGCTTACGGTAAAGAGAATATCCAAGAGCGTCACCGTCACCGTTTCGAATTCAATAGCCAATATATTGATCAGTTCGAAGCTGCCGGTATGAAGTGTGTAGGTAAAAACCCTGAAACAGGTCTTGTTGAGGTTGTTGAGATCCCTACGTTGAAATGGTTTATCGGTGTTCAGTTCCACCCTGAATACAATAGTACTGTACTTAATCCTAATCCGCTGTTTATGAGCTTTATCAAAGCAGCTACTGAAAACAAGAAATAATAATTTACAATGGACAGAAATTCACTCATAGGATTCATTCTTATCGGTGTTGTAATCTTCGCGTTCAGCTGGTTGAACAGACCAACACCTGAGCAAATCGAAGCGCGTAAGCAGCTTCAAGATTCGCTTGCTAGGGTAGAGGCTCTACATGTTCAGGCTGAAAAGGAGATCGGCACAACAACAAAAGAAGTACTTCCCGCAACTGAAGCAGACTCTGCTACATTGTCTCGTATGCAAGAGGCGTATGGCGTATTTGCAACGGCTGCAGTAGGTAACGAAGAGACAACTACGTTGGAAAACGATCTAGTAGAATTGAAGTTTTCGAACAAAGGTGGTCGCGTAATTTCAGCTCGTTTGAAAAACTACGTAACCTCAGACTCTCTTCCTTTGTATTTGTTTGAAAAGAATGGAGCAGATTTTAACCTGACTCTTACAACGGCTAGCAATCGCGTGTTGAATACATCTGATTTGTATTTTACTCCGATCAACAAAACCGCAAATTCAATCACGTTCCGTCTTGACGCAGGAAACGGCAGATACCTAGATTATATGTATACTGTTCCTGTGGATGATTATATGATCGAGTTTAAGATCAAGGGAAATGGTATGGGTGAAGTGTTGGCTGCCGGTACAAATACATTGGATCTGCAATGGAACCAAAAAATCAGACAGCAAGAACACGGTCGTAAATTTGAAGAGCGCTACACTGGTATTTTTTACAAGAATACTGCTGATGATGTTGAGAACTTGAGCGAATCGCGCGATGACTCTAAAACAGTTCAAAATAAAGTGAAATGGGTAGCTTATAAAGATCAGTTCTTCTCAACAGCGTTGATCTCTGACGACAGCTTTGAGAATGCAAAAATGAGCTCTTCGATCTATAAAGATGGTGAGTTCTTGAAAAACTGTTCGTTGACGGCTTCTGTTCCTTTTGATGTAAGAGGTAATCAGCAAGCGAACTTCAGATACTATTTCGGTCCTAATAAGTTCTCTTTGTTGCAGGCGTATGATGATGATGCTACTGCCGACAACAAACTTCAACTAGACAAACTTGTTCCACTTGGTATGAGTGTGTTCCGTTGGGTGAATCAATATTTTGTGATTCCTATCTTCAACTTCTTCGGAAACTTTATCAATAACTACGGTATCATTATCTTCTTATTGACTTTGGTTGTGAAGATCTTCTTATTCCCGCTTACATATAAATCGTATATGTCGTCGGCTAAGATGAGAGTACTTCGTCCGCAGATTGAAGAGATCAACGCAAAACTTCCTGGTCAAGACAATGCGATGGCGCGTCAACGTGCTACGATGGAGCTTTATAGCAAAGCAGGTGTAAGTCCGATGAGCGGATGTTTGCCAATGTTGCTTCAAATGCCAATCTTGCTTGCGCTGTTTGCGTTCTTCCCATCGGCAATTGAGTTGCGTCAGGAAAGCTTCTTGTGGGCTCACGACTTGTCTACATACGATGCAATTGTAAGCTGGAATACATACATCCCAATCATTACTCCTTACTTCGGTAATCACATCAGTTTGTTCTGTTTGTTGATGACGATTACAAACGTAATCTATACGAAGTTTAATATGGAGCAAACCAATACCGGCCAACAACAAATGCCTGGTATGAAGGTGATGATGTACATGATGCCATTGATGTTCCTTGTGTTCTTCAATCAATACGCATCAGGTCTTAGCTACTATTACTTTATTTCTACGTTGATTACAATTATTCAAACGTTGATCTTCAGATATACAATCAATGAAGATAAGCTTTTGGCTAAACTTGAAGCTAACAAACGTAAGCCTCGCAAGAAATCGGGCTTTATGGCTCGTCTTGAAGAAGCTCAACGCTTGCAACAAGAAGCTCAAAAACGTAAAAACGGAGGTCGCTAATACTTCCTCGTTTGAGTAAACGATAACGATATTTGAAAGCCCCAATCGGTTCTGAAGTGAACGGATTGGGGCTTTCTTGTATCTCCTACTCAATGATGCAGTATCGTTGGGGTAGGGATATAAAAAAGGCTGTCCTCGAAAAAGAACAGCCCATCTATATAAAGCTTTGATATCTTATACTCCTTTTAGGAATTGCTCCAGATTCTTGAATCTGTTTGCGTAGTCTTCTGTAGAACGTAAGATGATCTCGTGTGCTTCGTCGCGATCAAATACGTGTGTAATCTCTACGTGACGCTTTTCTCCCGGAAGATCTTTGTAAGTAAGGAAGTAGTGCTTCAAACGGTCGATTACCATATCCGGACAATCGGTGATGTTTTTATAGTTGCCATAAACAGCATCGTTGCGCATTACCGCGATGATCTTATCGTCAGATTCTTTTCCGTCTAGCATTCGGAATCCGCCAATTGGAATTGCACTAACCAAGATGTTTCCATGAGGAATTACTTTTTCGGTCAATACACAGATATCGATTGGGTCACCATCTCCGGTGATGTCTTCGTAAGCTGTTTTCTCCATTGTATAGTCGGCTACACATTGGCCGCTATAAGTTTGGGGAATGAATCCGTAAAGTGCAGGAATAACGTTTGAAAACTTCTGTGGTCTGTCGATGCGAATGTAGCCGCTTGATTTGTCTACTTCATATTTAACAGTATCAGTAGGCACCATTTCAATAAAACTGGTCACTGTATGTGGAGCGTCATCTCCAATTTCTACACCATGCCAAGGGTGCGACTTGTATCTTAATCCCATCAGTTTGCCGATTGGGTCCATTAATTGATTCATATCAATTGGATTGTTTGGTAATTAATGTTTTTTCTTGAGGCGACAAAGATAGCTAATAATTATACAATTACGCCTTTTGCCCTATTTTATTACTGTAAAATAGTTTGATTCAAAGATAACTCAAGGCTGCGAATAGCGTCATGCACATAGGTCTGCTTGAGGTCGTCCGGTTTGAGAATTGCATCATTCCAGATAACAATATCAATGTCCATAGGCATGTTGCCAAGAGCACGTTGTTCTGCGTTTCTTCCCAAATCACGTTCTATTTGTTTGGTAAGTTGCTTGATGTAATCGAACTCTTTATCTGATTCGAAATACCC
>DLYT01000037.1:15672-16532 GCA_003447595.1 Porphyromonadaceae bacterium
TCGAAGTTTGACCCGATGCAAATAACAACTTTGTTTTTCATCTTATATTAATTGTTGGAATGTTTTTCAAGTAAACCTCTCATTACATGCACCAGACTGTAAATCTCTTTTGGAATATCGTTGTCGATCTGATCCTTTACGGATAGAAATACCGTATCGGTAGCAGTGATCAGTGAGAATGAATGTACGAAGTCAGAAGTAGCCTTTCCGTCAAAACCGTAGTGAGGTTTGAGGTCTTCCAGTTGTAATGATTCGAAGATAGAAGCTTTCAGCTGTTCGGTTTCTTCTTCAGATAATGCTACCTTCAGCACTTTGGGTTTATAATCGGGATTATTCTTGTTCCAAAATAGATCGTGTGCCGTTATCTCAAAAGCGTTTGTATGATTGAAAGTACACGTTTGCTTATATACACCGGGAGATTCGAGTGTATAGCTAAATTCGAAAGGGGTATTGTGTGATGCTTCGGGCATTACAAAAGCGTATATCAATACCGAATATACGACCAATACGACTAGACTTATAATTGAGATACGTTTCATACAGTCTCTACAATAAAGTATTTGTGTCGCAATATACAAATTCCATATTAATTACTTTATTAATGTGGAATTTATTTAGATTTGTGTATTCTATAAACTACACACAATGAAAAAACAAATTGTTACCTCTTTGTTCTCCGTGCTAGCTTTGCCAAGCATTTTTGCTGTCACAACGAGCGAAGCCAGACTGCTTCGTTTCCCTTCAACCAACGGGTCGGAGATTGTATTCTCCTATGCAGGCGACTTATATGCCGTGCCGGTATCGGGCGGAGAGGCAAGACGTCTAACCTCTTTCGTAGGGTATGAAATGTTTCCGAAGTT
>DLYT01000026.1:0-4888 GCA_003447595.1 Porphyromonadaceae bacterium
AAAGAGAAACGCCGAAAAAGCTCAGCTGAGTTCTTTCGGCGTTTCTGCTAATTAGCGTTCTTCAACTTCGTACATATCTTGTAGTCGGTCAAGCTCCGCGTGAAGTTCTTTTTGTATCTTTTCGTATCCCGGTGCACCGTAAAGGTTATTCAACTCTTTCGGGTCCTTCTTCAAATCATACAACTCCCACGTATCGATATCGTTATAAAAGTGAATCAATTTATATCGGTCGTTGCGAACACCGTAGTGACGTTTCACCGCATGTTCGGCAGGATATTCATAGAAGTGGTAGTACAAAGACTTGCGCCAGTCTTTTGGTTTCTCGCCTTCAAGCAATGGTAGTACCGAGTTTCCTTGAATATCTTCCGGAACTTCCACTCCGGCAACCTCCAAGAATGTTGGAGCGTAGTCGATGTTTTGTACCAACTGATCAACTTTACCTTTCTTACCACCCGGGTAACGCATCAACAGCGGAGTGCGGAACGACTCTTCGTACATGAAACGTTTATCAAACCATCCGTGCTCTCCCATGTAGAAGCCTTGATCGGAAGTATAAACCACCAATGTGTTTTCAAGTAATCCGTTCTTTTCAAGATACTCAAGCACACGACCGATGTTATCATCTACCGACTTGATTACACTCATGTAGTCGCGCATATAACGTTGGTATTTCCACTCTGCAAGCGCTTTACCGGTAAGTTTCTTTTCTTTAAACTCTTTGATGATCGGATCGTAATACGCATCCCATGCCTTCTTTTCCTCAGCAGTCATGCGACTATTATACATGCTACGTCCTGCACCTTCAAGACCTTTATCGGCAGTATGAATTTCATTCTCTTTGTCCGCCATCTTCAAGTCATACACCAAGTCCATATCTTCAATAATGCTCATCTCTTGTTGCTGAGCAGCGATACGGTTCTCATACTTGTCGTAGAAAGTATCCGGCAATGGGAATGTTACATCATCAAACTCTCCTAAATATTTGATATCCGGCATCCATGTGCGGTGTGGTGCTTTGTGGTGCAAAAGCAAACAGAAAGGTTTGTCTTTGTCGCGCTTTTCATCCAACCAGTCAAGAGCAATGTCTGTGGTCACATTGGTTGCATAACCTTGACGAATTCCCTTTACTCCGTTTTCGATAAATGTAGGCTGATAGTATTCACCTTGCCCTACAAGAATGTTCCAATAGTCGAAACCTGTAGGATCTGAAGTAAGGTGCCATTTACCCACCACTGCAGTTTGGTAACCTACTTGCTGAAGCAATTTTGGAAACGTTTGTTGCGCACCGTCAAAACGTTTCGAGTTATTGATAAAGCCATTCTTATGGCTGTGTTTTCCGGTAAGCATACAAGCACGACTTGGTCCGCTTATCGAGTTTGCTACAAAACTATTGGTATAGATCACCCCCTCTTTGCCGATGCGATCAATATTAGGCGTATTGATATAACGCTTGTCATACGCACTAATTGTTTGATAAGAGTGGTCGTCACTCATTATAAACAAAATGTTCATCGGCTTCTTCGCCTCTTTGTCCGACTTCTTGCCGGCCATACAGGGCACTACTGCCAAAGACATCAGCCCTGTACACAAAATCATTTTTCTATCCATATTGTTTTTCAAAATTGATTATGAAGTTACCAACCCGGGTTCTGCGTCCACATGCCATCCGTAAGCGAAATCATTCGCGGTTGTATTGGAAGTAAGTAGTCGCGATCCAAGTTGAAATTCCAACCGTTAGCATAACTGGTATTATTAAACGGAATGATGTATCGGCGCTCATCACCCGGTTTGCCCGAAAGATACAAATTATTCCCCGAAGGCTGGTCATAGACCAATGTCGAATATGCACCTTTCAAGTTACTGCCTACAAAAAGAGCCCCTTTCGGAGTCTGCCCCTTGATCAAAATATCGGCAGCAGCCCAACGCAAAATATCCTCGAGACGTCGACCCTCCAATGCCTTTTCTACCCTACGCTCTCTACGCACAGCTTGAATATACTTATTGAGAGATCGGAACGGATACGAAGCGTCGGTGTTGTATTCGCGATCAAAGTCTACCCCCGGCATCCCTACACGACTGCGCAAAGGATTTAACGCTTCCGCTATTTTTGCAGCATTACCCGCGCCATCGAGTTCGGCAAGTGCTTCGGCATAGTTGAGCAGGATGTCGGCATAACGAAACTGAATAGCCGGTGCCTGACTCTTGCCTTCGCCATCTATCGTAGCTTGATTCGTTGTATTAAACTCCACGTATTTCAACACCGAGAAGCCAGTAGTATTCTGATGGTAGCTGTTTCCATCGAGCGGAGGAAGCATAAAAGTGTATCCTTTATTAGGACGAAGCTCTTGGCCCGGCAAGCAAACCGTTTGCGACAAACGAGGATCGCGCACATCAGGTTGCAACTCTTCGCCGTACACCTTCTGAGCCGTAGCTCGCTCCTCTCCTACATAAGGACGACCGTCTGCCGTCAGGTAATCATCAACCAAAGACATCGAAGCCCCGGTAATACCACCTCCTTTGTTCAAATACCTTGTCACCGAATGTCCGATGTTATCATCCGTACTGTATTTCTTCCACCAAAGCACCTCTTTGTTTGCCGACAAGTCGAGCGTGATAAACAAATCTCGGTAAGCAGTCAACGGATCTCCGCCCGAAATACTCCAAACCCCTCGATCGATAACCTGTTTAGCCGCATCAGCAGCCTGCTGTAGGTAATTATTGATCTTCTGGTCCGTTATATTTTTATCATAAAAAGGAGTTCCTTTTTCCTTGTGATACTTCTCCCACGTACCTTCAAACAAAGCCACTTCACTCTTTAATGCACACGCCACATCACGATGCACCCGCATTGTTGCGCTGCTGTTTTGTACATTCAGAAACTCGATTGCTTTATCCAAGTCGGCAAGAATACTATCTGCCACAACCGTGCGGTCGTGTCTTGGAATACGCATTTGCTCCTGCACCGGATCAAGCACAACCGACACCCACGAGATAGGACCGTATTGAATAAACATCTGATAGTAATACCAAGCACGGAAGAAATACGCCTCGCCCACGCATTGCTTAAAAGCCTCGCCTGTTTCCTTACAATTTCCGAGGTTATTGATTAGAAAGTTTACGTTTCTAATTTGCGTATAATTCCCAAGCTTTGAGCTATTACTCAGTGCCAGCTCTCCCGCCAGGCGCGTATCAATAACGTTACTGATCATATTGTCGCTATTCATATCGCCAAAGGCAATACCCGAGGCAGCACCAACATTATTAGATTGTCCTCTCAAGCCCGATTCGTAAAACTGGTTTAGATACTTCTCTATCTCCGCAGAGCTGGTAAACGCTGTAGTTGTAGACAGCACACCTTCCGGGTTTTTATCTAAATCAAAACACGAGCTCAACCCGATCAATAAGCTAAAGCCTGCTATATATTTTGCTAATTTCATGATTCTTGATTTTATAAGTTAACGATAAGGCCGAACGAGATTACGCGATTCATTGGGTAGTTCTTACCCGACTCGCTCGTATAACCATTTGAAGTAAAGATCGCTTCCGGGTCAAACATTTTCGGAAGCTTCGTTAGCGTAAACAAGTTTTCTCCCGAGAAAAACACCTGCACCCTATTGAATCCCGCCTTCGAAGTCCACTGCTCCGGCAGCATATAACTCACGGTTAAATTCTTCAACCTGCAATAGGCCGCACTTTGAAGATAGCGATCGGCCACCTGCGAAGTCTTATTGCGGAAGTTATTGATCGCACCCGCTCCGGCCGTATACGGCTTCGGATAATAAGCCCCCTTATTACTTTCGCTCCAATAGTCGAGGTGTTCTTTAAACACAGTAACCTGTGCATAAGGTCCCGAACCCCAGAAGTACACAGTGCCTGCACCCGGTGCCCAATCTCGTTTGCCCACACCTTGAAACAACATGCTCAAGGAAATCCCTTTCCAAGATATAGAGCCGTTGAATGTATATTGGTAGCGAGGCGCAGAGTTACCAATAATGACACGGTCGCCCATATCGTCGAGTGTATTTTTACCGTTATTGATCTTTCCGTCTCCATTCACGTCCAAATACTTTACATCACCGGGAGTCCATTTCTGTCCCGAAATATAGGATAGATCGAACGACTGGTTGTAGATATCGGCTTCGTCCTGATCTTGAATCAAGCCCGACGCACGGTAGCCCCAGATTTCACCAACGCGCTTGCCTACATACCAGTTGCCCGCCGGATTCGTTCCCGTAGGATTTTCATAACGAGTTACCTCCGAAGTCGCATCCGAAAGCAAACCTCCTACTGTGTACTCAATATCCTTTCCGATCGTTCCTTTGTACTGCAATGTAAGTTCCCACCCGCGATTACGCATGCGGGCATTGTTGGTTTGCGGAGCATCCGCCCCAAACATATCGGCCAAGTCGGCTGTAGGGCCGAGCATATCTTTCGTATCCCGTTGGAACACATCGAATGTTCCCGACAATGCATTATTAAAGAACCCAAAGTCGAGTCCAAGGTTCTTACTCTCTACCTTCTCCCAAGTTGTGTTCGGGTCTATCACACCCGGCGCTTTGATATACATCTGTCTGCCATCGGCAAAGTAATAACTACCCAGCGACTGTATGCCCATTGTAGAAGCAAACGTATACAAACCTGCACCGTTCTGATTACCGAGCAAACCATACGATCCGCGCAACTTCAACACCGGAAGCACGTTGGTAATCGGTTCCATAAACGATTCGCGCGTAATGTTCCAACCCAACGAAACCGACGGAAAGAAGCCCCAACGATGATCTGCGGCAAAGCGAGACGAACCGTCGTATCTACCATTCGCCTCCACCAGATACTTGCCATCGTAATCGTAATTGATACGGCCAAAGAATCCGCGTGTAGCCCAACCGTT
>DLYT01000026.1:5145-7788 GCA_003447595.1 Porphyromonadaceae bacterium
ACATTATTCTTCAGATAGCGATAGTCGCTATTCTCTTCCTGATATCCGCCCATAAACGCGAAGTTGTGCTTCTCGTTTAGCGTAAAGAGGTAATTGGTATAGAGATTGATTGTTTGATAATTGGTTGCTGCCTCGGCGCGGGTAAAACGTCCGTTTGTCGCAACACCGAGCTCCCCTCTTGTTCCTTTGTACATCGTAGTACCGTCCATACCGGGTATCATTGGTGCCACATTCAACGCATCATACTGCATGTTGCTCATACGAAATGTATAGTCGAGAATGATTCTCCAATTCTTGATCGGCTGCACTTCGAAGCCTCCGGTAAGCGCCATGTTGTAGCGCTTCGTATTGGTATATGTGCCGCTTTGTAAGTAGGGAATCATGGTAAGTTCGGTATAGTTTCCATGCGGATCGACCGGACTTACCGTAGGACGGAAGCGTGCCAACGAGTGGTAAAAGCCCTCACTTAGCCCGCCATCCCCGAATGGTGTATTCTCGTCGGAGTGCATGAACTTTGTGTTTACATTCATCTTGAGCCACTTGGTCATTTGAGAAGACATGCTGGCATTAAAGTTGTAACGTTTGTAATCCATATCGGCAAACCGCAAGATCCCGTCTTCGGTATAGATACCCGACGAAACGTAATACTGCGCACTCTTGCCCCCTCCGCTCAAACTCAGATTGTGATTTTGCTTGAAGGCCGCATCCTTGTAATGCAACTTAAAGTAATCGACGTTACCTACCCCGTTTGCCGTATTCTCAAAAGCCGCAACCAAATCGTTGCCTTTCATCTCTGCCCAAGGGTCGATACCCGTTGGGTCTTTCATATATTGTTGCAACAGCGAAAGCTTTTCGTCGCTGTATTGCTGATTTACACCCGCATTCTTACACGCTTCGTTGAAGTAAGTTGCAAACTCATACGCATCCGCCATTTTCGGCATTACCGTTGGCGAGTTCCAACCGATGGTACCTTGATAATTCACGCGCATCTTGCCCTCTTCACCACGCTTGGTAGTTACGAGAATCACCCCATAAGCCGCGCGCGCACCGTAAATAGCACAAGCAGCAGCGTCTTTCAATACCGAGATGTTTTCGATGTCGTTCGGGTTTACATCCGACAGGTTCATCTCAACACCATCGACCAAGACATACGGCGAAGCATTGTTTGCCAAATTTCCTTGCCCACGAAGGCTCAGCGAACCCGAAGCCCCCGGACGACCCGATTGGTTATTATTTACAGTAAGCCCCGGTACAAGCCCCTGCAAACTTTGCGTTGCGTTGGTCACCGGACGCAAACTAAGCTCTTCGCCTTTCACCGAAGAAACCGATCCGGTAAGGTTTACCTTCTTTTGCACACCATACCCTACAATCACCACTTCGTCGAGGTTCTGCGTATCCTCAAGTAGTTTGACCGTAAAGTGTGTGCCCTTTGCTACCGAAATGTCTTGCGTATTGTAGCCGATGTAAGACACCTGAAGGATTCCTTTATCCGCCACATCGAGCGTAAAGTTTCCATCAAGATCGGTAATAGATCCGTTGGTAGTTCCTTTCTCTACCACATTAGCCCCGATTACGGGCTCGCCGGTTGCGTCTACAACAGTTCCGGTGATTTTTTTGCGTTGCTGACTTACTCCCGGTGCGTTTTTCACGGTAAGAATGATGTCTTTGTCTACAACTTGATAAGACACATTCGTTCCCTTAAATACTTTGTGAAGCACATCGTTGATGTCTTCGTTGCTTGTTTTCACGGTCACGGTCTTGTTTACGTCGACCAACTGACTGTTGTAAAAGAAATTAAAGTCTGTTTGCGACTCGATCAATGCCAATACGGACGAGATCGATTGGTTGCTCGCATTTAAAGTTAGCTTAGCTGCCTGATCGGAAGCGAAAGCCATGCATGTTGTCATGGATAATGACAAACAGGTTAACTTGATGGCTCGTTTAGATTTTCCCAACATACTACTCTTTGTTAAATGTTTATGTTTACTTTTTCATGGTTAACTTGACCACCGAATGATGCAAATCCAGTGTGTCGTCTTCTCTATTATCGATTATCGAATATGCTATATTAGAAGAAATGGTAATGTAATTTAGTACTTGGCTCAATGGACGCCCCTGAAACACCCCGGTAAAGCGGTGTTGGTAAATCGAGTTTTCGGCAACTTCAAACTTTACATTGTAGTGTAAGGCCAAGCGGCGCAAGACTTCGGGCATAGGCGTATCTTTGAAAATCAATTTGCCATCTATCCAAGCCTTTTCCACCTCAGCGTTTACTTGCTCTACCGCTACTTTGTGTTTCGAAAGGGAATATATCGCACGTTCCGAAGGCTTGAGACGACGCTCGGTAAATGTGCCCGTGTTATTCTTATATTGCAACGCTACAGAACCCTCTACCAATGTAGTGTATACGACCGATTCATTCTTGAAAGCTTGCACATTAAACTCTGTGCCGTACACCTTCACGCGCAGCTGGTCGTTGGAAGTACTCACCACAAATGGCTGTTGCTCGTTTCGCGTTACTTTAAAGTAAGCTTCCCCCACAAGCAACACATTGCGCTCGTTGCCATCGAAACGTACCGGGTATGTTATTGTAGATCCTGAGTTCAGATAAACTTGTGTGCTATCGGGCAATGTAAAGTATCC
>DLYT01000026.1:8107-11785 GCA_003447595.1 Porphyromonadaceae bacterium
CTCCACCACAACGCGCGGTTCTTTGTCAGGCGGCTTTCCACTCTTTCGTATGCGGCCAAAGGATCTCTTTGGGTAATACGCCCGCGTGTACGCACGGCATGATTCAACAAATAGTCTTGCTCTTCTTCTGTATAGTGTCTGTTGTCTTTCATGTATATTATTTCCTGTTTACATAGAGAAGACAACTAACTTGCTTACCACCCTAAACGAAAATGTCTTTTTTTTTAAATTTATTTCTATATACCTTTACTGACTCTATATTGTAACTGCGTGATGGAAGACATATTGTTAATTTCGAACATACAAAGGGATGATAAAAAGAGCTTCAAGAAGCTTTTCGTTTCGTACTACTCGCCGCTTTGTGAGTACGCTTCTCAATATGTGCCTGATCATTATGCTGAAGAGATCGTGGAGGATTTGATGGTCTATCTTTGGGAAAACAGGCAATCGCTACAAATCAGTTCATCGGTAAAGTCATACCTTTTTACGGCAACGAAATATCGCTGCCTCAACGCGATTAAATCGCAACAATGTCACCAACAAAAACACTCGGAGATTTACGATGCACTGCATGTACATTTTGAAGATCCCGACTATTACTTGTCGGGCGAACTAGCAGATCAAATCGAGAAAGCTATCGAATCGCTGCCCGATAGCTACAAGGAAGTATTTGTGCGAAGCCGAATGCAAGAGATGAGTTATCAGGAGATAGCCAACGAGCTTGGCGTATCCAAGAAGACGATCGAATACCGCATGTCGAATGCGTTGAAACTACTGCGCACCGCCCTCAAAGACTACTTACCGTTGATGCCGTTAGTATTATACAGGCTTTTCTTGTAAAGTTGGGAGAAGTTGCTTCTCCCTTTTTTGAAGATAAGCAACTTTGTTCGTTTACAGTTCTACTTGCGCAATCACAAATTCAGGGTTTACTCCCACCACATAAACCGTATTATTTTCTGCGTCACCCGCCAAGCGAAGAATCGGCATGCCTGTATCGACTATCTTTTTCAGACTCCCGTTATAATCGTAAAGGAAAAGGGTAGTTGGCAGCTTCGTAAAGTCCATTCCAACGGTAGATTCATCCGTATTGTCTTTTTCATAATCACGTTGAATGGTCACGATGTAATCTTTTGTCAGCGACATATCCATACTAGCTCTTCTAGTCCTATCTGTCTTAACACCTCCACCCACAAAGGAATACGCATTATCCGGTATCGTGCTTCGATATTCCTCTACAATATCTCCCTTATTAATCGAATAGATTCTGAGAGATGGCAATGAGCGCGAAGCGAAAACGAACTTATCTCTCTTTGGATTGTACTGTATTGTTCCCTGGTTGATATCATAACGATTATCGATATTCTCTCCGTCGATCAGTTGTGATCCAAATGCAATCGTATCCATTTTATTGACATACTTAAAAATATTCATTTCGGCCGGTTCAATAATAATAAACTGATCGTCATTGATATTGATTTTATCCGTCGCTTCAAGTTCTGTATTATCTATATACCTCGTAAAAGGAGACTGATTGCTCACAAGGCGATCAACGGAATAAAAGGCCTGGCGTTTCGTATTCAGATCATATACAAACACGCGATTGTCGAAGGTTTGTGAAATAGCCGGAGTCGTAAACTCCTCGGGTCCTTGCCCCACATCTCCCATGGTGCCCACCTCTTTTCCGCTTTGCGGATCAACTACGTGCATAAACCGATCTTTCGCAAAAGGATCTTCCCACACTAAATAATTACCTACTTTCATTAAGTTTCCCGGCATTCGGGTCTCGATATTATCGGTCACAACTTTATAAGCAATGCTTTCACGTTCTACAGGCTTGGTCGAGGTTGTACAAGCAGAAAAAGAGATCAAAACACTCGCAATACAACAAAGGCTAATCGATTTATTTATTTTCATATCTACGTTTGATTGGTCTCGCTTGCACGACGCAAACAAGATGAAGTGATTACATGGTATTTTTCGCTTTACGAATAGGAAGCATGCATTGGTCTTTTCGATGCTTCGCAACAAAGAAAAAGAAATTAATTCAGACTTTACTAACAATTCATAGTTTTCTTATTCTATACATTAAGCCTGATTTTCAGGCATTCATCGCGGAGTTTTCGAGACCGTTATTTGAGGTTTTCACAGCGAGTTTTCGTGCTAGATTGACAAAACCGCCTGATTTTTCACGTTCAGAAAATCACGTTTTCAGAAAGCCATAACGTCGTTTATTAATGTACTAGCCGGACTTTTTGCCCTTATCAAGCATGCTTATTGGCAAAACCATGCTTGGTTCGGATAAAAAGCTCGTTTAGTTCTTGAAAAAAGTAAGTTTACTTCTTCCGAAAACCTTATTTACTTCTTCCAAGAACCATTCTTGGTTTTTGAATAGACCATTTTCAGTCACCACGAATACCTTTTGCACGCACCATGCGTGCGTGATTTCGTTTTCAACGAAGCGTGATTTCACACTTCACGGTAACTGAAAACAGTTTTCATTGAAGACGTAATGGGAATTCGTGCAAACCAACAGTGCTTATTTTCACAAGAGTGCAGTCTCTGCACCAATCCTAGGGGTGCTCTATTTACAAACCACTGAGCAAGAGTTGAGCTTTTACAAATCGTTTGCACAAAAAACAAACACCCCGCATTTTGAAAGATGAAAAACACCTACTCGATAAGGCGCAAAAGAAATGCGTCAGACAAACCAACGATTCCTCGACAAACCGTAAGTATTTAGTTGTTCGGCAAACGACGTCATCTAGCGAAAAAAGGGCTTATTTGCCGCAAATCGCAATGATTCACACGGCAAACAAGCCCCTTGCTTCTTTTATCAAATTATACATTAAGGCATAGATCGTTTCCTCTCTACCCCGCCTCAACATATCAAATCAACGACTCTTATTTGTGAGCCTTTTTATCTTTGCAATAGAAATACGTAACAGCTGCAACGGCTATTACCGATACAAATATTGACACTACGATTGCTCCCATTATTTTTCCTCCTCCTTATCTTGTAGCAGCCATAAACCACCAAATAGCGTTAATACGACGAAAGCATTTCTCATTACGACAAAAGTAAAAGATCGTGATGAATAAAAGCAATTGTGAAACAATTAAATTAACCTATTAGATTATCTTGCTTTCAATAACTAGCCTTATCGCTTCTAATTTTTTTAATTTTCTTCTACCTTTAAACACATTCCCCTGTAAATCATTAGCAATTAGTTATATATTTGCCTTTACCATGTAAAACATTAAATGATCTACTATGAAACGAATATCAATTTTAAATGCACTGTGCTTATGTCTGGTTGCCTTGACGTTTACAAGTTGTTCTAATGAAAACGAAGCCGAGATTGTAATCTGTCCGGTCGATAAAGCTTTAGTATTCGAATCGACAGGTGGTAAAACAGAGCTGCCTATTGCCTTCGAAAAATGGGAAGTCGCAGTAGTTTTAAGCAACTCTCTGTCGTCTGTATTTGGAAACATTTACGATGAAAATAATAACCTAATACAAGAAAATTCGCCGATGAAGCTTACCGGACCCGGCCGCATGACTAGTAACTGGGATTATAAAAGCTTCACTGTCACACATACATCTGATAATAAGCTGATCCTCGATATACATGAAAACTTCTACGATGAGGCCTTTACTTACGATCTTCTTTTAACGTC
>DLYT01000026.1:12074-12403 GCA_003447595.1 Porphyromonadaceae bacterium
ATATACAGCCCGACCAAACAATATGATTGATATATTTACAAATCAAACAAACCAGACCATTGAAGTAATTCAATATCCTTTATTCGGTGTAGCAGAAACAATTATCTTTACGAGTGAAGACCGAATTAAAAACTACCTCGGACAAGACTCTGTTGAAGTTGATATCCCAAGCAAGATATACGACGATAAGATCTATTTTGATTCGAAACAAGTTATTTATGATTACTACCAAAAACAATTACCAGCCCCATTTAACGATATCTCTGAAAGTTGTTTCTTCGAGCCAGGCAAAACGACAACAACTACGTTTGCCGAGTTCAGACAAACAA
>DLYT01000128.1:0-528 GCA_003447595.1 Porphyromonadaceae bacterium
ATAGTTACCGTGAAGACTGTAAAAGTTTTCCCCGAAGCGTGTTTGCAGTTATAACGAAGACATAAAACAGTCTTCATTGAAAACGAAATCACGCACCGAGCGTGCGTGAATGTACTCACCGAGCGTGCGTAATGTGGTAGTGGGAGTGAAGTGTCGTGGTTGTTTGAGCGAGGATGAGTTGTGCGTGTGTTATGGGCCGTAGGTTCGGGCAGAAACGAATCTCAGGAGAAAGAGTTTTGCAAGGTGTTTGCTTGCGGAGCTCTTTTTGTTTTTTCTGACGGTCAGTTGCGAACTTGCTTATTGAAGACGTTCCGAGCGTGTAAGCGATTGCCTGCTTTGGGGTGGCAAAGTGGTAGATTCAAGATGGAATCTATTTGGGTTCATCTAGCGAGAAAATGACCTTTTGAGGCGAAAAAAGAAGCCTTTATTTGTAGTCTTACAAAGGTGTGATAAATTATCATTTTACAATAAGATGCTTGTTTATTGATTAAGTTTTATGAAATTATGTATGTGATAGTTTACTATAAC
>DLYT01000128.1:844-4834 GCA_003447595.1 Porphyromonadaceae bacterium
GCGTATTAATTGTTGTTATACTTTTGTTTTAAAATTACGAGCGAATAAATAATTCAAATTTTGTCAAGCCATGAAAATAAACCAACAAGGATGGAAAAAGCTTTTTTTCCTTTTTACGGGATTGTTTATCCTACTCACAGCTTCGGCCCAAAGCGGTGGTAAGATAAAGGTAACAGGTATCGTAAAAGACGAGATCGGGGAGCCTATTATCGGAGCAAGCATCTCTGAGAAAGGGGTACCAACGAATGGAACCATCAGTGACATTGACGGGAATTTCACACTCGATGTTGCTGCCAACGGAATTTTGCATGTATCCTATATAGGATACAATACACAAGACGTTCCGGTAAATGGAAAAGTAAACCACACAATTGTACTAAAAGAAAAAACTGAATTGCTCAACGAAGTCGTGGTTATCGGTTACGGTAGCGTACGCAAAGAAGACCTTACCGGATCGGTTGCCGCAATTAAAGTAGACGAACTAAACAAAGGGTTGTCTACCTCGCCACAAGATTTGCTTGGAGGTAAGATTGCCGGTGTATCCGTTATATCGGGCGGTGGCGAACCGGGTTCGGGTTCTACCATTCGCATTCGTGGCGGTTCGTCGTTGAGTGCAAAGAACGATCCGTTGATCGTAGTAGACGGCGTGATCCTTAGTAATGAAAATGTTGGTGGATTATCAAACGGGCTCAGCACGATCAATCCATCGGATATCGAAACCTTTACTGTATTGAAAGATGCCTCTTCAACCGCGATCTACGGATCAAGAGCATCCAACGGGGTTATCATCATTACAACGAAGAAAGGGAAGTCGGGCAAGTTGAAAATCAACTATACCGGCAATGTATCGGTAAGCTCACCTCGAAACAAGTTTGACGTGCTTTCGGGCAATGAATACCGTGATCTTGTAAACGGAATGCCTTCGGCTACCGATGCGATGAAGCAAGCCTTGAACATGTATCCCGATACCAATACCGACTGGCAAGACCAAATCTATCGCACAGCGGTAAGCACCGACCACAACGTAAGTATGTTTGGCGCGATCAAAGACATGCCTTTCCGTGCATCGTTGGGATACACCGACGAAAACGGTATCCTTAAAACATCAAACTTCCAGCGCTACACCGGTAGTGTGTCGTTTACGCCTGCGTTTTTCGACGATCACTTCAAGGTAAACTTAAATGCAAAGGGAAGTTACATCAAAAATAGATTTGCCAACAAAGGCGCCATTGGTTCGGCGGTATTTTACGATCCTACCAAACCGGTATATAACGACAATACCATCTACGGAGGTTATTATACATGGACAAACGACGGTACGCCCGACGGTCCCAAAAACAGCCAAGGTGCAATCAATCCGGTCTCAATGTTATACATGACAAGCGACCGCTCGAATGTAAAAACATTTGTAGGGAACATGCAGTTCGACTACAAGTTTCACTTCCTTCCTGAGTTGAGAGCCAACATGAACCTTGCTTACGACTACTCAAACAGTGACGGTAAACTAACCGTAGCTCCGAACGCACCTGCCGAATACGGTGAGGACAAAGACAAATCGGGTAGCCGCAAATACTACAATGAAACGTTCAAAAACAAACTGATCGATATCTACCTGCAATATGCGAAAGAGGTAACAGACATCAGCAGCCGCTTTGATGTAATGGGCGGTTACTCGTACCAAAGTTATCAACAAGACAAAGACCGTGTGAAATATTACTTGTCGCGCGATCCTGAGAAGTTTGGTGAAGAGACTTCGGTAATTGATCCGTTCTTCGACGATTCTAGAAAGTATGTATTGCTTTCGTTCTACGGTCGTCTCAACTACTCGTTGATGGATAAATACCTGCTTACGTTTACACTTCGCGACGACGGTTCGTCTCGTTTTGCCAAGAAACATCGCTGGGGCTTGTTCCCGTCGTTGGCTGCGGCATGGAGATTGAATCAAGAATCGTTCCTCAAAGACGCGGAGTTTCTTTCCGACTTAAAACTAAAACTAGGCTGGGGTAAAACCGGTCAGCAAGATATTTCGGACAATTGGTATCCTAGCCAACAAAGTTGGTCGTCGGGCAAAGGTGGCGCGATGTATCCTTTTTACGATGAAAACGGCAACGTAGAGTGGGTAAACGTAGTGAAACCTACTGCTGCCAATCCCGACTTGAAGTGGGAAACAACAACTACCTGGAACGTGGGTATCGACTACGGTTTCTTAAACAACCGAATCAACGGTACATTGGATTATTACTACCGTAAAACAAACGACTTGCTTAATGCGGAAGTAAACGTTCCTGCCGGAACAAACTTTGCAGAATTGGTAGTAGCCAACATCGGTTCGCTTACCAACAAGGGGCTTGAATTCTCGGTTACCGCCGTTCCGGTGCAAACAAAAGATTTCACATGGGATGTAACCTATAACGTTGCATGGAACAAGTCGCGCATTACTTCCCTTACATTCAACGATGCCATGGCCGTGTCGCCGGGTAAACGTTTCGAATCTACCGGAGGAAACGGTGCAAAGACCATTAAAATACACAGTGTCGGTTATGCTCCGGGCTCTTTCTATGTATACGAACAGATGTATGACGAAGCCGGAAAACCAATCGAAGGTGCGTATGTAGACCGCAACAGCGACGGTGTTGTCAACGATAACGACTTGTATCAATTCAAGAAACCGGATGCGGATGTATTGATGGGCTTTAGCTCGAAGTTTACTTACAAAAACTGGGATTTAGGTTTCAACGGACGTGTAAGCTTGGGCAACTATATGTACAATGCTACTGAGTCTAACAATGCCGGTCTTAACGTAAGTGACTTGTTTGGTAACAACAACTTGTCGAACCGTACGCCTTATGCACTTGAAAACGGCTTTAGCACACGCCAACGCTTGTCGGACCTATACGTGCAAAACGCATCGTTCCTAAAGATCGACAACATCACGCTAGGCTATAGCTTCAAAACCAAATGGGTAAACGGCCGCGTATACGGAACCGTACAAAACCCAATCATCATCACCAAGTACAGAGGTCTTGATCCTGAGATTTCGGGAGGGATGGACAGAGAGTTGTATCCTCGTCCGGTACGTTATATGATGGGTGTTAATATCAACCTTTAATTTGAGTCGTCATGAATAAGCTTTTTAAAATAAAGAAACTGTTTTGGCTTTCGATCATCAGCTTGGTTATTTTCCCTTCTTGTATCAACGATCTTGATCAGGAGAAGCCAAACAACGAAGATGTAACCAACATCATCAACGAGCAAGGGGCTCGCGCTTTCCTTGCAAAGATCTATTCGGGTTTCGGTTTGTCGAGTAATCAGGGACCGGCCGATGAGAATGACCTTACCGCTCCCGACGGTGACCAGGGTTCGCTGGTATTCTTGCGCGGTATGATTACCATGCAGGAGTTTCCTACCGACGAGGCTATCTGGAACTGGAAAGATGAAGGAATTGTAGAGCTTGTAAACGTAAACTGGGATTACACCACAAAATATGCCTACACGTTTTATCAACGTGCGATGTTGAACATTCGCTACTGCCAAGAGTACTTGCGCATGTTTACGCCCGAAACGGGGATTAAAAACGTAGAGCTGTATCGCAACGAAGTGAGAGCGATGCGTGCGATGAACTACTTCTACTTGATCGACTTGTATGGTAACCCGGGAAAAGTATGGGATGATTCCCCGCTCGACGACAAAGGTTGGTATCCTTCTCAAATGGGGCGCAAGGAGTTGTTCCAATTGGTGGTAGCAGATCTGGAAGATCTTGCCGCAAACAGCAATTTGCCGGAAGTACCTAGTGCCGCTACATACGGACGTATGACCAAACCGGTCGTATGGACGCTGCTTGCCAAACTATACCTAAATGCCGAAGTGTATGCGGGCGAACCGATGTACGACAAAGCGGCTTCGTATTGCCAAAAGGTTATCAATGCCGGATTTGGTTTGGAAAAGAACTATGCCAACTTATTCTGCGGCGAAAACCATTTGTCGCCACAA
>DLYT01000073.1:0-717 GCA_003447595.1 Porphyromonadaceae bacterium
AAGAGTGTAAACATGGAAACAAGCACACACATGAACAGGAAGTTGAGGTACGAACCTATCGCGATACTATAACCGGTATTGAAGGCTTCCGACATTGGTTTTATGTAGGGTGCAATGCCCATCTTGGTAAAATACAATACGACAAAAGCAGCACCGGCTATGATCAACGTACGTTTCCAGAATCGAACCGACGTCTCGCACTTTACAAAGTAACGCATACGCCCCAGCAACATTCCGTACATAAACAAGGCAGGAACCTGAAAAAGTCGGCCGTTTTCTATTTGCCACACATTGCTATATAACTGTCCGTCGGTAATGTTCGACTTAAGAAACTCGAAGAAAGTTCCCGATGTTCCTACCGGCCAACATAGTTCTCCCCACTTGGCATAAAACGAACCCACATTGGTTTGATACGACGGATCGATGAGCGCATAAAGCATTCGTCCCCACTCGAAAGGCTGCAACAACAGGATGGTTGCTATCGTAAATACGGCTTTGTTGGAAAGTCGGCACACGGCTAGCAGCGAAAAGCCACACGCTGCATACAACATCAAGATGTCGCCATTGTAAAACAAAGCATGCAACTGCGCAAACAACATCAGCATCAGTAGCCGCCACGCAAAACGGGCTCTGAAGTCATTGCCCCGGCGCGCTTGGTTGTCCATCTGAATAAAAAAGCTGAATCCGAATAGAAGAGAGAAGGTTGAGAAGGCCTTT
>DLYT01000073.1:1024-2596 GCA_003447595.1 Porphyromonadaceae bacterium
ACAACGTCGAGACGTTCTGATTTGAGTAAGTGTTCGCTCATGAATTAAAGTTATATAAAGGTTTAGCGACTCAAAGATATCTTTTTTTCAAAATATACCGTATATTCAAAGCACCAAAACAACAACCTATCTTCATACCCTTCTGTTCTATTAATAACTAATATAAAGAAGCTATGAAAAGATTGCTAGCATCCGTATTACTATTCTTCGGAGTTGCGACGGCACAAGCCGAACTTAAAGTGGGAGACAAAGCTCCGGCGTTTTCAGGGGTTGATAACAAAGGAGTTGTCATAAGCTCTGCTTCGCTAAAAGGACACAAGTATGTGATTTACTTCTACCCCAAAGACGACACCCCGGGATGCACAAAACAAGCTTGCAGCTTTCGAGATAATTACGAAAAGCTAATGAGTGAAGGATTTCAAGTAATCGGGGTAAGTGCCGACGACAAAGCATCGCACGATAAGTTTGCCGCTAAATACGATTTACCTTTCCCACTTATCGCCGATACGGACAAGAAGATCATCAAAGCTTTTGGAGTAAGCGGATTGTTTACCCAACGTAAAACTTTCGTTGTAAACGCGGAAGGCGTAATCACCAAGATCATTGAAGACACCACCCCAAAAGAGCATGCTTTTGAGGTGCTGAAACCGTAGAATCAATCAATTAAATACGGGAGCGATGGCTTCGAGCGATGGCGTTTTCCCCGCAATATAGGGCCAATCGTCTTTACCCCACAGCACCTGATCGAGCAGTAATACCCTGCCGTCGGGTTTTGTGAGGTCAACTCCGTGGTACAAGATCCAGTCGTTTCCGGCATCGTCTTGCACAATTTCCGAATTGTGCCCGTTGCCAACAAATGCACTGTTAGGCTCTATCACAATCTCGTGTCGGTTATCAAGCATTTTGTTGCCGGCTTTGTCTACATAGGGGCCTTTGAGGTTTTTGCTTCGTCCCACTACGGTAGTGTATGTACTAGCCGCACCTTCACAACACGAACCTATCGAGGCAAATAGGTAATAATAGTTGCCTCGTTTGTGAATATACGTGCCTTCATAGGCTGTGCCCGCTACCTGAAACTTTTCTGCTCCCGGCTTTATGGCGAGTCCGTCGTCGGCTAGTTCAATCCCGTAAATACCTCTAAAACTTCCCCATAGTAAGTATTTCGTCCCGTTCTCTTCGATATAAAACGGATCGATCGAGTTCTGCACTCCGATTTCATTGCTACGAAACAATTTCCCTTCGTCGATAAAGGGGCCTTGCGGACGGTGGGACGTGGCAATACCAATACCGCACGTCATCTCTCCTCCCCATACCGACATCGAATAATACAGGACGTACTTACCGTTTATATAGTTGATGTCGGGCGCCCAGATTCCACCTTTTGCTTCAAAAGCAGGCCGCGTCTGATTACTAAAAGCTGTACCTACCAAAATCCAGTCTACAAGGTTAGTCGACTTCAACACGGGCACGTTGCGAATATCTTCTGTCGCATAGAGATAGAAGTAACCATCGTCTGCTTTTAGGATGGTTGGGTCGGGCAAACTAACACCTACTACCGGATTTTGATATACC
>DLYT01000018.1:0-29306 GCA_003447595.1 Porphyromonadaceae bacterium
GCTCCAGATGGAACTGCAAGTCGTGTTTCATGGTACTTGTTTCGTATTCCTTTGCGTAATTATAGTAAACGTTTCGGTTCGATCGCTGATCTCAGATCGATTCGACACATGCGCTTGCTTTTACATGGCTTTGAAGAAGAGGTGCATCTACGATTTGCTTCTCTGCGGTTTGTTAAGTCGGATTGGCAACAATGGGTACCTGATACTAAAAATGATTCGTTGTATTGGTATGAAGATCCGGTGCAATTGGCGTATTTATCCGTTGATGAGAATAAAGAACTATCAGAGGTGAATTATATAACACCTAATGGGGTTGAGCCTCGTACCGTGATGCACAATCGAAAACAAGTGAGAGAAAACGAGCATGCGCTTGAGTTTGAGGTGGAGTCCCTTCATCCCAATCAGCATGTCGCAGTTTGGAAACAGACCGATTTTGACTGCCGTAATTATGGATCGCTTGAGTTGTTTTCTCATTTGCATGAAACGATCTCGACAGGAAGTCATCTTGCTGATAGAGATTTCTCTTTGTTTGTTCGCTTAGGATATGATGGTCGTACCAATTACTATGAATATGAAATTCCGATGGTGGTAACTCCTCTCGGGCAATATAGTAATCAGTTATTTTCAGATAAAGAGACGGTTTGGCCACGAAACAATCGTCTGGATATCATTTTGCAACAACTCACTGCCGCCAAAAACGAAAGGGATGTTTCGGGAGTGTCAAAGAATGAGATCTTTAGTACAGAGACCACGCAGCACCATACGATTCGAATCAAGGGCAATCCTTCCTTAGCCGACGTGACCACTATAGTAGTTGGCGTTCGTAACAATTCAGATAAAATTCTCTCAGGTAAGGTTTGGATCAATGACATTCGACTGGCTCATCAACAAAAACAAAATGGATGGGCTGCACGTAGCGAGTTAGAACTTACGTTGGGTGATATCGGGCGATTTTCGGTAGAAGGTGCCTTCAAAAGTCGCGGGTTTGGAAATGTTGACCAACGATATAATGAGCGAATTGAGAACGATAGATTTCGTTTCGGTTTTACCTCTCGTGTCGAATTTGGGAAAGTTTTCCCCAATGTATTAAAGTTAACCATGCCTGTATATCTGCAATGGAGTAAAGAGTCGGAATATCTCCACTACAATCCTTTTGATAACGATATTGAAATGGATGAATTGTTGAAACAAGAAAGGAACCAGTCTGCACGGGATTCGTTGCGAAGGTTGGCTCGCAGTACGATTTCCTCACATAATATAGCAATCCAACAGATGGGATTTCGAATACGAAGTAAGCAACCAATGCCATATGACCTTGACAATTTTCGTTTAGGGTTTGTATATGATGGCTCTTCTGTAGCTTCTCCTAGTTTGCATTATGATAGAGGGAAACGGTATAGTGGTTATTTGAGGTATACCTATTCGCCCGATGAATTGTTACTACCCTTCTTTAAAAAAGCATCGACTCAGAAACAGGAGTGGTTACGTTTACGATTCGTTCCTACTCAAATTACGATGGAAAGTTCTTTTTATCGCAATTATGGCGAAACGAAATATCGACTCAATGAAGGAGATCATGCTACCGGTGCTTCTTTTGTGATGCAAGAGTTTCTTTGGAATCGTGCTTTTACGTTGGAGTGGGATCTTCTTAAAAATATAAAGCTACGTGTAAGAACGGCTACGAATGCTGAAATAGAAGAGCCAGAGATGCAGGTGAATAAACGTATCGATCCGGATGGATTTCGCTTCTGGCGCGATTCGGTTTGGAATAGTATCAAAGACTTTGGCAAACCGGTACGTTATGAACAACAAGTAGCCTTGCATGGACATATTCCGGAGTTGAAGAATAGATGGCTCGGTTGGATAAAAGGAAGTATGCATTACAAAGCTGATTACTTCTGGGATAGAGGTTATGATGATGTGGTATTTGGAGATGGTGGAAATATAATTAAGAATTATAGGTCGACCGGAGTCAACGGAACGTTCAATCTTTCTAAGTTAGCCTCTGCTCTGGATAGTAGCTCAGTGAGTCGTACGAGTTTGTTGAAAAAACTTTTACCTCATATTGAAGTGATACATAAAACAGATAAAGGTATGCAAATTCCGCGTTATAGGCATGGAGTCAGAGATATAGGAGGGCAGAATAGGGTAGATGGGCATTTGTTGCCGGGGATTGGTTTTGCTCTCGGAGCGGCGTCTTCTACCTTTATCAACAAGGTTATTAACAATGCGGATGTTCATCTGACGGAGGAAACGACAAATAGGGCAATAACATCTACGAATAGGTATTCGTTATGGAAAGGAGTACTAAGACCTGTTTCCGGATTAAGGTTTGAGCTGTCTTGGCTATCCGATCAGAACAATCGTGATGAGTTAGCTTTAAATCCCAACGCTCAGTCGAGTCAAATTAGTCGCAAGTCGAATAGTCGTGTGGCAAGTCGTAGAAAAAGCATAAACGCGAGTAAAAAAACTAACATAAATAGTCTTATGGCACCGCAAGAGAATCGTCTGGTTTTGCCAAATTGGAAGGTTTATTACGATGGTCTTAACAGATATGATTTTATTAAAAAGGTGTTGAATCACTTGGCTTTTACACACGCCTACTCTTGTATTCATTCCGTCGAAGTTATGCATACGGGAGAACGAAATGTAGCTTCTAAATTAGTTGATAAAAAGATGGTTAGCGCTAAAACGTGGGTAAAGGAGGGGTTTACTCCATTAGTTGGGATCGATGCAATTTTCAGAAATGGCCTAACGGCTTCGTTGAGACACAACAAAATTTACAGCATTGTATTAAATCATGGAGGTAATCAGTTAATTAACGGAGTCAATCAAGACATAAATTTGGCGTTTGCTTACAAAATAGTAGCAGATCGACAACAAAATGGCAAAAAATATGGTTCGTTTTCTGATGGCGGTATCTTACTAAAAGTAGAAGGTGCAGCTAGAAGGATGACGAATGGTATTAACTATAAAGATGCCATACGAGAGGTCTATACTTCGGGTAATAAGAGCTATTTTATCAGGTTTAATGCAGATTATGATAAAAGTAGATCAATATCCTATAGTTTCTATTTTAACATGGAGGTGGATCAGCCTTTAGCAGGTCAGTTTTCATATCCTTCATATATAATGTCGACGGGTTTTTCGGTCCGTCTTCAATTATACTAAATAATAAATAACTTATTGATTTTATTTTTGTTGATATATAAACGAAACACAAATTAACGATAAGTTTTTTTAAATATTAAGACTTTCTCTTTTTCTTTTTTTGTGTGAATATTAAACAAAAACGCTGTTTATTTGTTCCTCTAATTAAAAGGATAAGATTCATTTTAATAGATTGTTGTTTCTGGTGTTCGGAAACAATTAGAATAGATTAAAACGATAAGTATCGAAATAGCATGAGAAAATCAACGATCTGGTTGCTGGCTTTAGTAATGGCTTTTGCATTTGCAGGTTTGCTTTACTTACAAATTACCTACCTAAGTATCATTTTGAAGACTCGAAATGAGCAATTTAGTGAGGCAGTGAAAACTAGTTTGTACCAGGTATCCAGAAGTTTGGAACTAGAAGAGAGTGCAAGGTATCTTGAAGAAGACCTGAACGAGAATGAGAAGATGTTGCTGTATGATCAGCGTAAAAACAATTCGAATGTATTGAACAGTCCGATTGTAAAAGAGGAGAACCTCAAATTCAAGCTACTTGGCAACGATGGTGTTATATCAGAAGTTGAACTTAAAACGTATTCGGGACAAGACAAGGAGCAGAATCTCTCTGTCGGTACCCAACAACAGAACCGAAATATTATTGAAAAAACCTCTCGCTCAATACAAGACACGTATTTGCGCAGATATCTCAATGAGCATATGTTGCTTTCGGAAGTGATTCGTAATAAGCTTTATAAATCCAGTTTGCAACCTATTCAGGAGCGAATTGATTTTAATCAGCTCAAAGTGTTGTTACGCGATCAGTTTAGAAACAACGGGCTTAATATTCCTTTCCACTTTTCAGTGATCAATAAAGATGATCAGATTGTATATCAAGATGCTGATATGAAACCTGGTAAAAATACAGAAGTATTTACACAGATTTTATTTCAAAATGATCCGCCGTCAAAACTAAATTATCTGAGAGTATTTTTCCCAACACAGAAAAGCTACATCTTTAGTAATATTACGTTTCTGGCACCCTCTATTGCGTTTACATTGGTTTTGTTGATGACATTTATCTTTACGATTTATATCGTTTTCCGTCAGAAAAAACTATCGGAAATGAAAAATGACTTTATCAACAATATGACGCATGAGTTGAAAACTCCGGTTTCAACCATCTCTTTGGCTGCTCAAATGTTGAAAGATACAGATATCACAAAGTCTCCTGAAATCTTTAAACACATCTCGGGAGTGATACACGACGAAACTAAAAGGCTTAGTTTTTTGGTTGAGAAGGTATTGCAGATGTCTCTTTTTGAACGACAAAAAGCTTCGTTAAAGCTGAAAGAAATTGATGCGAATGACTTGCTTGCTAATATTGCAAATACATTCGTATTGAAGGTTGAAAAGTATGGAGGCACTCTTGATATTGATCTTGAAGCTGACGAGTCTACAATTTATGTTGACGAAATGCACTTCACAAATGTATTATTTAATCTAATGGATAATGCCGTGAAGTATCGTAAACCGGAAGTTCCACTTAAGCTAATGGCTCGCACTTGGAATGAAAACGGGAAGTTGTTTATCTCTGTCGAAGATAACGGTATTGGTATTAAAAAAGAATACCTAAAGAAAGTGTTCGACCGCTTCTTCAGAGCTCCTTCGGGAAATGTACATGACGTAAAAGGCTTTGGCCTTGGCCTTGCCTATGTACGTAAAATAGTAGAGGATCACAACGGTATAATCAAAGCCGAAAGTGAACTCAATATGGGAACTAAATTTATTATTTCATTACCACTTATAAAATAGTTATTTATGGAAGACAAGACTAAAATCTTCTTTTGTGAAGACGATGAAAACCTTGGAATGCTATTGAGAGAATACCTCCAAGCTAAAGGTTATGCTACAGATCTTTTCTCTGACGGAGAACAAGGCTATAAAGGATTTACTAAAGGTAAATATGATCTTTGCGTACTTGACGTAATGATGCCTAAAAAAGACGGATTTACGTTGGCTCAAGAAATTCGTTCAATCAATCCTGATATACCTATCATTTTCCTTACTGCAAAAACAATGAAGGAAGATATCCTTGAAGGATTTAAGATTGGTGCAGACGATTATCTTACAAAACCATTCAGCATGGAAGAGTTACTACTTCGTATCGAAGCAATTCTTCGTCGTGTGAAAGGTAAAAAAATGAAAGATATTCCTTTCTACAAACTTGGAAATTTCTTGTTTGATACACAAAAGCAAACACTTTCAATTGGTGATAAGTCAACAAAACTTACAACAAAAGAATGTGAACTTCTTAGCTTGCTTTGTGCACATGCAAACGAAATCCTAGAAAGAAACTATGCATTGAAAACTATTTGGGTTGATGATAACTACTTCAATGCTCGTAGTATGGATGTGTATATTACAAAACTTCGTAAATTGCTTAAAGATGATCCACAAATTGAAATCATCAACATTCACGGTAAGGGTTATAAATTGATTACTCCTTCTGGTGAAGAACAAGCAAGAGAAGAAGCTCCAACTGTAATTTAATAGAGTTTAGTGCCGTAACGGACAACTAATATCTTAAACATAAACGAGAGGCCTTAGCAAATAAGGTCTCTCGTTTTTATATAAAAGGGGGAATGATAATTATTACATTATCATTCCCCCTTTAAGTTGTTGTATTGGTGCGAAAGCGTTAGCTCAACAGTTTTTTTACTGTTGCAGAAATAGCGCGGCCTTCGGCTTTTCCGTTTAGTTGTTTGGTAGCTGCTCCCATAACTTTGCCCATATCTTTGGCTGTAGCATTTAGATCAGCAATAATTTGCTTAAGAATAGCTTCTAGTTCTTCTTGGCTTAATTGCTCTGGAAGATATGCTTCAATGATTGAGGCTTCAGCTAATTCTTTTTCTGCAAGTTCAGGACGATTTTGCTCAGTATAGATAGTCGCGCTATCCTTACGTTGCTTGATCATTTTCTGTAAGATCTTTAAAGCTTGTTCATCAGATAACTCTCCGTTGCTATCTTTTGATGTTTTAGCTTCAATAAACTCTTTCTTAATTCCACGCAAAGCTTCTAACTTAACTTTGTCTTTAGCAAGCATAGCAGCTTTGATATCACTGCTGATTTGATCAAATAAATCCATGATGGTTATTATTTTTATCTAAAGCTAATGATTGGTCCTCCTGGCTTTTTAGGCTCATTGGATGGTTTATTAGCTGTAACAATTGTTTCTTTTATAGGGCCGCGTCGAAGATTTGAGATCAATTTTGGATCTCTATTGTAGGTCGGATTATCTTCTAGAATACCGATGATACTATCATCATCTAGTTCTTCTGTAGATAGAACAACCGGTTTAGAAACGATTCTAGGCTTCACAACATTCGCATTGTGATAGAAGCGGCTGATACGCTCTATTTCTTCACGCTCTTTTTGGATAAGCTCTTGTTCTCTTTGTATTTCTTCTTCAGTCTGACGAGCTCGTTCTGCATTGCGACGCTCTTCAATTTGTGGAATACATGAAAGACCAAAACCTGTAGCAAGTATTGTCATTTTAACCTTCTTGCCCAAAGAATCATCTAGAGCAGTACCCCAGATAACTTCGATGTCACTACTAAAACGAGACATAAATTCATGTACATCGTTCATTTCTTCCATCATCAATTCCGACTCAGGACTAAACGAGACATTGAATAGAATCTTCTTAGCACTAAATACATCATTGTTGTTAAGCAACGGTGAGTTTAAAGCATCGTCAATAGCCATGCGTACACGTCCTTCGCCGATACCAAATCCGCTACTCATTACCGCTACACCACCATCTTTTAAGATTGTGTTTACATCGGCAAAGTCGAGGTTGATAATACCAGGTAATGTAATGATTTCGGCAATACTTTTAGCTGCAATCGTAAGTGTATCATCAGCCTTGCCGAAAGCATTTACCATGGTTAGATCTTTATATATCTCGCGCAAACGCTCATTGTTTATTACAAGGAGAGCATCTACATTTTTACTTATTTCTTCAACACCATTTAGTGCTTGAATAATCTTTCGATGGCCTTCAAATACAAAAGGAATAGTAACGATACCAACTGTTAGAATACCCATATCTTTCGCAGCTCTGGCGATAACTGGAGCTGCACCGGTTCCGGTACCTCCACCCATTCCGGCTGTGATGAATACCATCTTGGTACCGTCGTTCAGCATTCGTTTGATATCATCGATACTTTCCTCTGCAGCCATACGTGCACGTTCGGGACGATTTCCTGCTCCTAATCCCTGTGTAACTTCTCGGCCTAACGATAATTTAACCGTAACGTCAGAACGGTTTAATGCCTGATTATCTGTATTACATAACACAAAGGTTACATCGTGAATCCCTTCTTTAAACATATGATTCACAGCGTTACCTCCACCCCCGCCAACACCAATAACTTTAATTATTGATGGAGTTTCAGTAGGTAAATCAAAGCTTAACAATCTATTATTATCCTCCATATTTATATTATTGACAAAGGTGGTTACTTAATACTCTCTTCCTGATCCTCAAACAATGTTTTGGCAAAATTATCAAAAAGACGGGCAAATCCTTTCTTTTTTGGTGCAACATATTCAGATTCGCGCTCAAATTTAGATTCTTCCTTTACCGTTTCCTTTTTAGGTTCAGCTATAGGTTCTTCTTTGGGCTCCTCTTGTACATCAATTTTAGGAGGTGTAACAACTGTAATTGGTTTTACCTCTTTTTCGATTGGTGGCTCTGCTACCGGTTCTAATTTTACAATTTTAGCACAGCTTTCGTTACCCATCATAAGTAAACCTAGCGTTTGAGAGAATGAAGGATTTTGAGAAATGCTTTCAGCATTTTCAACCAATCCTTTTCTGGTAGCAACCAGACGTACATCCATACTTGTACGGTTCTTAATCATTACATTAAGATTATTGAGATTGGCTCCGCCTCCTGAAATTACAATTCCTGCACCAAGCTTATTAACTAAACCGGTAGTTTCAATTTGTGCCCATACATTTTCGAAAATCTCTGCGGCACGCGCTTCTACAATGGTATTTAGTTCGCTAAGATATATATCTTGAATGCTGAATCCATCGATACTTGATGCCTTTACAATTTCGCTGCTATCCTTATCTGAGATAGCACTTCCAAATCGAATTTTTAAACGTTCAGCTTCCGATTCAGAAATATTTAAAGAAGTGATGTCTTTTGTAATCAATTGAGCACCCAAAGGAATTACGGAAATGGTTTGTAACAATCCTCCTTTGTAAACAGCAAGAGTGGTAACTCCTGCTCCGAAATTAATCAAAGCACATCCAAGACGCTTTTCATCTTCTGTAAGAGTTGCTTCGGCTTGAGCTAATGGCGTTACAATGAATCCGGCAATTTCTATCTTCGCTTTTTCCGCCAGACTCATTATTATATTACGTTTCAGATTAGGTCTGCCTACGATTAGTTTATATCGAGCTTCGATTTTATTGCAGATTACACCCACCGGATTCATCTCCGGTTTGTCATCAAGATAATACATCGGAGATACTGCATCCAAAAGATCGTGCATCTCAGGCTTGAAGTTCATACAATCATGATACAACGAGCGAATTACCTCTTCTGTTACGGTTTCATCAGGACCTAGAACCTTCGACACGGAGTGCTCCATGGTGCGAATAGACTGTCCATTGATACCAACATATACTTTTGCAATCTTGCCGCCACGCAGCTTATTTTCAAGTTTCTGAATAAGTCTCTTGATTTTTGCTGCTGTTTCTTCGACGTTGTATACACAACCTCGTCTAATACAAGAGGCAGGACCTTCATCTTCAATAGCCAGGATCGAAAGCTTCCCGTGTGATTTTTTCCCAACCATGCCTACCAGCTTGGATGTTCCCAAATCAATTACTGCAATAAAATCTGTATAGTCCATATTTTATTTTCTTTTGGTACAAACAATTTGATTCTTAAACTTTAAATTAATTGTGCTATATCGATTCCACCCTACATAAGGTACGGCTTGTCGATAAAAGAGCATTAGGTTGTTTAGTTTTTCATGATAATGATCCAAACTTCCTAGAATGATCCGATGACTACCTACTCGAGGTATCAGTTCCACATCCAGATTCTGATCCACATAAATCTGTTCGATTTGTGATCGCCAGAATCGGTCATCCTGTAAGAATTTAGCAAAGTCGTATAACTGTTGTTTTGCAAACTCTTTTTCTACATAGCCTGTAACGACGGGCACATGTGCTGCAAAACGGGAGGAAGTAGGCATTACGTCTCCATCTTTGTCTAAGTAAAAGTTTCCGTGAGTACCCATAATACGCATTATTGGTATTTTTTGTATCACATCAACTCGTACTTTACCCGATGGTGTTTTGTAAACTTCTACTTCTCTAAGCATTGGATTCTTTTGTAAAGACTGTTCAATTGCTTCCGTATTGACCGACGACATATCTTTTCCATTCGGATTGATATTAGTGCCTTTCAAAAAGCCCTGTATCTCTTTATCGTTCACAAAGCGCTTGTCCAAACTATCCAGTATTGCAATATGAATCCCCTCACATTCTCCTTCGGCTCTGTTATCATTAAAAAACAGAACAACCATTAGAATGTAACAAGTCAATACTACAGATACTATAAGAGTTAACGTGCGCATCGTTTCTTTTCAAGAATTTCTTTTACTGGAACCAATAATCTATCAATATCACCGGCTCCGATCATTAATACCACTTGATAATTACCCTTTTCAATCACAGATACTAAATCCTCCTTATTAACCATTTGCTTATCAGATATAGATACCTGATCAAATATCAACTTAGAGGTTACCCCCGGAATTGGCTCCTCTCGGGCCGGATATATATCTAATAAGATCAATTGATCTAACAACGATAAACTGTGTGCAAACTCAGTGGCAAAGTCATTGGTACGACTAAATAAATGCGGTTGAAAAATACCCGTTATTTTCTTATCGGGATATAACGCCTTTACCGACTGTATGCTTGCTTCAAGTTCTGATGGATGATGTGCATAATCATCGATCAAAACAATATCGTCATGTTTGAGATAAAAGTCGAATCGGCGTTTTGCACCGGCAAAAGAAGCCATCGCTTCGCGAAGTTCGTCTTCCTTTACTCCATTGAGCCAAGCAATTGCCATAGCAACAATAGCATTCTCTATATTTATCTTAACAGGTATGCCTAAAATTATGTTTTTAATTTTTGAATTTGGTGTAACAAAATCAAAAATTATCTCTCCGTTTCCAATCTTAACATTTTCTGCATGAAAATCACCTTCATTTTCGCCTGAATAGGTATAAAGTTTTACCCCATCTTGTAATCTCGGTTGCAGATCAATTCCTTTACGCATCAATAAGACACCATCAGGACGAATCAACGATGTGAAAATAGCAAAGCTTTCTCTGTATGCTTCTTCTGTTCCATAGATATCTAGGTGATCCGGATCTACGGATGTGATTGCAGCCATATATGGCGACAGTTGATGAAAAGAACGATCATACTCATCAGCTTCGATAACGGTTAAATCACTTGTGTCAGAGAGCAACAAATTACTACCGTAATTCTTTAAGATACCTCCAAGGAAAGCATTACAGTCAACATGTGAAGACTTTAAGATATGCGCAAGCATCGAAGACGTAGTCGTCTTACCATGTGTGCCGGCCATACAAAGGCCTTTTGATATATTTGTAATAAGACCTAGCAACTGAGCACGCTTCAGAATCTCAAATCCATTCTCTCTGAAATAAGTAAATTCAGAATGAGATTGAGGTACTGCAGGCGTGTATACTACGAGTGTAGTCTCTTTATCTAGGCAACAATCGGGAATCAACTTTACATTATCTTCATAATGAATTTGTGCTCCTTCTTCGTTTAATTTTAAAGTAAGCTCAGTCGCTGTTTTATCATAGCCGGCAACGAACTTACCCTTCGCTAGAAAGTATCGGATCAAGGCACTCATACCGATACCGCCAGCCCCGATAAAATATAATGATTTAATTGTATTCAGATTTATCATTTCTTTTCTATGATTGCCACGATTTCGTCTACAATACGATCAGCTGATTTGTGCTGAGCCATTGTTTCAATATTTCGTGATAAAGTTTTGAGTTTATTATTATCGGCAACAACTTTCAACGCAGTGTCTATAAGTATAGCCTCTGCTTCTTTGTCCGTAACAAGTACAGCCGCGTCTTTTTTCACCAAAGCCAATGCATTTTTAGTTTGATGATCTTCTGCTACATTTGGAGAAGGAACCAATATAACTGGTTTTCCTAATAATGCAAACTCTGAGATAGATCCTGCACCTGCTCGTGAAATAACCAAATCAGCCACAGCATAAGCATAATCCATGTGGGTGATGAAGTCCTGAGCATAAACCGGAATTCCATGAAAAGGCTTTATGGCTTTTAAAGCATCCTCGTAGTAGTTCTTCCCTGTTTGCCATAAGATTTGTATTTCCGATTGATCCAGTTTGTCCAGATGCTTAATTACACTCTGATTGATTGTGCGGGCACCCAAGCTACCTCCAAGAATGAGAATAGTCTTTTTATTCGGATCCAGTTTGAAATACGCATATGCATCAGCTTTATTCACACGGCTATCTTCCAGAACTTGTCTTACCGGATTTCCCGTAACCACAATTTTGTCCTTAGGAAAGAAACGCTCCATACCATCGTAAGCAACACAAATTCTTGATGCCACCTTTGCTAGAAGCTTATTGGTAACTCCTGCATACGAATTCTGCTCTTGTAGTAAAGTGGGGATTCCCATCCATCCGGCAACCCTAAGGGTAGGGCCACTGGCATAACCACCTACACCAACAGCAATATCAGGTTTAAACTGCTTGATGTGTTTAGAGGCTATCCATAAGCTCTTGCACAATCGCATCAGTACCTTTATATTATTTAATTTATTTGCTCTGTCAAATCCACTAATTGGAAGTCCAATGATTTTATATCCCGCAGCAGGGACTTTTTCCATTTCCATTCGATTATCAGCTCCCACAAATAGAATCTCCGAATCTGGAAAACGCTTTTTAAAAGCATTAGCGATCGAGATAGCAGGAAAGATATGTCCTCCGGTACCTCCACCGCTTATGATCATTTTATATTTTTTCATTTTCAACAGTTGTTTGTTGTTCTACGGTCTCGAGTACCGGCGAAAGTTCTGATTCTTGAGGATCTTCTTCTGTTTCCTCTTCCTCGTCACCGATACCGGCTGCAAATCTACTTACACTTAGAATGATTCCAAAATAGACACATGTAATAATTGTAGAAGTCCCCCCTCGACTCACCAGAGGCAACGGCTGACCAGTAACCGGAATTAGGTTTACCGCAACAGACATATTTGTCAATGCTTGCAATACCAAAAGGAGTCCGCATCCCAATACAAGGAGTCTGGGGAAACGCGTTTCGCACTTTCGAGCAATTAGCCCCGTACGTATCAATATAAATACGTATAGAGAAAGCACGGCAAAGCCGCCAACAAGACCAAGCTCTTCCATGATAATCGCAAAGATAAAGTCAGAATAAGCCTGAGGCAGATAGTCTCTTTGTTGTCCATGCCCCGGCATCTGTCCGAATACACCACCGCGGGCAATCGCTATTTTAGCATGAGAAACTTGAAAGTTCTCATCCGTAATTTTTACTTCACCGGTAGGAGAGGTTTCATGTTTCTCCGTAAAAGATTCAATACGATTCTTCCATGTTACAGCACGAGGTAAAACAGCCACAGCATTGTCGGGAAGAATCATAAGTAATAAAAGTGCTAAAGCTCCTAAAGCAGCTAAAGAACCTCCAAACTTAAGCAGTTGTTTGATCGGAACCATTCCTATAAACATCATCAGGAAACATACCACAAACAGCATAAATGCAGTGGAGAAGTTATCAACTAAGATAAACGCACATGTTACAAGGATACCCCCGATCAGCCAATAAAAAGTTTTATCGTGTTCATCATCGGTCCGTTTACTCAAGATGAAAGCAACATAACCGATGAGCGATATTTTGGCAATTTCAGATGGTTGAAAAGAAACCCCGAATATCGTAAGCCAACGGCTAGCACCATTCACACTTTCACCAAATACCATTGCTGCCATAATAAGGATTAAGGAGAGAGGCAAAATAGCGACTAATGCTCGAAAGAACTTATAGGGTATGTTGTGAAGAACCAGAACACAAGCAAATCCGATCAGGAGGAAAGTGGTGTGTCGCACAATCGGTCCCCAGAAATAACTATTGCGGTATGCAATTGTACTGGTTGCACTAAATACCTCAATAATAGAAGTCAGACACAAGAACATGAAAATGATCCAAATTACTCTGTCTCCTTTGAATAATTTATTGGCTAAATCCATAATCGAACAAGTTTATAGATTCTTGACACAAGCTTTAAACTGCTCGCCTCTATCTTCGTAATTTTTGAATAAGTCGAAGCTTGCACAGCATGGCGACAGCAATACGCAATCACCGTTATGAGCTGCATTTGTCGCTTCTGCAATAGCCTCGTTCATCGATCCGGCCTCTGTATATGGAATATCCATGGAGCCGAAAAACTGAACAAGTTTCGTATTATCTACACCCATAAAAACAAGGTGTTTTACCTTTTCTCGAACCAACTCCTCAATCTCAGAGTAATCGTTACCTTTATCGGTACCCCCTAGAATAAGAACCACCGGTTTGGTCATGCTTTGCAATGCATACCAACACGAATTCACGTTTGTTGCTTTCGAGTCATTCACATATTCAATACCATCTACTGTCCCCGCATTCTCCAAGCGATGCTCTACACCGTTGAAGTTAGACAAAGCAATACGCAATTGTGTATCATCAACACCTGCTAGTTTTGCAGCCGTAGCAGCCGCTAACGCATTGTACAAGTTATGTTTGCCACGCAAAGCTAATTCGTTGCGAGGCATCGAGAACGAAGTCCCCTTTACACCGATCTCAATTTCATGATCGGTAGCAAAAGACCACACATCTTTCTCTTTTGTTTCGGCAAAAGGAAAAAGAGTAGGAGTAGATTGTATACGAGGAACTTCAACCTTTAATATCGGATCATCATTCCAGAAAATAAAAGCATCAGCCTCAGTTTGATTCTGCGTAATACGCATCTTCGAGTCGATGTAGTTTTGCATCTTATACTCGTATCTATCCAGGTGATCCGGAGTAATATTCAATAAGATCGCAATGTCAGCTTTAAACTGGTACATGTTGTCGAGTTGGAAACTACTCAACTCCACAACGTAGTAATCAAAATTCGCTGTCGCTACCTGCAAGGCAAGGCTGTTTCCTACATTCCCGGCTAAACCTACGTTATAGTCGGCCGACTTCAGGATGTGATATAAAAGCATTGTTGTTGTTGTTTTACCGTTGCTTCCGGTAATGCACAACATCTTAGCAGAGGTATATCTACCCGCAAATTCAATTTCAGAAATGATCGGAATACCAGCTGCTTTGATCGCTTTGATCATCGGAGCTTTGTCTGGGATGCCCGGACTTTTGACCACCTCTGTAGCGTTGAGAATGAGAGCTTCCGTATGTTGCTTCTCCTCCCACGCGATATTATATTGATCAAGCAACTGCTTGTAATTATCTTTAATGGCTGATAAGTCGGATACAAACACGTCGTATCCTTTCACTTTTGCTAAAACTGCTGCACCGGCTCCACTTTCTCCGGCACCCAACACTACAATTCGTTTCATATCACCTAGTTTTATTACCTCATTTTTAGGGTTACGATTGTCAACACAGCCAGAATAATACCGATCAACCAGAAGCGAACTACAATCTTCGATTCAGGAATTACTTGGATTGGGCGTTGTATCAACGCATCAATACCGGCATTACCCGGTTTTTGAAAGTGATGGTGTAGCGGAGTCATTTTAAACACACGCTTACCTACCCCCGTTTTACGTTTCGTCATTTTAAAATAAGCCACCTGTATCATAACCGACAAACTTTCGGCCAAGAATACCCCGCACAAAATAGGGATCAATAGCTCCTTACGGATGATAATTGCAAACACGGCAATGATACCACCCAACGTAAGACTGCCGGTATCTCCCATAAATACCTGTGCCGGAAAGGCATTGTACCACAAGAATCCAACCGTTGCGCCGATAAATGCAGCAGCAAAAACCACTAGCTCTTCCGCTCCCGGTATAAACATAATATTCAGGTACGAAGCAAATTGTATGTGCGACGACATATAAGCCAGTATCCCCAGGGCAACCCCAATGATTGCCGAACTACCTGTAGCCAGACCATCCAGTCCGTCTGTTAGGTTGGCACCATTCGATACGGCCGTCACAATAAATATCGTAACCAAAACGAATAAGATCCAGGCAGCCTCCTTTTGATAGTCTCCGGCCACCTTTGCCAACTCCGCATAATCGAAGTTATTATTCTTCAAAAACGGGATGGTTGTTTTCGTCGACTTGGTATCAACGGTATGAAAGGTAGCATGATGTACCACGTCGTCCTTCATCACCTCCGTGTTTTCACGAATCACCACTTGAGGAGACAAGTACAGTGTTACCCCCACGATTAGCCCAAGACCTACCTGACCGATAATCTTAAACTTACCGTGCAACCCTTCTTTGTCCTTTTTAAATACCTTAATGTAGTCATCCGCAAAGCCCAGTGCACCAAGCCATAATGTAGTGACAAGCATTAAGATCACATATATATTTCCTAACCGGGCAAAAAGCAACGTAGGAATCAATATCGAAATAATGATAATTACCCCACCCATTGTAGGGGTACCTTTCTTCGACATCTGTCCCTCAAGCCCCAGATTTCTCACCGTTTCTCCAATTTGAAGATACTGAAGCTTATTGATTATTTTTCGTCCTATAATCGTTGAAATCATTAAAGAGAAAATCAGTGCCAAAGCCGAACGAAACGATACGTATTTAAACATACCGGCACCCGGCAAGTCCAACTGATCCAGATAATTAAACAAGTAATATAACATAACAAACAGATTCTTTCGCTCAAATAAACTCTTTTACTACCTCTCGATCATCAAAGTGATGTTTCACACCTTTCACATCTTGATAATCCTCATGTCCTTTTCCTGCAATTAAAATCACATCACCGGCATTTGCCATCATAACAGCCGTTTTAATAGCCTGTTTACGATCGGTAATACACAACACCTTCTTCATTTCGTTGTTGTCTAGTCCGGCAGTCATATCTTCAATAATTGCATCCGGTTCTTCAAAACGAGGATTATCGGAAGTAAGAATCACTTGTTCGCTATATTTAACCGACTCCTTTGCCATCAAAGGACGTTTCCCTTTATCTCTATTTCCTCCGGCACCAACTACCGTAATCACGCGTCCTTTGTCACTAAGCACCTCATGGATTGCATTCAGCACATTGGTAAGCGCATCCGGAGTATGAGCATAATCAACAATAGCGGTAAAACCTTTATCGGAGCGAATCGTTTCGAAACGACCCGATACCGGATGAAGTGTACTGATTTGTAGCAGAACCTCATTCGGATCTTCACCCAGAGCCACAGCTGCCCCATATACAGCCAGCAGGTTGTACGCATTAAACTTACCTACAAAGTGCACCATCACTTCTGTACCGTTCACTTCAAGCAACGTCCCTTCAAAAAGCTTTTCAAGGATACGACCCTTAAAGTCGGCCAGTGAGCGTAGCGAATAAGTAAGTTTGCGAGCAGCTGTATTTTGAAGCATCACCATGCCCGACTTATCATCCAGGTTTGTCAATGCAAAAGCCGACTTAGGCAATTGATCGAAGAACCCTTTCTTCGCTTTCAGATACGCATCTACCGTTTTGTGGTAGTCGAGGTGATCGCGAGTCAGGTTGGTAAAGATACCCCCGTCGAAGTTCAGTCCGCTGATACGTTTTTGGTCTACCGAGTGCGAACTCACTTCCATAAACGCATGCGTACATCCGGCTTCCACCATTTCGGCAAGCAGCATATTGAGCGAGATCGGATCTGGTGTAGTATGCGTAGCCGGCACAGCCTTATCGTCTACATAGTTGCATACCGTAGAGAGCAGCCCGGTTTTATAGCCAAGCTTTCTAAACAAGTCGTACAACAAGGTCGCGATGGTTGTTTTTCCGTTGGTTCCCGTTACACCCACCAGTGTAAGGCGATCCGAAGGATTACCATACCACTGAGCAGCTAATTTACCCAGCGCATCGGCCGAGTCTTTCACCTGGATATACGTAACAGAATCCTCCATTTGCGAAGGCATATCTTCGCATACCACAGCTGTTGCACCTTGCTCAATCGCCTTGTTAATATATTCGTGTCCATCGTTTGCAGTCCCTTTTACGGCAACAAACAAATGACCTTTTTCAATCTTTCTAGAATCCGAGTCTAAACCGAAAATATCGATATTCAGACCACCTTGGATCACTTTTTCTTTAATTGCTTCGATTAATACGCTTAATTTCATCATACAAGAGTTTATTTTAAAGTCAATGAAATTGATTGTCCTTTTGAAAATTTACGACCTGCCGGTATCGATTGAGATACCACCTTGCCACGTCCCGAGATAGAAACCCGAAGGCCAATGCTCTCCAGAGCATAAACGGCATCTGTAGCTCCCATACCCGTTACTTTGGGCACCAATTCGTCACTTATATTGATATCAGTTAATATCGCTTTATCTTCGGGCATATCTACATCCACCCAGTTGGTTTCCACTTCATCGTCGTTGCAACGCACGTTGAGCTTATCCAGAGCATACTCCAGTTTGCTGTAGTAACCCGTTTTGATCTGAGGTTGCGGAGCCCACACCGTATCCGGTTCCAGATCCGAAGGTCTCAGTTTGATGTTACTGCCAAATACCTTTTCTGCAATATTTTTAGCAATCGGACCACAAATACCACCGGCCGAAGGATAAGCCTTACGCGGGCGTCTCATGGTGATGATAAACGAAAACTTAGGCTCTTCAGCCGGGAAATATCCCGCAAAGGTAACCTGGTGACTTTTACCACCGGCCTTGTATCCCAGTGCCCCTTGAGAGATCTGAGCAGTTCCGGTTTTTCCCGCAATCCGAATCAACTCCGACTTGGCAGCTTTACCGGTACCATTTTCAACCACCCCCTCAAGCATCGACCGTATTTGCTTCAATGTTTTATCAGAGCATATCGAGTTTTTGATTGTTTCGGTATCAAAAGCCTTGATGATGCGACCGTTTTTCTGGATATCCTTCACAAAGAAAGGCTTCACCATGCAACCATCATTTGCGATGGCATTAAAAAACGACAACATATATATAGGAGGCACCTGTGTTTCGTAGCCAAACGACATCCAAGGCAGAGAGAGCTTCGACCAATGCGGATTTTCAGAAGGACGTCTGATCTTCGGCTTACCGGCCCCCGGAAGCCCTAAGTCCATCGGTTGCGCAAAGCCAAGATCCTGAATCTTCTGCACAAAGCGTTCCGGATCGTTCTCATATCCCCTTAGAATAATTTTGGCAGTACCGATATTCGAAGAGTTCCAAATCGCTTCTTCGGCAGTAAGCATGTGGTATCCTCCTTTGTTCCAGTTGTGGTCGGTCATCTTTGCACCTTTGTACATAAAAATACCCGATCCCGTATCCACCGAATCTTGCGGAGTAACGATACCATCTTCCAGAGCTACCATCATCGAAGCCACCTTAAAGGTTGAGCCCGGCTCCACCTCGTCGGCAATCGCATGGTTCATACTTTCGGCATACACCCCTTCGCGCACGCGTCCCATATTGGAAATAGCTTTCACCTCACCGGTTTTCACTTCCATCAGCACCACCGTACCGTAGTCGGCATCCACTTCCGAAAGCTTATCCATCAGAGCTTTTTCTACAATATCTTGAAGTTTTAAGTCGATCGTAGTACGAATATCGACTCCATCCACAGGCTCTTGTTCAATCACACGTGCCCAGCCAACCCCCAATTTGATGCGGGTAGCATAGCCGTGCTGCCCTTGCAACAGCGAGTCGTAGGCCATTTCGATACCGTTCTTTCCTTTGCTGGTACCATCCTCTTCAAGTTCTCCGTAGATATCCCCAATGGTACGAGAAGCCAAAGTCCCATACGGTTTCTGACGTTGCACCATCTCTTTGTAGTACAAGCCACTTCGGTTTCTCCCCTTGTTGAAAAACGGAAAAGTCTGAACCTCTTTCAAGTCCAGATATGAAACTTTATTCTCATAAAGCGGATAGTTACGGCTCTGCCGGTTGTATCCTTTTAAGATATGTTGTTTGTAAGAAGCTGCCGATCTATTTTTAAATTTCTTGGAAAGCGCGAGAGCCATCGAATCGATATACTTGTTGAGTGTATCCTTTTTGAGGCCGTCGGCTTTAAAGTCCATGTACAGGTAATAGCGAGGCACACTGGTTGCCATTAACTTACCGTCGCACGAATAGATATTACCTCGATTGGGATATACCTTTACTTTGACAGCCTTCTGCTTTTCGCCCAGTTCGCGCCATTTGTCTCTCTCTACAATCGAAACCTGAAGCGCCCTGAGAACAATCCCAACCACCACAAACATAAGTGCCACCACTATGATTAAGTAGTTTTTGAGCATGCGGCTCTCTTTGTTTTGATTCTCTTTTTCCATGTTCACCTATGTATTTCGATAGGAGGAGACGGAGCTATTTGCAAATCACTGCCATAGTTGTTGAGCAACGTTTCGATCTGCGACTGACGGCTATTTCCCGTAAGTTCGGTCGATAAAGACAATGCTCTGAATTTTACGTCTCTCAGTTTTACCTCTAGTTTGTTGATTTCGCGTAGCTTTTGCATACAAGCATATCGGTTGGCGATCATCAAAAAGGTAAGAACGACGATCAATACGATTATCTTGGTATGCTTTAAGACAAAATCCTCTTTGAGAAATCCTCCCCCCAACACATAAGAAGGACTAAGCCGCTTCTCCTTCTTTCGACCGGGGCGTCTGGTTCTTTGTGTTGTTTCCATAATATGCTACAATTTATAGTTTTTCGGCAATACGAAGTTTTGCGCTTCGAGATCTCGGATTCTCTTCGAGTTCTTCTTTTGTAGGCACAATCACCTTATTGTTGATCAGCTTAAATGGAGAAAGCACTCTACCGTAGAAGTCCTGTTCTATTTTACCTTCAAAGTTGCCTGCTTTGAGGAAGTTCTTCACCAATCGGTCTTCCAGAGAGTGATACGTGATCACCACCATACGGCCACCGCTGTTGAGTAGTTTTTTCGATTGTTCCAGCATATCTTTCAACGCACCCATTTCGTCGTTTACTTCGATGCGCAAAGCCTGAAAAGCCTGAGCCAAGAAGCGTTTCTCCTTGTCTTTGCCCACAAAAGGCTTCAAGATCTCAAGAAACTGACCAATGGTTTTGATCTTTTGCTGTTCGCGTTGCGCGATGATTGCGCTCGCCAATCTGCGAGAGCTTTTGATCTCACCGTACAAGAAGAATACATCCGCCAATTTCTCTGCCGAATACGTGTTGAGAATATCAGACGCATTCATGCCCGAGCGCATGTTCATACGCATATCGAGAGGTCCGTCGAAACGAAACGAGAAACCTCTGTCTTCGGCATCAAAGTGGTGCGATGAAACGCCAAGATCGGCAAGTACACCGTCTACCCCCTCTACATTGTGATACTTCATGAAGTTCTCGATGTATCTGAAGTTGCTACGTACAAACGTAAAATGCTTGTTGTCGATGATGTTGCGCTCTGCGTCGGCATCTTGGTCAAAGCCATAGAGCATTCCTTTTCCGCTCAGTTGCTTTACAATCTCTTTCGAGTGACCGCCACCGCCAAAGGTAACATCGATGTATACGCCATCCGGATTGATATGGAGTCCGTCTACGCTTTCTTGCAAAAGAACAGGTTTGTGATAACCATCTTCTTTTTTGATAGGTTTTATAGTTGAGTCGCTGTTTGCCATTGTTTTTTATCTTATTGAAGGAATATCGTATTGAAAAACCAAATTGTAATTTTCAAAATAAACACAAAGTGCTACACTATTTGACTTTATTTGATTCGTATTCAATACGCTACAAATAATGTATTCTGAATAATTTTTCACGAAGTCTATAACAGTTTTACACAAAAAACGTACAGAATAGCTTGTAAAATTAAGCATTTCTGTAGTTAGCCCCATAAAATAACAAATTATTTTTCCTTAAAGTTATCAACAAGATGTATAATATTTCAACATCTTGAAAAACAAAAGATTATAAAAGAGTGCGTCAATCGTTGCAGAGACTGAAGATCTGTTATTAACGCAGCCGTTTCACGTAAAAAAACATATCAATTATAGCGCATTCGATTAATAAATATATCTTTGTCGCCGCAGAATAGATCCAAATAATGGAAAAAGAAGGCGTTCAATTAATAAATATAGAGCAAGTTGTAGCGAAAAAGGCTCCGGCTGCATACAAAAAGATTCCCAATTTCGTTTTCAATCTTTTGAAGAAGACGATTCATCAAGACGAGCTAAATCACCTTATCCTTACCCACAAAGACAAGGATGGAGTTGCGTTTATGCAAGCGATGGTGGAAGAGTTTAAACTCAATCTCGAGGTTGTAAACGAAAATAATATACCTGACGAAGGCAAATTTACATTCGTATCCAATCACCCATTGGGCGGACTAGACGGAATTTGCTTATCGGCCGTACTGGGAGCTAAATACAACGGTCGTGTGCGATACCTCGTCAATGACCTGTTGATGTTTATCCCCAATTTAAGATCCATATTCATTCCGGTCAACAAGCACGGCGCGCAAGCAAAAAAGGCAGCCGATCTGATCAATACTACCTATGCGTCGGACAATCAGGTGATCACCTTTCCTTCCGGAATGGTATCACGCAGCACGGATGGGAAGATTGTAGATATGGAATGGAAAAAATCTTTTATTCAAAAGTCGATCGAATATCAAAGAGATATAATCCCGGTTTATTTCGAAGCCAAAAACAGCGGAATGTTCTATTCACTAGCCAATCTTCGCAAGAAACTAGGCATCAAGCTCAATTATGAAATGATTCTATTGCCCGATGAAATGTTTAAAAACACCGGCAATACATTTCGCATTCATTTTGGCAAACCCATTCCATGGCAACACTTCGACGAGTCGAAGACTCAGAAGCAGTGGGCTGCATGGGTGAAAGAAATCGTTTACAATCTCAGCAAATAAACAGTTTATGCAAGATATCATTAAACCTGTTGATGTAGAATTAATCAAGTCGGAACTAACCAGTGACAAATTTCTACGAAAAACAAACAAGGCAAATAACGAACTATATATTATAACCCATCATGATTCGCCAAACGTGATGCGTGAAATCGGGCGTCTTCGTGAGATTGCGTTTCGATTCTATGGCGGAGGTACCGGACAAGAAGTCGATATCGACGAGTACGATACCAACGAAGAAGCTCCATACCGTCAGTTGATCGTATGGTGTCCGGAGTCTGAAAAGATCCTGGGCGGTTACCGATTCATTTGCGGTAGCGACGTGATCTTCGAAGAAAACGGACAGCCTTATTTGGCTACCTCACACATGTTTGACTTTTCCGAAGAGTTTATCAAAGACTACCTGCCTTATACGGTAGAGCTAGGACGTTCGTTCGTAACGCTCGAGTTTCAGTCTACGCTCAACTCCAAGAAAGGGGTATTTGTACTCGACAACCTGTGGGACGGACTGGGCGCGCTTTCGGTGATCGACCCTTCACTCAAGTACTTCTTTGGCAAGATGACCATGTACGATACGTACAACAAAGACGCGCGTGACATGGTATTGTACTTCCTCAAGAAGCACTTCCCGGATCCCGACAACCTGGTAGTTCCGATTCAGCCATTGCCTACGCAAATGGACATCAACAAGATGGAGTCACTCTTCAACAAAGACAACTACAAAGACAACTATAAAGTACTCAACACCGAGGTACGCAAGTTTGGAATCAACATTCCACCTTTGGTAAGTGCCTATATGAGTCTTTCGCCCAACATGAAAGTATTCGGTACGGCCATCAATGACGAATTTGGCAACGTAGAAGAAACCGGAATCCTAATCACCATTTGCGACATCCTCGAAGACAAGCGCAAACGTCACATGGAATCCTTCCTACTCGAAAACGACGACGTGCGATCGCTGATCAAAACCAAACTAGTATAAGCGATTGTAACATATAATATTATAAGAAAGGCACCTGCTAATTAAAGCAGGTGCCTTTTTTTTTTAGGTAAGTATTTATAGCAAATACGATTATTTTGTGTATGATGCTGTTTTTTAGTTAAATGTCTTTTAGGTAAGAGGTTATGGGTGATTTATACTAGATGATTTTTTATGGATATAGTGTATTTTTAGGTGGAAACAGAGGAGTTACACATTGGTTAAAATTGCTTATTGTTAACTATCCTATTATATTTGTTCAATAATCATATTGCCTTGAGGCATAGCCATAAATGATGTGTAATCAATGCTGGTGTTATATATGCCGTTGAATAAATTATTAAAATGATATTGTCAAACTTATTAATAAAGGGTCAGAATTTTAGATCGAAACCAACTATTACAACCGAAAATATTTGCTCGCGGTTCAAGGGGTTAGTATATATGCAGCAACGGTCTGCGATTTTATATCTGCATAGAGACCAGGAAGTTTATTTTTATAACTACGATCCTGTTTTGCAAGCAACATTAGGATCTGATAGGAAAACGTTTGATAGTGTACGTCATCTGTTTACGGAAGAAGATCAACAGATTATCAATCAATACATCAAGGTTATAAACACATACTCCTTAGAACGGACTGATAAAAAAGATCGCCTATCTTATTTCACGATCATCGGCAATAACTCCTTGACAGACTATGATCATGGATATGCTTTTAAGATATATCCGCAAGTATATGATAGGGATGGATGCTTGGTATCTACAATCTGTTTTCTCGAAACAATCGGTTATATCGGAAAACCAATACTACGTCATCATAAGATTCAACAAAATAAATCATTCATCTATTCACGTATTTCAAAGCGTTTTGTGAAGGAGGAAAAGCAAGATCTGAATGCGAGTGATTTGATGATTTTACGTTTGACGGGAGAAGGGAAAAAAGAACAAGAGATTGCAGACGAATTAAGTGTAACACTGGCAAACCTAAAAAGACAGAAGGTTGCATTGATGGATAAGATTGATGTGAAAACACTAGCCGAAGCCATCTTTTACGCATACAAAAAGGGTCTTATTTAAACCATTGGATGAATTATGGAACACGTTCGAAAATATTTCAGAAGTTATTTGCAAGAAATAAAGGAGAAAGATATTCAAGACCGACTGCACATGATGATGGAGTTGCTTTATAGCAGCATTGTAGCCGGCAAAGTACTCGATGTTCCAATGCATATAACCGGATTTGAAGACTATAATCTATACTATATGTCGCCGTCTTATATGGAATTATCGGGGTATAGCGAAGCCGATGTTTTCGCGGGAGGTTTTCCTTTCTTGTATGATATTATTCATCCCGAAGATTTAGTCGTTATAAAGGAATTGAAGGCGAACTTGTCGACCAGAAAACTCGCTCCGCTGCACAATGAATCAGAGAGCGACTATTCGGTTCATTTTAATTATCGGATTCGTCATAAAGACGGCTCGTTGATCCATCTAGAATGCAAAATGTTGCCGGTTGGTTTCTTTAATGGCAGACCCAATTTCCTGTTGTCTTATGTTCAAAAAACAGAGGATGTATTTAAGCGAAAATTTGAAATACATTTCTTCTCGAAACAGGAGTGTTACGTCTTTGATACACATGCGAATAAGTTTGTACGTCAGGAGAAAAAGATGCTAAAAGAGATCGAAATACAGATTCTCGTGCTCGTAAGCAGAGGAGCCCGGGAGAGTACCATGGTAAAACAAACCGGGCTGGATATCAATATGATCAAATATCATAAGAAAAAAATCATGAAGAAGTTGTCGGTGCAAAGTATGAATGAAGCACTCTACTATGCACTCAAAAACAATATCTTGTAAAAAAGGAAATAGATGCTTTTCAGTTGTCGTGTTGAGCAGTCATGTAAGCTACCCTGGTTTCGGGGTAGCTTTTTTTGTTAATATACTGGATGAATACGCGAAATAGCCGGATTAAAAGATGGGGTTTATTTCGTCTCTTTGTGTTTTCTCAATTTAAAATTTAACTAACCAAAGGTTTTATCTAAATGTTGACAAAACTCATAAAGTACGGAGGGTGTATTAGACGTGAAACAGAAAAGAAGATCTGTTACTTGGATTGTTCAGAGTGTATGGAAGAGGGATTTTCAGAGGCGAATTTGAAAGAATTGATCCAGATTCGTAACGAGATTTGCCGTAATTTCAATCAACTTATTTTCGAGTACAATAAAAGATGTCCGCCGCACAAGCGAATTTCTACTATGGGTGTGTATTTGAATGCCCCCGAAAATGAGCAAAGTCTGATAAAGGAAGCTCAAGCTTTCGCGCTACTTATTTCCGACGCGATAGACAATGGTTACATCACGAATGGGAAATCGGCGTGGGCAAGAGTGCTTTCGCAATTGGAGATGATTAATGGTACTTTTCTCAAGTGCAGCACATGGCAAAAGTATCTACAAGTGTTTATTTATGTTTACATTGTTATGAAAGCGTAATAATAAAGTGCATAATTTTATTTTCGCACCCTGTTTTTGCTGCTTTTGAACCCTGTTGCTTTAGATATAGTCCAAAGTAACAGGGTTTTATCTTATTTGTATAAATAGCTTAAAATTGATTTGTTTATTCTGTTATTTTGTTTATGCAGAGCGAGTTATATGAGCAAGGAGGGTGAGATTGAGATGTGTTGCGAAGGCCTTATCTTGCGGTCGTTATCCGGTAGTTCACGGATCGCAAAATGTTGATCTTAATTTACACACTTGGTGTACTGTTAACCCTGTTGAAGAATGAACTTAAATGAATACTATGAATCAGAGAAAAGTATCACTTTTTGCCAATTGCAAGCAAAAAGCGCAACAAGAAATTACGTTAGACGAAGTACGAGCACGAGCCGGTGAAGCAAAACACATGCACGTGATTCAACAAATCGAAGCTGCGGCAAGCAGAGGGGATAAAGACACCGCCGATCAGCTCAAGCGCACGCTGCCGGCTGTGGTGTTTGGAGGAATATTTCGGGGCGGTCATGCCATGAAGAACCTGGTAGAAGGGAGCGGTTTGTTGGTGCTCGACTTCGACAAGCTCACGACCGAGCAAGTAGAAACGGCCTTGCGCATTTTGCGCGAGCAACCCTCGGTGGTGATGGCCGCGCCCAGTCCTACGGGGCGAGGGATCAAAGTGGTGGTGCGTACCGATCACGACCCTTCGCGTCATCCGGAGGTGTTTGCCTATACCAGTCGATACTTCGAATCGTTGCTGAATCTCTTGGTAGACCAAAGTGGCAAAGACTTATCCCGTCTGTGCTTTCTATTTTCGATCGAAAAGCTTCACTACAATGCCAACGCGCAACCGCTCGATTTGTCGCATATCGGAACGCGTACCGATGTGGCACCTCCGGTAGTGCCGTTGAGTGGCGACGTGAAAAACAACAAAGGGCAAAGTGGCGAAAATACGTCCCTTCCCAAAGGCGGAGACCGGAGTGAAGTTGTCCCTCAAAGCATTCCCCCTCAAAACGGCAGCAAGCCGGGTGCCGCGATTCCGCCCCATGTGATGCGCAAGTTGCACATGAGCAGTGGCGGGGCAAATACGAAGGGCGGTACCCTGAGCGAAATAGCCGACGATTTTATCGCCTTGCAGTGGCGACGCAGCGAAGCACTCAGCATGCACCTCGAGGCAAAAGCCTGCTTCAAGGAAGGGCAGCGCAACCTGTACATCTTCAAGTTTGCCTGCAAAGCCTGCCAGTGCGGTATTCCGCGTCCCATCGCGCAAGCCTGGGCCGAAGAGCGCTATGGCAGTGACGACTTCAAGCCGGGTGAGGTGATCTCTGCCTTTGGCAGTGGCTATAGCAGCAATGAATCGCTTTTTGGCAGGGATTCGGACCGACTTCAATTGGCGGCTCAAGCCTTGCAAGACCTCCCTTTTGGCGAAAGCGCCTCCGGCTCATCGGTTGAGTTGCAACCCTCGGGCGACGAACTCTACGAGTACACGCCTCTGATGCCCGATACCGTTTTCGAGAAGTTGCCGCAACTGTTTCGAGACGCGGTAAAGCCACAGCGCAGCGGTAGGCAGCGCGATATCATGCTAGCCTCGGCACTCACGGTGGTAAGTGCCTGTATGCCCGGAATTACCGGACTTTACGATGGCTGCGAATACAGTCCGCACCTCTATTTCTTTGTCGTGGCAAAGGCAGCCAATGGCAAAAACATGGCCTCGCAACCCTTCAAGATGGCACGTCATTACGTGGGCATCCTCAAAACAGAAAGCGATCGTAAAATGGCTCAGTATATCCAAGACAAGGCCGATTTTGATGCCTATTGTCTGCAAATGAAGGCAGAGCGCAAGCCGGTAGATACCAGTCGCGAACCCATCGAGCCTCATGCCGTGATGCCCTGGATACCTGCCAATATCAGCAGACCTATGTTTATCAAGCAAGTGGTTTATAACGGCAGATGCGGCTCCTTTGTGTTGGAGACAGAGGCCGATGCCTTGTCGGTCAATAAAAGCACCGACTGGGGCGACCTCAGCTTGCTGCTTCGTGCCGCCTTTCATCACGAACGCATCTCGATGGCTCGCAGCGGCGACGGCAAAAAGGATGGTTTCGAGGAGATCGACGAACCCCATTTTGCCATCTTCGTTACCGGCACGCCCGACCAGTTTGTCCGTCTCATGGGCGATGCCGAAAACGGTCTCTACAGCCGCTTTTGTGTCTATGCCTTTAGCGAGCGCGAAGGATGGCACAATCCGGCACCTTCGTCGCAGGGCGTCAACTTCAAGCAATACTATGCCCACCTGGGCGAAACGTTGGCGCAATATGCCCTTTTCTCGCGCGAACATCCGGCCCAGTTTCACTTGACCGAGTCGCAGTGGCGACGCTTCAATGCCGAGATGGCACCGCTGCTCGACAAGGCGCAAGACTTTGGTTTCGAAAACGAACCCAGCGTGGTGAAGCGTCTCGGACTCATTCTATATCGCGTGGCGATGACGCTGAGTGCCGTGCGACGTGCCGATCGTGAAATAGGGAGCAGCGAGTTTTATTGCAACGACGACGATTTCGAGTCGGCACTGGCCATCAGCAGAGTCTGTTTGGAGCACAGCAAACTCATGCTTTCGGGCTTCAAGGTGCAAGATAAATTCTCGGGCAGCCTCAAGAAAGGAGTCAGCGGACCCGAAGAGATCCTCGCCAAACTCCCCGACACCTTCAGCAAGAAAGAAGTGGTCGCGCTGTATAAGGAATTTGGGAAATCGGAAACATCGTGTCGTCGATTTGTTACCACTCAGATCAAATCCGGTACGATTGTGAAACAAAAACACGGGGTGTACCAGAAGGTAAAATAATACATTGTGAAAAAACACACCTTATAGCAATGGCTGTATTTGGCTATATCGATGGCTATATGGCAGAGGTGTGTTAAGTGGTTGATTGCAATAACGGTAGATCGCTTGTTTTGCTTCAAGTAGCCAAATAGTCGCACAAAAGAGGGGGCTCTTATTTGGGAATGTATCCTTTCGTTTGTTTGATACGATATGTATTATATTATCCATTAGGACAATGTAATAACACCGCGTCGAATACACCGTAGAGCAAAAAATAAGAGGGGTGGCTATATGACTATTTGGCTACTTCAAAACTCACGGAGCACCCAGGTGATTTACAAAGCAGGCAACCACTTTGGGAGGAAGGATCTTCATGTAAGGGCGCCATCCCGCGGCAAGAAGTGCGTCGCGAAGTCCGGGCGTGCTGTGTATCCAACGCCCCAGCGCTTTGGTAGCCATCAACGGCGTACTGCCGATAAAATAAAGTTGCGCCAACTCGGTAAAAGCATACGCGCGAATGCGAAAAGGAAGTTCGTCGTTTTCCATATTATTAGATGATTAATTTCCTTCAATATACGAAATAATACTTTAATAATCAAACGTATAAACCATTTATTTTATAAAAAATCAAGCATGGTTTTTCTAAAAACCTAGTGAGGTTTCTCCCAAAAGCTAGTAAGGTTCTTGCAA
>DLYT01000018.1:29485-33595 GCA_003447595.1 Porphyromonadaceae bacterium
TAAGGTTCTTGCAAGAACCTTGCTAGCTTTTCTACTTCTTTTTATTTGAGATGGAGTCGGTCAAAATAGACGTTAACCTGAGAAATATTCTTATTATTTGAGGTAATTGTTTGGAGTGAACCATTTTTGCGTAAAGGTGTTCTATTAAAGTAGTATTAATTTAATTGTATTAATTTATGAATGAGTTAGATGCGCAAACGATGTTGCCGGTTCCGAATGTAAATGTTGATATTGGGAAATTGATCTTTGATTTGGCAGTACCTAATATAATTATGTGGCTACTCGTTGTTTTTATTGTTTTGCTGTTTTTTTACGCAAGACTACCTAAGATTTTTAAACCTAAGAGTTGAATTTTAAATTGAGATAGAACAATGAATATAACGAAAATAGCACAAGAATACGTACGGCGTAATATGACGCTCGAGGATGCTCTTCCAACAAAAATGCCGGTGTATGTAAACTCAATGGGATATCTGTTTGGCGTGATTGCACTTTGTGGAGTCGCAATGCTGTTTGTCAGCGGACTTACGATGGCCTTCTTCGGACCTACGTGGTATCATTTTAGTAGAATAGGTCATTTCATTAATTCAATACATTTCTGGAGTGTGCAAGTGTTTTTTATAGGATTGGTGGCCCATTTAATTACGAAGTTCTTTATAGCTGCATGGCGCGATGGTAGATATCCAACCTGGTTTTGGGGGATTATGTGTTTTGCGGTTGCCGTTTTTACGGGACTTAGCGGATATGTTATTCAGACAGATTACGACTCTCAATGGATTGCAGTTCAGGCCAAGGATGCTTTCAATGCATTGGGAATTGGGGCGTTCATCAACTTAATGGATACGGGTCAAATGCTGACAATGCATGTGGTATTTCTACCTATTGTATTGATCCTTTTTATTCTAATACATTTATTTTTTGTACGAAGAGATAGCCCGGTAAAACCAATACAAAAGAAAGGAGTTGAAAAATGAGTTTGAGATCAGATAAGAATCTACAAGGTATACCTATGGTGCCTTATGATTTACTGCGTGAGGGTATCGTTGTTTTAGGAGTCGTATTTTTGGTTGTTGTCATTTTAGCCGGAGTGTTTAGTTCGCCTCAATATCCACCGGTTACTTCTAAGCAGATGGGGTATGCTGAGCCATTGGCAACTATGCAAACCGCGGCAACTGTACTGGCCGGGCAATGTGAAACGGAGACGTATGGTCCTCCTTATAATAAGAATGGTGCGCCGCAAGAGATATTCGGAATTGCTCCGGCTAGTTGGTTTGGAGTGCAGATACCGATCAATGCCAAACAAGAGTTTGTTTTAAAACCTCTGGAAGCGGTAGCAAAGATCAATAAAGAGGTTGCTCAAGCATTGGAGCTGTATAAGTCAGCACCTTTAAAGCAACAGCAAGAGTGGGCAAATAACTATAACAATATGTTGGCAAAAGTGACTCAAAAAGATGGCGCTTTTGAGGGGATGAAAGATGGCGACTTTGGTCCGGTGCCCGTATTGGTAGAAGGTATTTTAATGCTGTCAAAGTCGGGGTTGCTCGAAGCTGCTCAGAATATGACAGCATGGAACCCATATATTTTTAACTATACAAACTCATTGTTGTTTATCCAAAACAGTGGGTTGAATACGGTTGCGACAAAGCTTGATATGCAAGGCACTCAGATGGGGATTTCGCACGAGACGGGTCCGTGGCCGGGAGCTTGGTGGTTGTGGCCTTATGCCGGTCTTTATCAAATACCTCCCATGTTAACTTCAAATAATGGCGATATTCAAGTGGGGGCAATTATGATTATGCTTTTTTTGATATTACTTTTTTTACCATTTATACCGGTGTTAAATAGAATTCCATATTGGATTCCTCTGTATAAATTATTTTGGAGAGATTGGTATAAACGAGATAAAAACAAGTAAATGTAAATGTTATGCATAGTTCTTTATTTAATAGATCTGCTTTATTTTTTTGTTTAGTAATACTTGCGTCAAACTTGCGAGCTCAAAAGTTTGTGACGATGCGCTTGGATGGCTTGAAGGAGGGAAAGGAGTTAATGTACATTCTGCACGACGGCAAATCAGATACCATGGCGGTTAATCTTTTTATAGAAAATGCTCCCAAGAAATACAGAACTCCTAAGTTGCCCCGTTTTGCTATTATTGGCAATGAAAAGAAATATTACATGGGTATTACCGGAAATGTAGTTGGAATTGGATCTTATGATTTTGGCGGAGCAGTCAATAATTCGGCCAATTTTATTCCGAGTATGATACCTATTCCAAAGAATCCTTCACAAATGAGATTGACTCAATTTAATGTACAACAAACAACGTTGGCTTTTAATTTTGTGTCTCTTTCATCGTCGGGAAGGGTATTTGGTGCATATCTAAATTCGAATTTCGATGAAAATAATAATTTCAATATTGAGAATGCTTATGTTACCTATAGCGGTTTTCTGGTCGGTTATACTGCAACAACTTTTTCAGATCAAGCGGCCATACCCACAACGATAGATACTCAGGGTCCATGTGGTATGATTAATAATACAAATTACATTGTTTCATATGCACATGAAATTAATAAGCATTGGAGTGTTGGTGTTGCTCTTGAAGTTCCTTTTTCGGATTATACAGTAAATTCTGACTACGAAGAAGTAACTTCTCAATATATTCCTGATATTCCTTTACACGTCAAATATAGTTGGTCTGGTGGAGATAGCTGGATAAGATTAGCCGGGATAATGCGGAATTTTACGTATCGAGATCTTATTGATGCCGAAAATAGAAATTGTTCCGGCTGGGGGTTGAATATGACAGGGTCGGTTGCGCTGGGCAATTTTACAGCTTTTTTTCAAGGCGCATACGGAAAAGGCATCGCAAACTATATTCAAGATATGAACGGACTAGGGATGGATTTGTATCCCAACAACAATCATAAGGGGTTTCTTTCTCTAAATAAAGCATGGGGTGCTTATGGTGCTTTGCAATATAATTATAATCCGAATCTTTTTTCTACCGTTATTTATAGCCAAGACAGAGTATATGATGGTGGAGATTATAATATAGGATCTAATTATAGTTACGGACAATATGTAGCTGCTAATTTGATTTGGAATATTAGATCTAATGTTCAAGTTGGAGCGGAATACCTCTATGGCCGAAGGACAAATATAAACAGTGAGTCGAATCATGCTAATAGGATCAATGCTTTGTTGAGCTTTTCGTTCTAATCTCTTTTTACCTAAGTGGCATAGCTGCTGAATGTGGATAAATAAAACAGCAATTATATTAGAGTTCTAATGTGGTTGCTGTTTTCTTGTAAACTGTATTTCGCTTTAGTATTGTGAATAGGTAGGAACATTCCAATAGCTCCGAATCGCATGGTTGGGCAGTAGTATATTCGTAGTGTAATCAGGGGATTACACTTCTCAATTTACTCAATCATTTAATTCAATTTAAGTATGGCACTACGTTACAAGACTGTCTGGAAAAAAGACATGCGAAAGGATGCGCAAGTTGGCGCAAAATTGCTTTACGGGGCTACGGTGGTTACGGCTCAATATTCCTTTGACCAACTGTGTAAAGATATCACGGACAACTGTTCGGCTACGGGCAGCGACGTGATGATGGTGGTGAGCGCGATGGTTGTCATGGCCAAGAAAGCATTACTACGTGGCGAAACCGTGGTGATCAATGGCTTTGGCAACTTGCGACTGCAAGCCGGAAGTGTGGGGGTAGGTTCGGAAGAGGAATTCAAAACCCATCTGATGAAGAAGCCAAAGGTGATCTTTCGCCCCAGTACCTCATTGCTAGAGGTGAGAGATCAGGTGCGCTTCGAGGCATTGCAAATAACCGAGAAAACGGTAGAGTGTGACAAACCTCACTCACTCGACTAAGCAGGATGAAGCAGGAAATAACCTTTGCTCCTAAAAAGGTGCAATTCGTGAAGCAGCTAGCTGGTTGAGCTTCTTCACTCAGTTCTCCATTTAATTCGTTGTTTAATGTTATCCGTTAAAATCTACTACCATGAAGAAGATTAAAACCATTCTCGAGATTCTGTGGGCTTTGTTTGGATTGCTGATCGGGCATTGTCCCAAAAATCCACCGGACAAGTG
>DLYT01000018.1:33852-40972 GCA_003447595.1 Porphyromonadaceae bacterium
AAAAGAAAATCCCCTTATTTTACACCGATCGCCGGGGAGCGAGGGTGCAAAATAAGGGGATTGTTTTTATTGACGATACGTATCTTAATAATACGTATTATTAATACGAATGTGAGCTGTTGATGTCTTCTTCGGAGGTGCCGCGAAGGTCGATGGCTCTCCAGGTATAGAAGATGTAGGCCAATACGATAGGGATCAGCAACGATACGTAGCTCATTACCTCGAGTGTAAACATGCTCGAACTACTGTTGTAGATGGTGAGCGAGCTTTGTAGGCTGACTGATGATGGGTAATAGGCGGTGTTGTTGTAACCTACGTTGAGCAACAGACCAAGTACGGTGAGTACGGTTCCGGTGCCGGCAAACCAGATGCCTTTGTTGAATGTAGAGGAGAAGATCGATTTGATAATTCCAAACAATACGAGCAAGACTCCTATCAGGAAGACGATGAGTACGATCGGCATCTGAATGAAGTTGGTCAGATATTTGTGTGGTTCCAAGTACACCTCAGAGGTGGTAGGATTTACGGCATAGCCATCTGCAACAAGGGTTCTTACCAAGAAAGTAAGGAAGGCTACCAAGAAAAATGCGGTGTTGTAGATGAGGCATTTGCGTGCTCTCTTTTTGATGTCGTCGTTGTCGACGTTGTTGATGAAATAAAGCAAGGCCAACACGCGAGCCAGGAATACGATGGCGATTCCGAGTAGCAGGTTCCAGATGTTGCCCAAGGCTTCGAGTCCGTGTAGCGGACTTTGCCATGTTGAGATTACGGGCATGGTGATGTCGGTGATGTTGCCTTTTTGTACTACAAAGTCGGCTCCGGTAAAGAAGGTTCCTACGGCTACCCCTACCAATAGCGGGCCAAAGAGTCCGTTGATCCAAAGGAAGATCCGGTAGGTGTTGGTGCCCCATACGTTTCCTTTTTTATTTTGGTATTCGTACGATACGGCTTGAATCACGAAGCAGATCAGGATACACATCCACAGCCAGTAGGCTCCGCCGAAGCTGGTGGAGTAGAAAAGGGGGAAGGATGCGAAGAATGCGCCTCCGAATACCACGAGTGTGGTGAAGGTGAATTCCCATTTGCGTCCGGTTGAGTTGATCAACAGGCGGTGTTCGGTTTCATTTTTGCCCAATGAAAACACCAGCGTTTGACCTCCTTGCACAAACATTAGAAATACAAGGAGTGCTCCTAGTAGTGATACAAGAAACCACCAGTAGTGCTGAAGTAATATATAACTTAATTCCATGATGCGTATTTTTTAGTTGTTGTCGTTTAGTTCGGGACCTTTCTTGATGGCTTTTATCATGATACCGATTTCGGCAATCAGTAGTACGGTAAACAATATCAGGAAGATGAAGAATGTCATCTGTACGGACGAACTAGCGAGTTGTGATACAGAGGCATTGGTAGGCAGAATGTTTTGAATGGTCCATGGTTGACGACCCATTTCTGCTGTTACCCATCCGCTTTGTGAGGCGATATACGCGATCGGTATGGTGAAAAGGCATACCCATTGGAACCATCTTACTTGTTCGATCTTGTTTTTGTGTACATAAATCAATGAGATCAAGAATACGAGGAAGAATAGTACAACCGAGTATACCATGATGTGGAACGAGTAGAATACTACCGGAATGTGTGGGATGATGTCGGTCGGTTTATCGAGGTATCCGTATCCGAAGTAGTTGTAGTTTTCGCGAAGTGTAGTCAGGTATTTTTCAGCATCGGCTGTGTTTCCTGCTTCTTTGGCTTCACGGTATTTGGCCAATGCGTCAATGGCGGTGCGTCCTTTCTCCATCATCTCCAGTGTAGATGGGGCAATCTTGCCATCGGGCATCGGATAGCCTCCGTCGATGATGTCGATGATTCCCGGTACGTAGGCTTCGGTGTTGAAGGTAGCCAGGTAGGATAGCATTTTAGGTGCTTCGATCTTGAAGAAGAACGGGTTTGGATTGTTGTAGTTGGTGTCTTCTGCCGGATTGAGCATACCGAGGATCATCAACGGCATACCGTTGCCCCCTTTGTAAAGTCCTTCCATGGCTGCTAGTTTCATGGGTTGTTTTTCATACACCTGCACGGCTGTTCCGTGACCTGTAAGGCCGGTGATGATGATGGCAAACATACCGAATGAAGCTGCGATGCGTATGCTTTGTTTTGCGAATTCTTGGTTACGTTTCTTGATGAGGTACCAGCTGGAGATGCCGATTACGAATACGGCTGCCAATACCCAAGATGATAGTACGGTGTGGAAGAACTTGTGGATAGCTACCGGTGAGAGTGCTACTGCCCAGAAGTCGACCATCTCGTTGCGTACGGTGTCGGGGTTGAATTCCATCCCTACCGGATATTGCATCCATGCGTTGGCTACCAGAATCCATAGGGCCGAAAGGCATGCACCGATGGCGGTGAGCCAGGTAGATACCAGGTGGAAGCGTTTACTTACTTTGTTCCATCCGAAAAACATGACGGCAAAGAAGGTGGATTCGAGGAAGAAGGCCATGATACCTTCGATGGCCAGCGGAGCTCCGAAGATGTCTCCTACAAACCAGCTATAGTTGGACCAGTTGGTTCCGAATTCGAATTCGAGGATGATACCGGTGGCTACACCGATGGCAAAGTTGATGGCAAATAACTTCATCCAGAATTGTGTGGTTTTCTTCCAAAACTCAGAGCCTGTCTTGTAGTAGATCAGCTCCATGATGGCCATGATGAAGCTTAAACCAAGTGTGAGTGGAACGAAGATCCAGTGATACATTGCCGTAAGAGCAAATTGTGCTCTCGACCAGTCAACGAGGCTGGTTGTAATACTTTCTATCATACGTTTAGTGATTATGGGTTTATTCTTTTTATTAATTCATTTGATACGAAGTTTTGCTTGTCTTCGTCACTCTCGCATCTTTCGTTGAGGAAGTTGGGGAAAAAGAAGACCTTGAGTATGGCAAACATGATGAAGAGTTTGATGGCTATAATAAGCCATAACGTCTTGCCTACCTGCATGTTTTTGAATCCTTCGATATAGAAGTTGACTATTCTGTAAAAATAATTCATAATTAACATTATTACTCTAGTTGTAAACATCTTATACTTTCGAAAAGTTCTGTTTGTTCATGCAAAATAATAGATGTATAAGCGAAGTTGGCGGTTGTATTGAATCTTTACCAGCCTGCTTGCTTTCGATTGGATGTGTTTTATTGATTTGTGAACTGAGTACAGAATTATTCTTGGATACAATATTCGATAAAATTATTTATTCTTCCAAATTTAAAACGAATTCAAATGCGTGATGTTTGCAGCTTGCAAGGATTCAGATTGGGTTCTATAATAAAAAAATGAGAGGGAAAATAAAAAATAGGCGGTAACATAGTTTAGTTTTCTGAGACGACACCGAAAAGGGAAAACTATCAGAAATCAATCTCTTCTTGAAATATATGTTGGATTCTGACCCTTGATTGTCTGTTTGTAGGTTGAAAAAGCATCTGTTTGGATGCTCTTTTCAAGTCGATGTTGTATACTATTGTAGCTTGTTTATGTGAATATAATATATAATATTGCCTAAAAAGTTTTTATTAATATTTTTTCTTCTTTCGTTTAGTTGCTTATATTTGCAATAATCGAAGGAGTTAAATGCTCCTAACTAACAGGTGTTTGCTAACTTAAATTATAATTACTATGACTAACATTTCAAGAAGATCTTTCCTTCAAAGGGGATCGGCCGCGGCATTAGGCTTAACAATTGTTCCAAATACTATTTTAGGAAAAAGCCATGGATATACAGCTCCATCTGACAAACTGAACATTGCCGGTATCGGTATCGGTGGTATGGGTGCTGCTAACCTTCGTAACATGGAAACAGAAAATATCGTGGCTCTTTGCGATATCGACTGGAAATATGCAAAAGGTACATTTGATAAATATCCGAACGCTAAACGCTACTGGGACTATCGTAAGATGTACGATGAACTAGGGAAGTCGATCGATGCGGTAATGGTAGCTACTGCCGACCATACGCACGCGATTGTAACAGCGGATGCTATGACAATGGGCAAACATGCTTATGTACAAAAACCATTGACTCACTCTGTATATGAATCTCGTTTGCTTACTAAACTTGCCGACAAACATAAAGTGGCTACCTCGATGGGTAACCAGGGTTCGTCTGGCGAAGGGGTAAGACAAACTTGCGAATGGATCTGGAATGGTGAGATTGGTGAAATTACCAAAGTAGAAGCATTTACCGACCGTCCTATCTGGCCTCAAGGTTTGATGACTCCGTCGAAAGCGGATAAAATTCCTTCAACATTGAACTGGGATTTGTTTACAGGTCCGGCAGAAATGAGACCGTTCAACCACATCTATCATGCTTGGAACTGGCGTGGATGGTGGCCATACGGAACAGGTGCGTTGGGTGATATGGCTTGCCACATTCTACATCCTGTGTTTATGGCGTTGAACTTGAACTATCCTTCAAAGGTACAAGGTTCTTCTACGTTGTTGCTTCGCGACTGTGCTCCTCAGGCTCAGATGGTGAAATTGACATTCCCTGCTCGTGACAACATGCCGAAGGTGTCGATGCCAGAAGTGGAAGTGACTTGGTATGATGGTGGTTTGAAACCAAACCGTCCTGCCGGTATGCCTGAAGGTAAAGATATGAATGATCAAGGTGGTGGTGTAATCTTCCACGGAACAAAAGATACATTGATTTGTGGTTGCTACGGCGTGAACCCATGGTTGTTGTCGGGTCGTAAACCTGAAACTCCAAAAACACTTCGTCGTGTAGAAACAAGCCACGAACAAGACTGGATCAGAGCTTGTAAAGAGAGTCCTGAAAACCGCGTAGAAACGGCTTCTCCATTCAGCCAAGCTGGTCCGTTCAACGAAATGGTAGTGATGGGTGTGTTGGCTGTTCGTCTTCAAAACCTAAACAAAGAGCTTCTTTGGGATGGCGAAAACATGCAGTTTACCAACATCTCTCCAAACGAGCAGTTGAGCATTGTAATTGAAGATGGTTTCACGATCAAAGATGGTCACCCTTCATTTAATAAAACAATGACGGATCCGATCAATGCGCAAGCATTTGCTCAAGAGTTGATTAAGCATAACTACCGACAAGGCTGGAACTTGCCGGATATGCCTAGAGGTTGATTTTAGAAATAATATATTACGATGAAAAAGAATGTAGTACTTTTAAGCGCAGTGATAGCAATGAGTGGACTTGTAGCTTGTAATGGCGGTAAAAAAGCTGCGGATGAAGCGCAAGCTCCTATTGAATCGGTTGCTGCAGGTTCGGCAGAAGCACCTCCTGTGCAAGTGGAATATCAAGTAACAGATCGTCCACAGGTTGATCTAGCGAAATATCCGAAAGATAAAGATGGTTGGTATACGATCTTCAACGGTAAAGATTTTACAGGTTGGAGAGGTTATAACCGTGATAATATGCCTGCTGCTTGGGTAATTAATGACGGAGCAATCCAGATTAAAGGTTCGGGCGAAGGTGAAGCGGGTGCGAAAGATGGTGGAGATATCCTCTTTGCGCATAAGTTTAAAAACTTCGAGCTTGAGATGGAGTGGAAGGTTGGAAAAGGTTCTAACTCGGGTATCTTCTATCTGGCTCAGGAAGTAGATGGTGAGCCTATCTATATCTCAGCTCCTGAGTGTCAGGTGTTGGATAATGAGAATCACCCTGATGCAAAAATGGGTAAAGATGGCAACCGTAAGTCTTCATCGTTGTACGATATGATTCCGGCTAAACCTCAAAACGCGAAACCTGCGGGTCAGTGGAACAAGGTGAAGATTATGGTGTACAAAGGTACAGTAGTGCATTATCAAAACGATGAACCTGTAGTGGAGTATCACTTGTGGACAAAACAATGGGACGATATGTTGCAAGCTAGTAAGTTTAGCCAAGAAAAGTGGCCTTTGGCTTACGAGTTGTTGGCCAACTGTGGCGGTGCTGCCAGAGAAGGTTATATCGGTCTTCAGGATCATGGTGATGATGTGTGGTTTAGAAACATCAAAGTGAAAATCTTAGATTAAGTATCACACTGAAAGATATTTTCATACAGTTTTTTTTGTGCCAGTCTTACAGCTAATGTAAGACTGGCATTTTTTTTATTTCTAAAAAAGCTAGTAACTTGCACCGACAATAAATCACAACTAACAAATAATACTAGAAGTCATGAAGAAGTCGATTTACTATCTTTTATTGATGGTTGCAACGCTAACAGTAGCTTCTTGCAGCAGTAAAACAAAATCGGAACAAAGTGAGAGTGTGCAAGCGCAGTCGGCAGAAGTGCTTACCGTTGCTCAACTGCTAGAGAAAGCGCCATTGCTTATTGATGAAGAGGTGAGTGTAGAGGGGTTGTGTACGCATATTTGTAAACACGGTGGAACAAAGATTTTCCTGATGGGCGACAACGATAAACAAATCATTCGTGTGGAAGCGGATCAGAAGTTGGCTAAGTTCTCTCCCGAGACGTTAAACGCGATGGTACGTGTAAATGGTAAGTTGGTCGAGGAACGTATTGATGAGGCTTACCTGCAAAATTGGGAAGAAGAAATCAAAGCTCAGACGGCTAAGCAACACGGCGAAGGCGGTGCGGGTTGTGCTACCGAACAGGCGGCACGCAATGAAGCTCCGGCTAATACCGACCAACAACGTATCGATAATTTTAGAACCCAAATCAAGGAACGCAACCAAAAAGATGGTAAGAACTACCTCTCATTTTATCACATTGTAGCCGATAGCTACGAAATTATAGACTAACATAGGATTCGGAATGGAAATGAAAACAGTGCGTAAATGGTGTCGAAATATTCATCGCGAATTGTCGTATCTATTTACAGGTGTAATTTTAGTGTATGCTATCTCGGGAATAGCTTTGAACCATAAGAAAGACTTTAACTCAGATTATATCGTAAAACAAGAATCGTTTGTTGCCGATGGGGTGTTCCCGATGGCAAAAGAAGCGGTCAATAAAGAATATGTACTTGCTACGCTGAAACGCTTTGATGAGGAGAACAACTTTACGAAGTTCTACTTTCCCGACGAGCAGTCGATGAAGGTATTTATCAAAGGCGGTAGTTCGGTGGTTGTAAATATGAACAACGGAAATGCGGT
>DLYT01000018.1:41246-42624 GCA_003447595.1 Porphyromonadaceae bacterium
ATCTTTTCCGATGTGTTTGCCACGGCTCTTATGATTATTGCCATCAGTGGCCTATTTATTGTAAGAGGAAACAAGGGACTTTGGGGCCGAGGCGGTATCGAGTTGGCGATTGGTATCCTGATCCCTCTGTTGTTTATTTACCTGATTTAAGACGCTAAGGAAGATTCGATTCTTCTTACAATAAAGAATCTGATCCTCTTATCGTATAGGATGACAACGCCGTAGGTGGCTGTTGTATGCATAAAAAAATCCCTCCTGAATAGCAAAGTATAACTTTTTATTCGGGAGGGATATTTTGTTGCGGCCTCTTTCAAGAGGATGTTTTAATTCTATAGGGGATAAGAGATTATGAAAGAGGCGCAACGTATTTATTCAACAACAACTGAAGTCATAGTCGGAATATTTGAGGTGTCAGAGCTCATTCCATTGTTCTTGTAAGTAAGCTCGTATGATTTTTCTCCGTCGAAGGTATTTACTTTGACGATGAAATTGAAAGAGTCGGCTCCTTCGTTTTCTGCAACAAGCTTTTCAAGGTTGAAGCAAACGATGCCGTTGGCAAGGTTTCCGTAATTGTCGCCAAAAGCATTTTGTCTAAACTCAAGGGTGTTTAGATCTGTCGACTCGGTATCTTGAACAAGGTTCACCATGTGAGGCTTACCTGTACCGCCGGCTCTCATTTTAAAAGAGATATTTAAGTATCCGTCACCAATCCACATCGCGTCGATAAGTAGCGGGTCGTTGCCAATACTGTCTGCGTTGGCAGCAGTCATTTCTACGATAGGTTTGGTTAAAATGGGTTCGAGGTAGTTTACTTTCACATAGTGATCGTAATCTCCGATGGTGTCGCTCAGTAGGGTGTAGTTCACCATTGCGCGTGTTGTTTTTTGTGGACGATATCCAGGTATTGCCGTTGCAGCAACCCAAAGTTTTTGTCCGTCGTCCAATGTCAAGTCATAATTGGCTTGAGGTAGTGGATTTACTGTGGCAATATCAATGACAAAGCCATCAAGAGAATAGCCGTCGTCATCGTTGCAGGCGCTAAAAAGCAGGGGGAACAAAAGCATTCCCGTAAGTAGCATTAAACTAAATTTTTTCATCTTGCATTTATTTGTCAGTACATAATGAAAGATGAAGCACAATAAAAAATCGCTGCAAATTCAAGTTGTTAAAAACGAATTAAATAAAAGCAAACGGAGGGCTTACAAAAAGCAAGCTTCCTTTTTTTGTAAACCAAGTAAGGTTTAGCGAAGAACCATGCATGGTTTTTGGAAGAACTACACGAGGTTTATTTTGCGATATATTCAGCATTATTTATGTATGAAAAAAGGGTCGGAGGCATGAGTTGCATGCTTCCGACCCTTTGCTGACCGATCGAAGA
>DLYT01000018.1:42901-48378 GCA_003447595.1 Porphyromonadaceae bacterium
GCTCCCGGACTTCCGAGACGACGGATTACACCGTCATATCCATCGAGCATTTGCTGTCGGTAGGCGGGATCAAAAAGGAGCTTGTCGAGCTCGTGACGAATATTCTCCGGTGAGAAATTATCGGTGAATAGTTCGGTTACCACAGCTTTGTCGGCAATCAGATTCACCAGAGAGATGTATTTGATGTTGAAGAAATACTTAAACACGTACTTGCTGATTGGTTTGAGCGGAGTCTTGTAGCAAACTACCTGCGGAACCTTAAACAAGGCAGTCTCGAGTGTAGCGGTTCCGGAGGTTACGAGCGCAGCTTGAGCTTGCTGAAGCAGGCGATACGTTTGCCCGAAAACAATCTTGCACGAATCCCCATCGATGAACTGATTGTAATAGCTGCGATCAATACCCGGCGCACCGGCAAGAACCATTTGATACGAGTCGAGCCCTTTCACCGCTTCGAGCATTACCGGCAGGTTGTTCTGTATTTCCTGCTTTCGGCTTCCGGCAAGCAGTGCTATAATCGGTTTGTGGGAGAGTGAGTTGGATTGGGTAAACGCTTCGAATGTTTCGTCTTTATCGGGACGAAAAGCGACAGAGTCTACCGACGGATTCCCAACGTAATCTACCGAAAGCTGGTGCTTGTTTTTGAAATAGTCGACCTCGAAAGGAAGGATACAAAGCAGTTTATCCACATCTTTCTTGATGTTCTTGATGCGATGCTCTTTCCATGCCCATATTTTGGGAGATATATAATAGACAACCGGAATGTGTAACTGGTGCTTTACATACTTCGCGATCTTGAAATTAAAACCGGGATAATCTACCAAGATCACGACATCGGGAGCAAAGGCCTGGATGTCGTCTTTGCACAGTTGCATGTTGCGGAGTATCGTCTTGAGGTTAAGCAGCACCGGAACAAAGCCCATAAATGCCATTTCGCGGTAATGCTTTACCAAGGTGCCACCTTGTTGCTGCATCAGATCGCCTCCAAAATAGCGAAACGACGCATTGGGGTCATTCTCTTTAATGGCAGCCATTAGGTTCGAGGCATGTAAGTCGCCCGATGCTTCTCCTGCTATAATATAATACTTCATAGGTTCTCTGGATTGGCAGGTTATTGGTTTTCCCAAGAAGTGAGATGTTGCATAAAGTCGTAATCGGTAGCATCGATTTTGCAAGGTACAACAGAGGCATATCCATTGTCGAGAGCCCAAGTATCATTTGCTTCGTTGTCGGGATCCGAGTCTCTGAATTCACCTGTGAGCCAATATACAGGATTGCCCGAAGGGTCTTCTCCCTGCATGTATTCATTTACCCATTTTCCTTTGGCCTGCTTACAGATTTTGATTCCTTTCACAGCGTTGCCTTCGGGGATATTTACGTTTAGATAAATGCCTTCGGGAAGGTGATTGGCAAGGATTTTAGCCGTGATATCTTTGGCAATACGTTTCGACTCGGTAAAGTCGGCCTTGGAGTGGTGATCGGTGATGGAGAATCCGATGGATGAGATGCCAAAGATACAGCCTTCCATCGCTGCGCCCATGGTACCGGAGTAGATTACGGCTACGGCCATGTTGCCGCCGTGATTGATGCCCGATAATACAATGTCGGGTTTCTGGAGTGGGAAAGCGTGCATGTATAGTTTGACACAATCGACCGGACTTCCTGTGCAACGATAGTATGTAACGCCTTCTTCTTTGCGTATTTCTTTGAAGCGTATAGGGTGGATCGAGGTGATGGCGCTAGACATTCCGGATCGAGGTCCGTCTGGTGCGAATACAACTACTTCTCCGAGTTCTCTTACTGCTTCTACGAGTTCGTTAATCCCTTTTGCACTTATGCCATCGTCGTTTGTGATCAAGATAAGTGGCTTTTTTGTATCGTTGTTCATAGCTTGTCGTTTCTATTTTCGAGTAAAGATAATGTTTTCTCACAATGGTTATATCGATTGTAGATCATCCTTTGTTGTTATTATACTTGATATTGCTTTCGGGTTCTTTTTTATTGAAAAAGGAGTCAAAACAAGTGTGATTTGTTTTAAAATATGATAATAATAGACGGATAATTAATGTATTAGCCAATTTTTGATTTCTTTTGTTCGTATTTTTATAAATCAAAAACAGTGAGTTTATTAACAGAAACTGCAAGTTATCAACAGCTAAGTTATAGTTTGAAGGGGATAGCATTGTATAGTTTCTTATTATTATTTATTTTGTCGCTGTTTTTAAATTAGTGCTATGGGAAAGACAATAGCTTTAGCAAATCAAAAAGGCGGTGTAGGTAAAACAACTACGACGATCAACCTGGCAGCTTCACTAGCTGTGCAGGAGAAAAAAGTATTGGTAATTGATGCCGATCCGCAGGCCAATGCATCTTCCGGTTTAGGTATAGACATTCGCGAAGTGAAAGCTTCGATATACGAATGTATTGTAAACGGTATTTCGACCGAAGAGGCTGTATTACCGACCGAAGTCGAGGGTTTGTATATTTTGCCTTCTCACATTGATTTGGTAGGCGCCGAAATAGAAATGCTTAATTTGCCAAACAGAGAACGCCTGATGAAAGAGGCGTTGGCGAAAGTAAAGGACCAATATGATTATATTTTAATCGACTGTTCTCCTTCGCTGGGATTGATTACGGTAAATGCCCTTACTGCGGCAGACTCTGTAATTATTCCGGTTCAGTGCGAGTATTTTGCACTTGAGGGTATCAGTAAACTGTTGAATACGATTAAAATTATCAAGTCGAAACTGAATCCGGGACTCGAGATTGAAGGTTTTCTTCTTACTATGTACGATTCTCGTTTGCGACTAGCCAATCAGATCTACGAAGAAGTAAAACGCCACTTCCAAAGCTTGGTGTTCGATACCGTAATTCAGCGTAATATCAAATTAAGTGAAGCTCCGAGCCACGGCTTGCCGGTGATCTTGTATGATGCATCGTCGCGTGGATCGTTAAATCACATGCAGTTGGCTAAAGAATTAATCGATAAGAATAAATAATATAAGAATCATACTCTATGTCATTACAAAGGAAATCTGTATTAGGAAGAGGTCTTGACGCTCTGATCACGTTTGATGAAGTGAAAACCGGGGGGTCTTCTTCGATCAACGAGGTGGAACTGTCAAAGATTATGCCCAATCCGGATCAGCCCCGATCAGTATTTGACGAAGATGCTTTAAATGAATTGTCGGCATCAATCAAGTCGCTGGGTGTCATACAGCCTATTACGTTGCGTGAGATTGATACCGATAAATATCAAATTATATCGGGAGAACGTAGATACCGTGCCTCTAAAATGGCCGGACTTACTGCTATCCCGGCTTATATCCGTACTGCGGCAGATGAACATGTCGTAGAGATGGCTTTGATCGAGAACATACAGCGCGAAGACTTGAATGCTGTCGAGATTGCTCTTACGTATCAGAAACTGATCGATGTGTATGGACTTACACAAGAACGATTGAGCGAACGGGTAGGTAAGAAGCGTACTACGATTGCCAATTATCTTCGACTACTGAAACTTCCTGCCGAAATTCAAATGGGATTGAAGAACAAATTGATTGACATGGGACATGCTCGTGCAATTATATCGGTTCAAGATCCGGCCAAACAGCTCGAAATTTACGAGCTCATCTTGAGTAAAGGCTTGTCGGTTCGCAACGTGGAGGAGCTGGCTCGTGCTGCTTCGAATGGCGAACAGATTGCTGTGCAAACAGAAAATCAGGCAATCGAAAAGAAAGCAAATTCGGAAGAGTTTGTTTTGTTGAAGAAACATCTTTCAAACTTTTTTAGTACGAATGTTCAACTCGTATGCAATGAAAAAGGAAAAGGTAAAATATCGATTCCTTTTACATCGGAAGAGGAGCTAGAAAAGATTATTGCCTTATTTGATACATTAAAAAAATAAATTTGGAAAGAGTGCGTTCTCGATGTAAATTATTGATATCCTTGTTGCTGTTCCTGTTTTTATTTACATGGAATGCAGCAGCTCAACAAGATCAAGCCGTAGCTTTGCAAGAGTCGATGGCGGTAGAAGATACTGCCCGAATCGCATCGATGATGACTGTTGCAAAGCCCGAAGATCTGGCCAAAGCTTTTAAGCCGTTTAAACCAAATCCAACTAGAGCTGTCCTATATTCTGCAATCTTACCGGGGTTGGGCCAAATTTACAACCGTAAGTATTGGAAACTACCTATTGTATACGGAGGATTTGTAGGATGTACGTATGCTATCACATGGAATAATAGAAATTATACCGACTATTCAAATGCTTTTAGCGATATCGTGAGTGGTGATCCAAACCGAAATAGTTGGGAGAATTTTATTCCTGCAGGTCAAACTCCTGAAACAGTCGATAAAGATTGGTTACAGGGTTCTTTAAAGAGAAAGAAAGATTTTTTCAGACGCAATCGAGACCTTAGTATTATTTGTACGGTGGGTCTTTATGTATTGTGTATGATTGATGCGTATGTCGATGCTCAGTTATTTGACTTTGATGTATCGCCCGATCTTTCTATGCGAGTAGAGCCTTACATGAACGATTACTCGAAAACGAGTACGCGTGAGGTGGGCGTGAATTGCAGTATTAAGTTCTAAATCAGAATAATGAAAAGAAAAGGTTGTATAATTGTAAGTAGTTTAATTTTAGCGTTTGCAAGTTTGAGCGCTCAATCTGGCGAACAAAATATTCAGGATAGCGACTCCTTATTTAATAGTATTGAAGATAACTTTCTGCCCGAAAGTTTGGATGCTGATATTGATAGTTTAATGTCTTCTTGGCATACTAAATACTTTACCAAACGAATCGAATCTTGCTACAACGATGAATACGACTTTTATATACCAGACTCTGTTTATATCGATCGATTAAACAGACTTCCTCATGTAATCCCGATGACTTACAACGATGACGTGCGCAAGTGTATTGACTTGTATACAGGTCGTCGTCGTACATTGGTGCAGTATATGCTGGGTATGGCAGATTTCTACTTTCCAATGATCGAGCAGGTGCTTGATAAAAATGGTCTGCCTATGGAGCTTAAATACTTGACCTTAGTAGAGTCGGCTCTGAATCCGTTTGCTTTATCTCGTATGGGCGCAAGTGGTCTGTGGCAGTTTATGCTTCCCACCGGGCGTGCTTACGGTTTAGAGATAAACAGTCTTGTCGACGAACGTCGTGATCCGCAAAAAGCGACAGAGGCAGCATGTAAATACTTCAAGGATATGTATGAGGTGTACGGAGACTGGAATCTGGTAATTGCTTCGTATAATTGCGGTCCGGGTAATGTAAACAAGGCGATACGAAGAGCCGGAGGTAATAAAGACTTCTGGGAAATTTATAAGTTTCTTCCTCGTGAAACACGTTCTTACGTTCCGCTGTTTATTGCTGCAAATTATGTAATGAATTACTATTGTGACCACAATATCTGTCCGCTGCAAGCAGCTTTGCCGGTTGTAACCGATACGATTGTTGTTGATAA
>DLYT01000018.1:48628-48912 GCA_003447595.1 Porphyromonadaceae bacterium
AATCCTCAGTACAAACGTGATATTATTCCCGGTCACGGAAAACCATATCTTCTTAATTTGCCTGTATCCGAAGCTTTGACTTTTAGCGAAAAAAGAGACTCCATTTATAACTACAACTTTAATACGTTTTTCGCAAATATAAATCCCAATACCAATAATGGGGGAAATGCAGATGATAAAGAGCGTATTACCCATATTGTAGGTAAGAAGGAGACGCTTATGTCTATCGCTAATAAATATGGAGTTACGTCTAGTCAGATTAAGAAATGGAACAACCTCTCTTC
>DLYT01000145.1:0-8453 GCA_003447595.1 Porphyromonadaceae bacterium
TCTAATACCGGAAAATACATTGAACTTAAAAACGGATTTGGTGAAACCATTCACTGGACAGAATATCACTCCGGCTATTACGGAAATGCAGTCAACACACAAGGAGTCTCAATGGAATGCATCGATCCGAGCAACCTCTCGGATGAATCTGGAAATTGGATTGCTGCCACAAATAGCAATAAATGCACTCCCGGAAAAATAAACTCGGTCAACAGAGCAAATCCGGATAAGACTATTCCTTATATCAAAAACACAAATATTGAGAATAATATTGTCTCAATCGCTGTATCTGAAAGCGTAAATACAGATGATTTATTAGATATTAATAGATACAACGTGAATAAGAGTGAATATCAAATTATAAGTATATCAACCAATAAACCACGTAATAATCGCATCAACCTAGCCTTTAACAGATCCGTAGAGCAAACAGATCTAACCATTGAGCTACCTATACTTACAGATTTAAATAGGAATAAACAGCTTGTAAGCGAGAAGATAAAACTTGGTAAGCAAATAACCATTCAACCAGAAGACTTGCTGATCAATGAAATAATGTATGAACCAGACCAAAGTAATGCCGAATACTTAGAGCTGTACAACAACACCGACAACCCCATCGAATTGAGTGAGATTGGAATCGCTACCAAAAACAATAATGCGGTGGACAAAATAGAAGCAATTGGACCTATAACAATTGCAAGTAAAAGCCATCTGGTACTTTCTTCGAAACCGGAGGTTATACATGAAAACTACTCGGAATCGACACCAGAAAATACCATCGGCTACAAACTACCGATCCTAAACAATGAAGGATCAACAATTTACATCATTCATAAAACAACAGGGGAAACAGTCGATTACGTTGGATATTTACCATCATGGCACACTGCTAAAAACAAGCGCAATGTCGCTTTAGAACGAATATCCACAGATGAATCATCTAACGACTCCAACAATTGGAAATCATCATTGGCCAATGAGGGAGGAACACCTGGGAGAGTCAATACCAAACCATCCGAACCAGAAGAAGGCAACGATGCAGTCGATACAGCCTATCGAAAACCAACAATCCGCATTAGCGAAAATGCAATTGAAATAAATTACGGGACATCAGATGCAGACACCAAATGCAGTGCATACATCTTTCGTAGTTCGGGAGTATTGATCTCTCAGATACTAAACAATGAAAACGTCAGTCCAACGGGACTATTTACCTGGAATAAAAACGAAACATCAAAAAAAATAACCTTGGGCATATATATATTATTGTGGGAATATTATAAGCCCAACGGTGAATCCGTCAAATACAAAATACCGTTTGTAATCAGATAACAATCTGATTCACAAATCAGCGAAGCGCGATACTTCTAGTTTTGCAAGATGAACCGGCTTTCTTTCCTGGTTCAATTTTGCAGCGCTCTGCTTTTTGTTTTTGTGAAACCGGCTTCATTTCCTTTACTTCTACCTTTGATTGCGAAGAAGAATTGTCAGTTTTCTTTTTTGCTTCTTTAGCAAAACTTGCTCCAGGATTCAAAAAAGCCAAAGCTAGGGCTGAACAAAATACAATCTTTACCATATCCGTACACAATTAACAAATAAATTATACTTCGAAAGCAAATGTAGCAGATCAAAATAGATTTGCAACTCTATTAAGCTTTAAATATTTCTAATTGACAAAAACGGGACGAGGTTTATCACTATTTTTGTAGAAAAAGTAACATCAATGACAAATTGGAGCGAAAGAACTGAATTATTATTGGGAAATGAGCGTGTAAACTATCTAAAAGAGAAACATGTTTTGGTAGTAGGGCTCGGTGGTGTTGGCGCATATGCAGCTGAAATGATTTGTCGTGCCGGGATTGGCAAAATGACCATCATTGACGCAGACAAAGTTAATGCCAGTAACATCAACAGGCAATTACCGGCCACCCATGCAACATTAGGACAGTTGAAAGCAGATGTTATGGCGCAACGACTCCGTGATATCAATCCGGACATTGAGCTTAATGTTATTGCTGAATTTATCAAAGATGAAAAAATTCCGGAGATACTTGAAAGCGCAAAGTTCGATTATGTAGTAGACGCAATCGATTCACTAAGTCCGAAGGTATATCTTATCTACAATGCATACAAAATGCAGCTACCCATTGTTTCATCAATGGGAGCCGGAGGAAAGATTGATCCATCTCAAGTAAAAATAGCAGATATCTCAAAATCTCACAATTGTGCCTTAGCGAAGGCTGTGCGCAAACGACTCAACCGTCTCGATGTACGCAAAGGTATACCGGTAGTATTCTCTACAGAGTTTGCCGATGAGAACGCAATCGTAAAGGTTGAAAACGAACAAAATAAAATCAGTACGGCCGGAACGATATCATACTTACCGGCTATATTCGGATGCTACTTAGCATCTTATGTAATAAGAAACATTTAAATCAGCTTATATGATTATTACCAGGGGAATAACCAAAAGCTTTGACAAGCTTCAGGTTCTAAAAGGGATCGATATATCGATAAAACCAGGCGAGATAGTATCAATTGTAGGTCCGAGTGGAGCAGGCAAAACAACCCTACTTCAGATACTCGGCACTCTCGACAAGCCAAATTCCGGTGAGGTAATAATCAACAATACACCCGTGCATACGCTGAATCAAGAAGATTTAGCGGCCTTTCGAAATAAGAATATTGGATTCGTGTTTCAGTTTCATCAGCTGCTACCCGAATTTACAGCTCTTGAAAATGTTATGATCCCTGCTCTAATCGCAAAAATAAAGCGACAAGAAGCAGAAAAGAAAGCCATGGATCTGCTTCTATTTCTAGGTCTAAAAGACCGAGAACAACATAAGCCATCTGAGCTTTCGGGAGGAGAAAAGCAACGCGTTGCTATTGCCAGAGCACTGATTAATAATCCTGCTGTGATTTTAGCAGATGAGCCATCGGGTAGTCTCGACTCTCAAAACAAAGAAGAGCTTCATAAACTATTCTTTGAACTTCGTGACAAAATGAACCAAACCTTTGTGATTGTAACACACGACGAAGAGTTGGCCAAGATTACAGATCGCACCATTCATATGAAAGACGGCTACATTGTAGAATAATAGCCGTTAGAAGAATCAACACACTCGAATTATAAACAAAAAACATAAACACCAATTATGACAAATCATGAAAGAGCCAAGTTTGGAAGTAAACTTGGAGTAATTCTTGCCTCGGTTGGTAGTGCCGTAGGATTGGGTAATATATGGAGATTTCCATACGAAACAGGACAAAACGGAGGAGCAGCTTTCATTATCGTATATGTATGCAGCGTACTTCTTTTGGGTCTACCCGCTATGCTGGCAGAGTTTTATATCGGACGCAAATCAAGAAAAAATGCATTCGGAGCCTTTCAAGTATTGGCCCCTAAAACAAAATGGTATGCCATTGGCGTATTGGGTGTTTTATCAGCCTTGTTCATTCTCGGGTTTTATAGTGTTATCTCTGGATGGACACTTGAATATTTGTGGCAAGCACTAAGCGGAGGCTTAATGAATCAAACCAGTGCCGAATTTACACAAGAATTCTCGGCATTTACAAGCGGCACCTACCGTCCAATCTTTTGGACCGTAGTCTTTGTAGCACTCACACACTTAATTATTTCGGCAGGAGTACAAAAAGGGATCGAGCGTTACTCAAAGATTATGATGCCAATGTTGTTCGTAATCCTTATCATCTTGGCAATACGTTCGGTTACGTTGCCCAATGGTATGGAAGGTTTAACTTTCTTGTTCAAACCCGATTTTAGCAAGATCAATTCTGACGTTATATTGAGCGCAATGGGACAAGCCTTCTTCTCTATGAGTATTGGTATGGGGATTCTCATTACCTATGGCTCGTATTTTAGAAAAAGCACAAACCTTCAGCACACGGCTTTGTCTGTAATGGTGCTTGACTCGTTGGTCGCAATTATGTCGGGAATCATTATTTTCCCGGCTGTATTTAGCTTCGGAATTCAACCTTCACAAGGACCGGAACTCGTATTTATCACACTTCCAAACGTATTTGAGCAAATGCCATTTGCTGTAGTTTGGTCGGCGATATTTTATATTTTACTTGCTGTAGCCGCACTTACATCTACTATTTCATTACACGAGGTAGTGACAGCGTTTATGCAAGAAGAATTCAAAATCAGCAGAAAGAAAGCAGCTTGGATTGTATCTGGACTTGTGATTGCACTGGGTGTTTTAAGTTCATTATCATTTGGAGTAATGAAAGACTTTACCATTTTCGGTAAAACATTCTTTGACTTCCTTGACTTTATTACAGCTAAAATTATGCTTCCATTAGGCGGTATGCTTATCTGTATCTTTGTAGGTTGGAGAGTAGATAAACACATCTTACAAGACGAACTTACCAACCACGGCAGCATTGCCTTCCGTTTCTTTACTGTATATCGATTCCTTCTTAAGTATTTTGCTCCTATAGCAATTGCTTTGATCTTCCTAAACGAACTAGGATTGTTTAAGATGTTAGAATCTTAAACTCTTGATCAAATACAAATAGCGCTATTTATCTCTACTCAAATACACATTTATCTTTTTAGATAAATATTTTTCAGAAATAAAAACAGCCGAGTTGCATGTTAACCATTGTCATCTCGGTTGTTTTTTCAGATATTTGTACCACTAGATTCACAGAATAAGACCTGAGAAGGGCTATGATGAGACAATTCTCTTAACGAATTCTTATTTATTACACAATAATTAGTTTTTACATTTATGACAAATCAGGAAAGAGCCACCTTTGGCAGCAAACTTGGAGTTATCCTAGCTTCAGTAGGTAGTGCTGTAGGGCTAGGCAACATCTGGCGATTCCCTTATGAAGCAGGACAAAATGGTGGAGCAGCCTTTTTACTTGTATACATCGGTTGTGTTTTATTACTAGGCCTACCGGTTATGCTTACCGAATTCTTCATCGGTCGCCACTCAAAAAGCAATGCTTTCGGAGCTTTCAACGTGTTAGCACCAGGCACAAGATGGAATCTTATTGGGATAATGTTTGTAATTGCAGCATTCTTTATCCTCGGTTTTTATAGTGTAATCTCCGGATGGACACTCGAGTATTTATGGCAGTCTCTTTCCAACTCCCTTGGTCATCAAAGCACGGCAGAATATGCAAGCGAATTTACAGCGTTCACGTCTCATAATTTCAGACCGCTTATTTGGACGATGGTATTCTTGCTTCTCACTCACTTTATCATTTCGGCCGGTGTACAGAAAGGTATCGAGAGAGCCTCTAAGATTATGATGCCTCTTCTATTTATCTTTATTACGATTCTGGCTATTCGCTCAATTATGTTGCCAAACGGTATGGAAGGATTAAAGTTCTTATTCCAACCGGACTTCTCTAAAATCAACTCTAAAGTGATTATCAGTGCTCTCGGACAAGCGTTCTTTTCTTTGAGTATCGGTATGGGTACTTTGATTACATACAGTTCATATTTTAGTAGCGACACAAAACTCGTAAAAACCGCATTGTCTGTAATTACATTAGATACACTTGTTGCTGTAATGGCGGGGGTAATCATTTTCCCTGCTGTATTTAGCTTTGGTATTGCACCATCGCAAGGAACAGAGCTCGTATTTATTACGCTGCCAAACGTATTCCAACAAATGCCTTTCTCTATATTTTGGGCTACGATCTTCTATTTGCTTTTAGCAGTAGCTGCTCTTACATCTACAATCTCTATGCACGAAGTTGCAACTGCGTTTGTAAACGAGGAGTTGAAGATAGATCGTAAAAAAGCAGCATGGATCGTTACAGGTATTGTTATGGTGCTAGGAGTATTAAGTACTTTATCTTTTGGTATCTTAAAAGAAAACACCATATTTGGACTTACCGTATTCGAACTACTCGACTTTGTAACAGCTAAAGTTATGCTTCCAATCGGTGGTATGCTTATCTGCTACTTTGTAGGATGGAGAATAGATAAGAAAGTATTGAAAGCCGAACTAACCAACAACGGCACGGTTCCTTTCTACTTCTTTAATGGGTTCTCGTTTGTACTTCGCTTTATTGCACCTGCAGCGATAGCCCTTATCTTCTTGAATGAATTGGGAGCTTTTAAGTTTTTCCAATCATAGCAAGACCGACCTTTTTCTAATACTACATTTATGAATACATTGAAAGACCTGTTTTACTTTACATACAAAGAAAAAAGAGCTTTGATTGTTTTGCTTGTTATGGGCGCAACAATCGGAAGCTCTTTTTTTATTTTAGATGACGAAGGCGTTACAGTAAAAGCAAACACCCTCACTCCTCATCCCATTCCTCAAAAAACAGAAAAAGCTCAGCGTCCTCAAAAGCATATATCTGCCAATGAAAAGGAATATGAATACCAGCCCAAATACAAGAAAGGGATTCTGATTGATCTCAATCAGGCAGATTCTTCGGAGCTAAAAATGATTCCGGGTATCGGAACAATTACAGCCAGACGAATCATACACTACAAAAACAAACTGGGCGGATACTATTCTACGGACCAATTATTTGAGATACGAGGAATAGACTCTATCCAAATTGATAAAATACAAGCATGGTTGCATGTTCCCAATATCGATATCCAGAAAATACCGATCAATCGTATTCCGGCAGACTCGCTGATAAAACATCCTTATATCTCATTCAAGCAATCAAAAGCCATTCAATATTTATTGAAACATCGAAAAAAGATTACCGGTTGGACTGAATTGATGATGCTTGAAGAGTTTACAAAAAACGACAAACAGCGTTTAGTACACTATTTGTCGTTTGAATAATATTCAGTTGATCAATAAAGATCAATCTTGGATACAAGAAAGCGCAATCATCAAATTCTCCCCCGTTCTAATTCCGGGTTTAGCTTCTCCATTAAATAAATATACGCTATCGGCAGCAGCTACCATCATAGCCCCGGCTCTTGCTGTAGAAAAGTCTTTTATTAAAATAGACCATTGATCCTTTGCGACATTATAAACCAGAGAATAAGGATTGAATTGATAAAAAGAAGCAGGTTCAAGCAGGTAATCTCGTTGCACATGCTGCAGCGAATCAAGCGCTTTTGTATTCTCCTCCATTCGTGCAATCTTCATCTCTTTTTCCCGATTTAGAGCCGAAAGAAAGATCGAATCATTGACGCCGCCGGTATATAATGAAAGTGAATCATTGATAGCAACTGCACATGCACCGCCCAATGCTATCGTTTTTTTATCCGGAGTTACAGGCCCTTGCTTTACACTCCAAACACCGCTTTCAATATCTAGAATCGCAATATCTTTAGCAACTTTCGGAATTTCATTCTCACTGGTATAGCCACAGAAGCCTCCGGCAAGAACAAGCACACGTCTGTTTTTTATTTTTTGAAAAGTAAGCACAGGTTGTACACGTGGGAGTCCGGGAAAGGAATTCAATTCATGCCAACCCATCTCCTGCATATTTAGATCCAAACAAAAAACACGATTACCAGGCATACCATCCATATTACCTCCGGCCACATAAATTACATTCCCATCGTTTGTCGCTGCAAAGTTGTCGATCTTGCAAGGCAACTGAGGTAATGTATCGCACTTTTGCAACAAACCTGTTTCGCTAATTTGATAACGCAAAACAGAGTTGAATGCTTCGGATTCATTATTTCCACCCAAGCACACAACTCCCGAAGGAATAGAAACACTAGCACCATAAGCAGCCGTTACCGGCAAATCTCCAACATAAGTCCAGTCGGCATCCACAGCATTTATACGCTTTGTAAAGATTTGCTTGTAGTAGGCTTTCTTTCCGCCATCTGCGACAGGAGTATTGGGAAAGTTTGCCCCTCCGGCCATCAATAAATGCCGGTTATTTACCCCCGCATACATGGCCGAAACACCTATAGCGGGATACCCCTCTTGCTCTGAAATAGCAGGAAAAGATTTCCATAAACATGAATCAGCAACAGCTTTTCCATTTTTACTACAAGCAACTAAAACTAAGACTCCGGCTAGGGCCGCTGCGATTCTAATAATTCTATTCATTCGTTTTTACAACTACATTAACTCGAGCATTCTGGCACGGGCAATAAGACAAATGCCTACAACTCCCGATTTATTTTCCAATGTCGAGGTTTTAATCTCCGTATCTTTATTCACCAAATTGATCGAATACTTCTTTACTGCACTCTTGAAAGGCAATCGAATGTATTCTCCCAACTTTGCAAACGGACCACCCAACACAACTAAATCAGGATTAAAGACATTGATCATACCGGCCATGATTTTACCCATTTTATAGGAAGCATCTTCCACAATTTCAATGGCAAGAGTATCTTCATCTTTTACAGCCTGTATTATATCTTCAATTGATAATACTTGTTTTGACTTAATCTTATCTGCTAAGATTGTGCTCGTTCCGTTCTTATATTTTTCTCTTAAGACGCGATCTACCGCGCATCCCGA
>DLYT01000145.1:8725-18483 GCA_003447595.1 Porphyromonadaceae bacterium
GACTTCCCAAAATAAGGCACGCCATCTATGATAATAGAAATACCAAATCCCCAGCAGAAATTAAGAAAGATCACATTCTTTTCTTTATCCACAACTCCATGATGAAACTCTCCATACCCCATCGCTCTGGTGTCGTTATCAAGCAAGACTTTTACGCCCAATCTTTCAGACAACACCTTCGCTAATGGCTCTTCTACAAAGTCATAAAGCGTATATGACAAACCCTCTTCCGGATTTACTCGTCCAGAGATTGTTATCCCGACATTGAATACGCGGGCATATTGCTCAGGTAATCCTTCGAGAAAATCTGAAATGATCACACAAAGCGCTTCGAAATTCCTACTTGTGTTTTCTACGGTAAAAGAAACCGTTTTCCCGAGCTCTTTGATGTAATGACCACTAAAATCAACCACTCCAATATTCAGGTGATCATTCATGATTTCTACACCCACGAAATAGCCGGCCTCCGGATTCAACCCATATACACTGGGACGACGGCCTCCATTTCGATCAAGCTTTCCAAACTCTTTGATGAGTTGCTCTTCTTGTAGTTCACCAATCAGTTTTGTTACAGTTGGAACACTTAATTCCATTTCCTTACAAATGTCGGCAATTGTAGAATTGCCATTGGTCAAATAAGATTGAAGAATCTTCCTTTTGATAGAAATTGTTTTACTCGATTCTTCAGATTGAATAACACTATACGTTTTCATGTTATATTATTTAAGGTTACTGATTATCTAAGGTTTGTATTCACGATAATCGAATGCCAAGGTTAAATAGTTTACACCGCAATTTTAATTACGACTTTCTTAATCGTACCTTCTCCAATACAAGGTGCATGTGCATCGGAAGGAAAAAAGATGACAAATTCGCCTAATTCGGCCTTTACAATGGTACTAGGTCTATCAGCAAACAACGCATAATCATCCTGCTCATTGTATGGTTTTGCTATGTTTTTCAGTTCTTGTGTACATTTCCAGCCATATCGCTCATAAGTTGACAATGGGATTTGAATATCAATGTACTTTTTGTGAGTTTCCAAGATGGCTTCTTCTGCTGTTTTTGCTTCAACATGCGATATTATGGCAAATATATTTTCGCCATCGATCGCTACTTTACCCAAAGGCATTGCCAAAAGATCGGAAGTACGAATAAAGTCGAATGCAGCCTTAAAGCGAGGATGAGCAGCCTCAATTGTACTACTATCGGCTAGAGATGCTAATATCATATCTATTTATTATTAATTGGATTGTAAATTCAAACACTAAGCTATTCACATAGTAATCAACAGATCACCTTGAACAAAAATATAAATATTTAAATACAAAAGGGGCAATAAATAAAAAAAGTTTACTTATTGCCCCTTTTTATTAATATCTATCCAAGATTTTATTTTTTCAAAGAATTTCAAGCACCTGTTCTAGTTTCATTCCTCTCGAACCTTTAATCAGGATTGTATATCCACTAATTGGATTATCAGCCAGTGCAGCCTTTAACAAATCAATCGTAGGATAACACATAAACCGGCTGTTGATATTGGTAAACTCAGAGCCACATAACAAGACTTTGTCAAACTCAGCAGCATTGAGAAGTTCAACAACTTTTCGATGCTCATCTGCCGAAGCCTGTCCCAGTTCTCGCATATCGCCAAGAATCACAGCCTTTCGAGGAGCGTCTATTTGCTTGAGGTTTTCGATCGCTACTTTCATGCTACTTGGATTGGCATTGTAAGCATCAATGATCAATTTATTCTTACCCGTATCCTGAAACTGGCTTCGATTGTTGGTTGGAGTATATGCTTCTAGCGCAGAAACAATTTGATGCGGAGCAACGCCCAACGTAGAACCAATTGCCACAGCAGCCATCAAATTATAAAAGTTATACCCACCAATCAGTTGTGTATCCACAGGATAAGAATTACCATCTATCATGAATGAAAAAGAAACAAACAAGCTTTTGTCATCCAATACACCACGATAATTTGCCGTTTCACTCACACCATAAAGAATCTTCTTCAATTCGGTAGCATGTGATTGCAGCAACGCATCTTCAGATGAAATAAACACAGTTCCGTTATGCTTGCCCAGATAGCGATAAAGCTCGGTTTTTGTTTTCACAACGCCTTCAAAAGAACCGAATCCTTCGAGGTGAGCCGATCCTACATTTGTTATCAATCCGTAATCCGGCGCAACGATATGAACCAACGCATCAATCTCGCCCGGATGATTAGCACCCATTTCGATTACAGCCATTTCATGCTCTGATGTAAGTCGTAGCAACGTGAGCGGAACACCAATGTGATTATTGAAGTTGCCCAGTGTATATAAGGTATTGTATTTAGCAGACAAAACTGCCGAGACCAACTCCTTTGTTGTTGTTTTCCCGTTGGTTCCGGTAATCCCCACTACCGGAATGCGCAACTGCATACGGTGATGATGGGCAAGATCTTGCAACGTTTTCAATACATCATCGACCAAAATATATCGATCTCCGAGGTTATAAACCGGTTCATCGATCACTGCGTAAGCACAACCCGCTTCCAATGCTTGCGCCGCAAACTCATTTCCATTGAAACGCTCCCCCTTTAGGGCGAAAAATATCGAACCTTCGGGACAATTGCGCGTATCGGTTGTTACCACCGGATGTGCCTTATAAAGCTGATATATATCTTCTAATCTCATTTTATGATTCCTCCTTCTATTCCTAAAACTGCGAATATGCTTAACATATACATACAACAAAGTTCGTAGATATGTGTTTGCTGTTAACTTATCGAATGACGCAACAAAAATAAACACGATTTCGGATTATACGAAGCCTAAGCATTTGATTTGTTTCTTAACTTTACGCTCGTCGACTTTATTTGCAAAGTGACTCTACTATTATATAATAAGCATCTATCAAAACATGATTCCTTCAATTAATATAAAAGGCAACTTAAGAGAGTTTACCCGTCCGATGATCATGGGTATACTCAATGTAACCCCAGACTCTTTTTACTCGGGAAGCCGCAAACAAACGGAAAAAGAAATTTGTGAACGCATCGAAGCCATCTTCAACGAAGGAGGAGAGATCGTTGATATCGGAGGTTATTCATCACGCCCGTCGGCTATCGACATCAGCGTAGAGGAAGAATTGAGCCGACTGGAAACCGGACTAAAACTAATCAAACAAGTAAACTCCGATGCCATTGTTTCAATAGATACGTTCAGAGCAGAGGTTGCGAAGGCTTGCGTAGAGAAGCATGGAGCTGATATCATCAACGATATATCGGGAGGTACTATAGATGCAAACATGTTTGAAACCATTGCGCAACTGCAAGTTCCTTATATTATGATGCACATGCGCGGTACTCCGCAAACGATGCAACAATTTACACACTACGATCATTTGATGGACGACATCATGACTTTCTTTGCCGAACGCATCAACATGCTTACCCGCCTTAAGGTGAATGATATCATCGTGGATCCGGGATTCGGCTTTAGCAAAACCGTGCAACAAAACTTTGAGCTGATGCACAACATCAACGAATTTAAAATCTTTCAACGCCCGGTATTGGTGGGTATCTCTCGCAAAAGCATGATTTATAAAACGCTCGAAACTACAGCAGAGCAAAGCCTAAACGGCACAACGGTATTAAATACATTCGCCTTATTGGGCGGAGCGCATCTGCTACGCGTACATGATGTAAAAGAAGCGGTAGAAACCGTAAAACTTCTCGAAGCAATCAAGAACGGACACTAAAATAAGATACTATGCTCCTTTGGATGAACTTTAATATAAAAGACGCAATTGATATATTACTTGCGGCATTTTTCCTTTACAAAGCATATCAGCTGATGAAGGCTTCGGGCAATACAGCCATCTTCAGCGGTATCATCTCCTTCATCATTGTATGGATCCTTGTTTCTCAAGTGTTGGAAATGAAACTCATGGGCGCCATTCTCGATAAGTTTATCAGTGTTGGCTTTTTTGTCTTGATTATCTTATTTCAAGACGACATCAGACGTTTCCTTCTGGCACTGGGTTCGCACCGCGGACTTAGCTTCTTGTCCTCCATTTTCAAACGAAAAGGATACGACGCTCAGCCCGAAGGTCAATACATCGCTCCTGTTGTGTTGGCAGTAATCAACATGGCCAAAAAGAAAACCGGAGCACTCATTGTGATCCAAAAAGAAATGGATCTTACCTCGTATGCCCATACCGGTGAAATAATCAACGCGAATGTCAACGCCCGACTTATCGAAAATATCTTCTTCAAAAACAGTCCGCTCCACGATGGCGCCATGGTGATTGCCGACAATCGTATCGAAGCGGCCGGCTGTATCTTACCGATTGCACAGCATGTGGAAATATCAAAAGATCTGGGACTAAGACACCGTGCCGGACTGGGAATGACACAAGAGACCGATGCCAAAGTAATCATAGTATCGGAAGAACGCGGTAAAATATCGGTAGCACAGAATGGAAAACTCAATGTAAACATTTCGGCCGAAGAGCTTCAGGCCTTTCTTTCTGAGTAAGAGAGGGGGCAAAATTGTTAAATCTTACAAAACTGACATGTTCAGATTGAATTTTAGCATCTATTTTGCAAACTCTATATTGCATTATTCGTAATTTTGCACCAAAATACAACGGTAGAATAAAGTATACAATAAAAATAATACTATTCCCAAATGGACTTGATGCAACAAATTATTGCTCGCGCTAAAGCAAGCAAACAACGAATTGTTCTTCCTGAAGGTACAGAAGAAAGAACATTGAAAGCAGCAGATCGCCTAATCGCAGACGGTATTGCTGATATCATTCTTATCGGAAATCCGGATGAAATCAAATCGTTGGCAAACAACTTTGGTCTTACCAATATTGAAAACGCAACAATCGTTGACCCTATCAACAACGAAAAGAAAGAGGTTTACGCAAACTTGCTTTTCGAACTAAGAAAGAGCAAAGGCATGACTATTGAGAAAGCAACTGTGCTAGCTCAAGATCCTCTTTTCCTTGCTTGTTTGATGATTAAGAACGGAGATGCGGATGGTGAAATCGCAGGTGCTGCAAACACTACAGGTAATGTATTGCGCCCAGCTTTCCAAATCGTAAAAACAGCTCCTGGTATCAGCGTTGTTTCTGGCGCGTTCATCATGTTTGTTCCTAACAAAGCTTATGGTGACAATGGTATTATGGTATTTGCAGATTGTGCTGTAATGCCAAACCCAAATGCACAAGAACTAGCTCAAATCGCAGTTTCTACTGCAAAAACAACTCGCGACATCGTTGGTGTAGAACCACGTGTAGCAATGTTGAGCTTCTCTACAAAAGGAAGTGCTTCTCATGAGGTTGTAGATAAAGTAGTTGAAGCTACTCGTATCGCTCAAGAGATGGCTCCTGAATTTAAAATTGACGGCGAACTTCAAGCAGACGCAGCTATCGTTCCATCGGTAGGTGAAAGCAAAGCTCCGGGAAGTGAAATCGCAGGTAAAGCAAACGTATTGGTATTCCCATCTCTAGAAGTTGGTAATATTGCATACAAACTTGTTCAACGTTTGGCTGGTGCAGAAGCTGTAGGTCCAATCCTTCAGGGTATTGCTGCTCCGATCAACGACCTATCTCGCGGTTGTTCGGTAGATGATATCTATAAAATGGTTGCTATCACTGCAAACCAAGCTATCGGTATCAAGAATAACCAAAAATAATTCAATCTCAGAATCATTAAATTATTCCATATAATAATATGAAAGTACTTGTTCTGAACTGCGGTAGTTCATCAGTAAAGTATAAGTTGTTCAACATGAGCAACGGTGATGTATTGGCACAAGGTGTTGTAGAAAAAATCGGTCTTCCTGGTTCTTTCTTGAAACTTGTTACACCGGAAGGTAAAAAAGTTGTTCTTGAAAAAGAAATGACTGAGCACAATGCTGCTATCGACTTTATCCTTCACACTCTAACTAGCGCCGAGTACGGTTGCATCAAATCACTTGATGAAATCAACGCAGTTGGTCACCGCGTAGTACACGGAGGAGAAAAATTTGCTTCTTCTGTATTGATCAACGACGAAGTGATCAAACAATTGGAAGAGTGCATCGAGTTGGCTCCACTTCACAATCCGCCAAACTTGAAAGGTATCAACGCTGTAACTCGCTTGATGCCAAACGTTCCTCAAATCGGTGTATTTGACACTGCATTCCACCAAACAATGCCTGATTATGCATATATGTATGGTCTTCCATATTCTCTATATAAGAAATATGGCGTGCGTCGTTATGGTTTCCACGGAACAAGTCACCGTTATGTTTCACAACGTGCTTGTGAAATTCTTGGTGTTCCTTTCGAAGATCAAAAAATCATCACTGCTCACATCGGTAACGGTGGTTCGATCACAGCTATCAAAGACGGAAAATCTATCGATACAAGTATGGGTATGACTCCGGTTGAAGGTTTGTTGATGGGTACACGTGCTGGTGACGTTGACGCAGGTGCTCTTTCTTTCATTATGGAAAAAGAACATCTTGATGCGGCAGGTCTTTCTAACCTTATCAACCGCGAATCTGGTGTTGCTGGTCTTTCTGAAATCTCTTCAGATATGCGCGACATCGAAGACGCTATTGAAAAAGGTGACAAAAACGCAATCCTTGCGATGGAAATGTACAACTACCGTATCAAGAAATACATCGGCGCTTATGCTGCTGCTCTTGGTGGTCTTGACATCCTTGTATTTACAGGTGGTGTAGGCGAAAACCAATGGGTAACTCGTTCGGCTGTATGTAAAGATATGGAATTCATGGGTATCGAATTCGACGTAGAAAAGAATGATGGTCTTCGTGGTGAAGAAGTTATTCTTAGCCTTCCAAACTCTCGCGTTAAAGTAATGGTTGTACCAACTGACGAAGAGTTCATGATCGCTTCAGATACTATGGAAATCCTTTCTAAGTAATTCGCGTTCTACAGAACAAACAATGCCATAATAAAAAAGCGTCACGAGTTGTCTCGTGGCGCTTTTTCTATTTGATACATCTTGCAAACGGACTGCAAGATTGCGATACAACCTATTTGGGGATTCTTACTCTATTCCAATTCGAATTGGTCGAGGAACAAACCTTCTCCATCAAACTCAACGTAAGAAAAATATTGCATCCAATCACCCGCAATAATGACACGAGACGAATGCGAAAGCATCAAGTCGAGCATGATATGTCTATGTCCGAAGATAAAGAAATTGATCGACGGATCTTTTTCCAGATACCGCTTGGCAAACAACACCAGCTCTTCCGAATCTTCACCGTTGTAATTTACCTCCTCTTCACGTTTAATCCCGCTCTTTCTACTTTGAAGCGACCATCCGCGAGCAAAACCAAAAGCCAATCGAGGATGAATCATCGCAAAAAGCTTTTGACACCACTTATTACGAAACAATGTATAGATGAGCTTATATCCCGGGCGTACCAAGTATGCTTCATCACCATGAGAAAGGTAAAAGCGCTTGCCATCCAGATCCACCACCAATGGCTCACGATGAATGGTAGCTCCGATTTCCTTTTCCAGATAATCAAACATCCACATGTCATGGTTGCCCAAAAACAGATGGATTTCAATACCGGAATCCGAGAGTTCGGCTAGTTTTCCCAGAAAGCGCACATAACCTTTCGGCACTACATGCTTATACTCGAACCAAAAGTCGAACACGTCTCCCAAGAAATAAATCGCTTTTGCTTCATCCTTTATCGAATCAAGCCATCGTACCAATCGTCGTTCTACCTCTTGCGGATCTTTATGAAATCGAGCACCCAAATGTGCATCAGACGCAAAATAAATTTTAGTTCTACTCACCGGCTACTCGATTATAGAAAACCCAATTCAAGTTTTGCTTCTTCTGACATCATGTCTTTGTCCCATTCAGGCTCAAACACAAGATTTACGATTACACTCTTTACTCCCTCTACCGATTCTACTTTCATGCGAACATCTTCAAGAATGAAGTCGGCCGCCGGGCAGTTAGGAGCCGTAAGCGTCATCTCTACCGTTACGTCTTTGTCTTCGTTTACTTCTACCTTGTAGATCAGTCCCAGGTCATAAATGTTTACCGGAATCTCAGGGTCGTAAACCGTCTTCAACATGTCTACGATATTTTCTTCTATTTGTAGGAATTCGTTCTCCATATTTATCATATTTGATTTTTACAAAGATACAATTTTTTCATGGTCGGCATAACTGTAATATCCACCATCACAAACTATCACATGATCGAGAAGCGCAATATCGAGTATATCCAAAGCCTCTTTTATTTTTTTGGTCACTTTATCATCTGCTTCGCTCGGTCGCCTGTTGCCCGAAGGATGGTTGTGAGCCAGCAATACACCCGAACACAACGAGAGTACCGCATTCTTTAGCAAGATCTTTAAATCGACAAACGTCTCTCCTACCCCTCCTTGCCCTAGTTTTACCTTATCAATGATTTTATTCGAGCGATTTACCATCACCATCCAAAACTCTTCGTACGGCAAGTCGATCAAAACAGGATAGAAATATTCGTATACATCCTTGCTGCTCATGATCGATTGTCGTTGCATCATATCGGCCGCCTTTCTTCGGCGTCCCAGCTCCATCGCCGCTACAATCGATACCGCTTTTGCCTCGCCGATACCTTTAAAGCCGGCAACCAATTCGGATACCGATGTTTTACCGAGCTGATTGATATTATTATCGACCGAAGCCAAGATACGCTGTGATAATTCCACCGCAGTTTCGTCTTGATTACCGCTACCAATCAGAATCGCAACAAGCTCCGAATCAGACAAAGCATTTACCCCTTTAGAAAGCAGCTTCTCGCGCGGGCGATCCTCCTCGGCCCAATCTTTAATAACCAGTCTTGTGGTTGTCATATCTTTCATATATACAATGTATTAGTTTAAGGAAAACGCAAGATACAAAAAAAGCGGAACGTGCATGGCACATTCCGCTTTTCTCACAAGATCGGGTCTTGAATATTATTGTCTTACACGTTCGATGTAAGAACCGTCGCGTGTATCGATTTTGATCTTCTCACCAATGTTGATAAACAAAGGAACACGAACTTCAGCACCAGTTTCAACTGTAGCTGGTTTCAATGTATTTGTTGCAGTATCACCTTTCACACCTGGCTCAGTGTAAGTAATTTCAAGAATTACGTGAGCAGGAAGTTCAGCTGTAAGTACAGTTTCGCTTTCAGCGTGTACCATAGCTTCAACGATATCACCTTCTTTCAAGAATTGAACACCCGCGATGCTTTCTGAAGGAATTGTGATTTGCTCAAAAGTTTCAGTGTGCATGAAGTTATACCCCATGTCATCTTTATATAGGAATTGATAAGGACGTCTTTCGATTCTTACTTCATCCACTTTAACACCAGCATTGAACGTTCTTTCAAGGATACGACCTGTAGTAACGTTTTTCATTTTTGTGCGAACGAAAGCTGCACCTTTACCTGGTTTAACGTGAAGGAATTCAACGATAAAGTAGTATGAGCCATCGATATCAAGACACATACCATTTCTGAAATCTGAAGTACTTGCCATAAAATAAGCTTATGATTATAGTAAATAATTTGTTTCGTTTTAATGGCGCAAAAGTAGCGTATTTACCTCACATAAGCAAATGAAGCACGCGTAGCTTGCCGCTAAAAAACATATAAAATGATTGCTAATCAATGAAATAATATCAATTTGTCAAAAAAGAGACATTACCCACGAAACCACAGGAACAAGCAGCGCAGTCATTAC
>DLYT01000145.1:18760-28457 GCA_003447595.1 Porphyromonadaceae bacterium
GCCGAAGCCCCAAGTGCTAACCCCTTGGCAATCTTACTATCAATACCCATTATACGCATCAAAACCGGCCCGATGATACTACCGAATATCCCCACGGCAACCACTACGACCGCAGTAATAGAAGGAATCCCTCCGGCTTTCTCGGCAATTCCCATCGCAATAGGAGTTGTTACCGACTTGGGTTGCAACGAAGCAATCAGCACATTATCTGCTCCCATCTCATAAGCAATAGCCATTACACTCACAATCCCCACGAGCGAACCTACGAATATCGAGGTCAGTATCGAGATCACATTACCTTTAATATAACGTATCTGTTCGTAGAGCACATATCCCAACGCAACAACAGAGGGCCCAAGAAGGAAATTCACAAAACTGGAACCTTCTTTGAACGACTCATACGGAATATCAAACGTTTTCAGAAAAAGAATAATAAGAGCTGTGGCTGTAAGTAGTGGGTGAAGCAGTGCAATGCGGGTTTTTCTGAATAGTTGTTGACAAAGCAAATAGACTCCGACAACGAGAAACAACATAAATAACTCGGAGTTGAACAGTTTATCCATTCTTGTCCTCCTTTCCCATACGTTGTTGCACCAAAGCAACCGCGATAATAACGAGCATCGTACTCACTGTAGATGAGATAAGAATAACGAGCCAATACTTCGACAGTACATCAAATGCGCTCATTAATCCTACCGCAGCGGGTAAAAAGAAGAAACCCATATTATCAGTTAAGGCTTTGGACAACTTATTTACTTTTTCGCCATTGATTAGCTTGAAACAAAGCGCAGTAAATAACAATAACATTCCGATCACGCTACCGGGCACAAACCCATTGATCAGATAACTAACGACCTCTCCGATTACATAAAAGAGAAGAACGTAAAATACTTGTGACAACATTAGGCTTTACGTTTGATTAATTTTGGAGTGCAAATGTACATCCTTAGAGGAAAACGTTGTACCTAAAACCCAATCAAATAAAGAATGTTTAACATCAAACACAAAGCAAAACATCAGATATTCATACGAATGGATGAACAAAAATATACTAACACCTTGTTTATTAAAAAAAAGTGCATAACTTTGCATCCCGATTAGGTACATGATAGTAATAAACAAAAAACTAATATAGAGATGAAAAGAACATTCCAACCTTCGAACAGAAAGAGAAAGAACAAACACGGATTCCGTTCAAGAATGGCTTCGGCTAACGGACGTAGAGTGTTGGCTTCTCGTCGTGCTAAAGGTAGAGCGAAATTAACAGTGTCTGACGAGTACAGCCGTTAATTAGAAAAGAATTAGCATATTCTATGTGAAAAGTAAAGGTTTACAAGTAAGCCTTTACTTTTTTTTGTTTATAACCAACCCATTAAGTATTTAAGCATAATGCTTTTTTCATTACTTTTGGAAGCGAATCATTACGATTCGTATAAATAAAAACTATTTCTAAATCAAATTGATAAGATGAAGAAATTCTTTGCTGCGATATTTAAGAATGCAATCGTGATCAACCTGCTTCTCGCTGTTGTTGTAGCCGGAGCAGTATTATTCGGAGTATTATCATGGCTCGATATTTACACCAGACACAATCAGGCCGTAGAAGTGCCCGATGTAAAAGGTCTAAGTATAGAAGAAGCTGAGCCTTTCTTTACATCAAGAGGACTTCATTACAGCATCATCGACTCTGTATATGCCAAAGATGTAAAACCGGGAGCAATCATTGAAGTGAATCCCGAAATCGGATCAAAAGTAAAAGAAGGACGTAATTTATATATTACAATCAATGCGCACGGATCACAATCGGCGCTACTTCCCGAACTAAAAGATCTATCGGTACGTCAAGCACAAGCCCTGCTCGAAGCTACAGGCTTCGAAGATATCGTGATCGAATATGTTCCGGGTGAATTTAGAGATTTGGTGATCGAAGTTGAGTCGAACGGCAACATCCTTCAATCGGGCAAGCGTGTAGCATTGAGTACACCGATCAAACTGATCGTAAGTACAGGCGAAGCTGCTCCAATCGATTCTCTTGATACAATCGATACTGAACAGATCGATACCTCAAAAATTAATGTTGAAAAAAGCGACGAAGAAACTTGGTTCTAATGGTAGAAAATTATTTAGAAGATATAGAAGATGATGAATTGTTAGGCAACGATTCAGACACAAATACGGGTGAAGTAGAAATGCACGAGCACTTTCGCTTTGTAGCCGACAAGGGACAAAACATGGTGCGCGTAGACAAGTTTCTTACCGACCGTATGGAAGCAACTTCACGCAACAGAATACAACAAGCTGCCGAAGCCGGAAGTATTCTTGCTAATGGCAAACCTGTAAAAGCAAACTACAAGGTGAAGCCGATGGATGTGATCAGCATCGTGATGGACCGTCCTAAAAGAGAACTTGAAATCATTCCGGAAGACCTTCCGCTCGATATTGTTTACGAAGATGACGACCTCATGGTAGTAAACAAAAAGCCGGGCATGGTAGTACACCCCGGACATGGCAACTATAACGGTACATTGATCAATGCGATTGCCTTTCACCTGAAAGACGATCCCAACTACGACATTACCGACCCGCGCCTCGGACTTGTGCACCGTATCGACAAAGATACATCGGGACTTTTGGTTATTGCCAAAAACGAACATGCCAAGACACACCTGAGCGCGCAATTTTTCAATAAAACAACCAAACGTAAATACCTTGCCGTTGTTTGGGGAGCTGTAAAAGAAGACTCCGGACGCATCGAAGGAAACATTGGTCGTGACGTACGCGATCGCCTGCAAATGAGCGTGTTTCCGGATGGCGAACAAGGCAAACCGGCCGTTACGCACTACCGTATCGTAGAGCGACTTGGTTATGTTACACTGGTAGAGTGTCAGCTCGAAACCGGTCGTACACACCAAATCCGTGTGCACATGAAACACATTGGCCACACGCTTTTCAACGATGAGCGTTATGGCGGACACGAAATCCTAAAAGGTACCACCTTTACAAAATACAAACAGTTTGTACAAAACTGCTTTGCGATTTGTCCGCGCCAAGCATTGCATGCACGCACGTTGGGCTTTATACACCCACGTACCGGCGAAGAAATGAATTTTGAAAGCGAACTACCGGAAGATATGACAAAACTGATAGACAAGTGGCGCTCATATGCTTCTAATCTAGGCGAATAAGTATGAAAAAGAATGTTGCAATTATTGCAGGAGGCGACTCTTCAGAGATTGTAGTATCACTCAAGAGCGCTCAAGGACTTTATTCATTTATTGATAAAGAAAAGTACAATCTTTACATTGCTGTACTAACCAAAGACAGTTGGTATGTAAATCTTCCCAACGAAGAAAAAACACCAATCGATAAAAACGATTTCTCCTTTATCCTAAACGGAGAAAAAATAAATATAGACTTCGCCTACATTACCATCCATGGTACTCCGGGCGAAAACGGATTGCTTCAAGGCTATTTCGACATGATCGGAATGCCTTACTCTACTTGCGGCGTGCTATCGTCGGCAATTACGTTCAACAAGTTTGTTTGCAACAACTACCTACGCTCGTTTGGCATCTCGGTGGCCTCATCGCTCCGACTCAAAAACGGCGAAACCCTATCGGAACAGGAAGTTGTTGAAAAACTTGGTCTTCCATGCTTTATCAAGCCCAACGTTGGCGGCTCTAGCTTCGGTGTTACCAAAGTAAAAGAAGCCGCACAAATCGTACCGGCCATCCAAAAAGCATACGACGAAGGCAATGAAGTTATCCTAGAATCCTTAATTCAGGGAACAGAAATCACTTGCGGTTGTTATAAAATAAAAGGTAAAAGTGTAGTCTTCCCCATTACCGAGGTAGTAACCGAAAACGAATTCTTCGATTACGATGCCAAATATAATGGAGAAGTGGAAGAGATTACTCCGGCCCGTATCTCACAAGAGCTTACACAAAAGGTACAGGAGTTGACTTCTCGCATTTACGATATCGTAGATGCCAAAGGCATTATTCGTGTCGATTATATCATCGAAAAAGACGGCAATCCGAAACTACTTGAGGTGAACACCACACCGGGAATGACAGTCACCAGCTTTATTCCGCAACAAGTACGAGCTGCCGGTCTCGACATCAAAGATGTAATGACCGATATCATTGAAAACGAATTCAATGCGTAAACTTCTAAACAAGACAAACAACTAACAACCAGATATGGACACGATTTCATCAAGATTTGACGAGATTCGACCGTTAAATAACAACGAAGTTAAAGCAACCATCGAAGAGCTTCTGAATACTCCTAAGTTTGAGATGGCTGTAAAAACGGCTATGCCCACGATCGATTGGGACAGCTTTTGCATCAAAATGCGTTCTCTTCGCACCAAAAGAGAATTCAAAACACAAATGTCGGCATTGGCACTTAAGTCAATCGCGGCAAACACAGCCAGTCTACTCGACTATTCTCGCGAAGAACGAATCGATAGACACGCGGCTTATACCTTTATCACCAATCACCGTGATATCGTATTAGACGCAGCTTTCTTAAACTACGTGCTTCACCAAGCCGGCGCAGAAATGACGCAGGTAGCCATTGGCGACAACCTACTTATCGAGCCATGGATCGAAAAACTAGTTCGACTCAACAACAGCTTTATCGTTAAGCGCGGCGTATCCATCCGCCAAATGCTAGAAGTAAGTAAAACACTTTCGGCATACATCCACTACGCGATCAAGGAACTCAACGAATCCGTTTGGATCGCGCAACGTGAAGGACGTGCCAAAGACTCGAACGACTTCACGCAAGAAGCTCTACTCAAGATGCTTGTAATGGGAGGCGAAGAAGCAACCATTCTCGAGAACCTGATCGAACTCAACATTGAGCCGATGGCCATCTCATACGAGTTTGACCCTTGCGACTTCCTCAAAGCCAAAGAATACCAGCAGAAGCGTGACAACAAAGAGCACAAGAAATCTCCTGCCGACGACCTGGTGAATATGCAAACAGGAATTGTCGGATTCAAAGGACACATTCACTTCTGTTTCGGACACCCAATCAACGAACAACTGAAGCAACTGGATCCATCGATGGAGAAAGCAGAGCTATACCGCACTGTTGCCGCAATCATCGACAAAGAGATTCATCAAAACTATATGTTCTTTCCGATCAACTACATCGCATACCAACGCACATTTGGAGACGACCGCTTTGCAGACAAATACAACGAAGCAGACATTGCTGCCGTTGACAAGTACTTCGAAGGTCAGCTTGCCAAGATTCAACTTCCAAATAAGGATAGCGAATACTTGCTAAGCAAGATGTACGAAATGTATGCCAACCCGGTAAAGAACTATCTGATCGCAACCAATCAGCACTAAACGTATGAATTACGGATACACACGTGTGGCAACGGCTATCCCCGAAGTAAAGGTGGCCGATTGCCCTTACAATACATCACGCATCATTGAGCTGATGCAAAAAGCCGACCAAGCGAACGTACAGATTGTATGCTTCCCCGAACTATCAATTACGGGATACACTTGCGGCGATTTGTTTCAGCAGCAACGCTTGTTGCTCGATGCCGAAAACGCGCTGTCGGCTATCCTTAGTGCCAGCGAAGCACTACAGCTTACATCGATTGTAGGAATGCCCGTGCGTTTCGAAAACAGACTATACAATACAGCCGTGGTGGTAAGTCGCGGAATCCTTTGCGGAGTAATCCCCAAATCGTACTTACCCAACTACGGAGAGTTTTACGAGAAAAGATGGTTTGCCTCTTCGCTCGACAGCTACGGAACCAAGATCACCCTTTGCAATCAGGAAGTACCTTTCGGAAGCTACCAACTCTTTGCCGACGATGCCAAACAAATCTGTTTCGGAATCGAACTGTGCGAAGACCTTTGGACTCCACTTCCGCCATCGTCTATCCTATCCATGCAAGGAGCCAACCTGATCTTCAACCTTTCGGCCAGCAACGAAGTCATCGGTAAGCACACCTACCTCGAAGAACTGATTCGCCAACAATCGGCACGCTGCGTATGCGGATACGTATATGCCTCTGCCGGATACGGAGAATCTACAACCGATCTTGTTTTTGCGGGAAAAGGAATGATCGCCGAAAACGGTTCTTTGCTCAACCAAGACAACCGTTTCGACCGAAACGAAAAGCTTCTCATCGCAGAGATAGACCTACAACGCCTCGAAGCCGAGCGCATCCGTCGCAACTCCTTTACCGAAGCACTTGCCATGGTAAAGAACCCGACCCCGCAAAGCCGTACAGCCGTTACACTTCCCGAAGCAACCATTACGCAACTTACCCGCAGCATCAATCCGCGTCCGTTTGTTCCTTCCGATCGTGAAATGAATATGCGCTGCGAAGAGATCTTCAGTATTCAAACCTCGGGACTAGCCAAACGTATGCTACACACCCATGCTCACAGTATGGTGGTAGGTATTTCGGGCGGACTCGATTCGACACTTGCACTGCTGGTTTGCGCAAAAACGTGCGACCTGATCGGCATAGACCGTTCGCGCATTCTGGGTATTACCATGCCCGGCTTCGGCACCACCGATCGCACCTACAACAATGCCATCCAACTGATGAAAGACCTTGGGGTTACCATCAAAGAGATCAGCATTCGCGAAGCCTGCGAGCAACACTTTAAAGACATCGAACACGATGCGTCTATCCACGACGTAACGTACGAAAATACCCAAGCCCGCGAGCGCACCAAGATATTGATGAACATGGCCAACAAACACGGCGGCATGGTAATCGGTACAGGCGACTTGTCGGAACTCGCTTTGGGATGGGCTACCTACAACGGCGACCAAATGTCGATGTACGGAGTCAATGCCGGAATACCGAAAACGCTGGTACGTTACCTTGTAAAATGGGTAGCCGACACGCAAGTAGACGAAGTATCGCGCCATACATTGCTCGATATTATCGACACACCGGTAAGTCCGGAACTATTGCCGGCCGATGAAGACGGTTCGATCGCACAGAAAACAGAAGACATCGTAGGTCCGTACGAACTACACGACTTCTTCCTATACTATGTGCTACGCCTGGGATACACCCCGCGCAAGATCTTCTTCCTAGCAACGCAAGCATTCGACGGCACCTTTGCGCAACACACCATTGCCAAATGGCTTGTCATCTTCCTGCGTCGCTTCTTCAACCAGCAATTCAAACGCTCCTGCATGCCCGACGGACCTAAAGTAGGTTCCATCAACCTATCGCCACGCGGCGACTGGCGTATGCCAAGCGATGCCTCTTCCGCATCCTGGCTGCACGAAGCAGAAGCCATCTTGAAAGAAACAGAAAGCAACTAAAGCTTGATACAACAACGGCTCATAACGGATACACCATCCCTTATGAGCCGTTCTTCTTTTCCCCCGATTCAAGCGTAAGATCCCCTTTCCTTCAAGTATAAACAGTCCACTCCCCAACTGCCGCTTACCGGAATAACTTATTGTAATATTTAAGTTTTGAAGGACATGAAACCTCTTCACGACAAGGACGTGTCGTTTGCCTCAAAACAGCCCTTTTTTACCTGGATGAGTGAAGTTTCTGACAAAATAAAATCTGATATTTTGTAGCGAAATAGGCAGTCGCTGATTACGAACAAGAAAATTGCTCGGTGGAGATTTGAAAATGATTGATGAAAATGAAAGTGATCTGTAGAAAAGAAAAACAAATTGAATGAGCGAAGTCCCCAATGCTTGCCTTTGCCTATACAAGACCTTACAGAGGTACATGCACACGAGCCTCATGGAGTTAAGAGCAAATAGTTACCGCGGTGAGTGAAAAAAGTTTTCACGAAGAGTGTTTAGCGTTACCGTTATAAATGAATTCACTCTTCGTTATAACGGAAAACAGTCTTCGTTGAAACCGTAAAACGTCTTCACCAAACGCTGCCGAGCGATTAAAAAAAGGGGCCCGGCGTTTACATAAAAGGTAGGCAGCGTTTTGGAGCATTCAAACTAGCCTTTTTACCATCGAAAACACCAAGTTTCATGAAAAACAGGCATCATTTTAGGTAATTCTCCCCATTTCATCGACAGGAAAAGAAATTCATGGAGCTGAAAATCGGATTATATGAACCTGAAAAAACAACCAAATCGAACAAACTAGAAAGCAAAAACCGCATAAATAGCATAAAACACAGCCACAGAAACCAGATCTGCTATCTACGAAAACCGGTGCTTATTGTAAATAATTATCGAACAACGATCAATTGAATCAATCAACTTTCAATGCTTGGAAGGCATCCGCAAAAAACGTATCAAACCAACCATATGTGTGATCGGAAACTTCGTGCTTCATCGACTTCTTTACATAGAGCGCTACAATCTCCCCGAAGTTAGAATTACCATCGACAAACGTAACATTGTCGAACAGATGCAAACTTTGCTGCATCCTCTTTATCCCCTCATTAAAATTGTACTCTATTACCTCATCCGCAACATCATGTCCGCCAAATAACTTACGTTGCATAACTCGCAAAGTACTTTCGAACAATGAGCCTAACCCAAAATAGTATAGATTTATCTTATAACCGGCCTCCTGAAATTCGCGAATCATATTTAGAATAAGATCATTGGAGAAATTTGTTTCAAAGGCGAAATCAATACGCAATTCAATCGCATGATCCTTTTGTTTTTGTAGTTCGCCGGCCACAGTTCCTCCTATCCATCGCTCTTCCCACTCCGGATGTTGCTGACGCAAATTAAGAGCCAACAAGTCTCCGTCAAATGATTTGCAAGGGATGTAATACGGACTTAGTCTACTTTTGCCCGCACCATTGGGTCCGGCAATAACGGTAAAAACGGGACGTGCTTCCATCTTTCTTTATTTGAGCAAATAAGCATAGCGTCCTTGCCCACTTTCGGCAACACGAGACAAAACTTTATAACTGCGCTCTCTGCGATTAAACTCCACCAAGTCTTCACTTCCGTCCGGATTTGCCAAAAATATATTCCCATTCTTATCCCAAAACGGAATGGAAATCCCTTTTGTCCAGCCTTCCAAATAAATGCGTTCAACTTCTTTACTTACATCTTCATTTACTTGCTTCACCGTCTTCCCATTCGAAAGAACTACATTTTCTATCTCTGCGTATGTACACATAATAAATTCAATATTAAAGCTTTTACCATTCCTTCAGAACATAATACGAATATAGCGAATTCGTTCTTCTTACACAACAAATTAAACAAAGCGAAGCTCACTTCAACACACCAATCAGGAGTATTGGATTGCTGTCTTCATTGACATTCTCAAGGCAATTGACAAATGCTTCCTTCTTCGCTTCATCAATTACAGTCGATGCTTTTACTGCTTCCATGTCAATCCACTTGTCTTCACTAAAGGGAACCAATAGATCGACCCAGTATTTACCCGAGCAGCGATAGCCGACTTACGACTTCGATTTCAAGAGCATAATTACAGGATTCGAGTCTTCTTCTAGTGTAGATGCAATCTCTTTCAGTCGACCTTTTAGCTCTCCTTTTTCATAGGCTTCGATNNTATTCTTTTTATCTAATCGTCGAGACCACATTCCGGATAAGAACTTTAATTGCTCCGGCTGCCCTGTTCCGGAATATGGATGCTCGGATAGTTCTTTAAATAATTGCTCTACTTTTCGAATTAAAGGTTTATTCCCCGATTTATGTATGGCTCGAAGGTGCTCCCGAGCTTCAT
>DLYT01000145.1:28523-29715 GCA_003447595.1 Porphyromonadaceae bacterium
TCTCCTTTTTCATAGGCTTCGATAAGTTTATATGCCTCTAGCGTTTGGCAGCTTTGAATATCTCCACTAAGCGGACGAGACTTCAGATTTACTTCATCTCGTGTGGTAAAGTCGTCGTTATATACTTTATATGTATAAATCTGCTTGTCGTTCGTGTCGTATACTAAATTAGTAGAAGGAAAGCCTTTCTTAAGATTGAAGTCGTACTCCTTCCTTACCGCTTCCATAAAGTAATACTTGTCGGTAAATAGGCTTGTGAATAGAAAAACTTCCGGATTCATTGCATGTATTGAAGGGGTTCGCACAAAGAAAGGCTTTATACTATGATCTGCCGAATAGCTATACACTGTATCTGAGGAAATCTCCATTAATATCCTATCTTCTCCGAACGGCAAAATCGGAAATACTGTTGACGGACTAATACCAAACAATTTCCCATCACTTTCAATTCGCATCGTTGCAGACTTCTTCTCTCCGTACTTTATATCAGGTGTAGCAATAATAGTACCGTCTTGCTTTGAAATAATATAAATGGGTGAAATGTTCGTATCTTTTATTCGAGCAAAAGTACTATTGGAACAAATCAATTCGCCTTGTCCAAAGTTTTGAATGTCGACAAACTTACAACCATCTTTATAGGGTAATGTACGTTTATAATTGCCATCAAAATCATAAACCAATACCTTATTCGTAGAATTATCGTTTACGAAAAACTCTTGATTCTTTTCGTCGCAGACAATATTATAAATGGAGTTATACTCTTCTCCACTACTACCTTTACGGTTGATTTTCTTCACGCCTTTACCACTGCGATCAAATATAAATATATCTCCGTCAGAATTTATATTCGTAACGAAAATATGATTCTTTCCGATAGCTTTTACAACACCTTGCGTGATGTATTCGTCGGAGTTGTCGAGCGGAATATACTCGACATCCATAAAGTCTTGCAAAATCAACTCCTTTTCGGGATACTCTGCCGTCACATCAATAGTAATTAGTTCGTCGGCTGATTTATCAGAGCTTTTGTTGCCACTACATCCCACGAGCAGAGATGCTGCAATAATGCTCAATGTAATAGTGTTCTTCATGATATACAATTGTGTGGTCCGTTATCGTTCTTGAAAACCAGAAACGTCTTGCAATAGTAATGATAATCGTTGGCAATCGTGTTATATCGAACTCGTTTTTT
>DLYT01000021.1:0-1551 GCA_003447595.1 Porphyromonadaceae bacterium
ATATTGGCCTTCAAGACTTCGATATTCGTCTTTAGGTAAGGCGCAAGGTCTATTTTGTTGATCACGCAAATGTCTGCTTTGTAAAACATTTGCGGATACTTCAACGGTTTGTCATCGCCTTCGGTCGTACTTACAACGACAACTTTATACTTTTCACCCAAATCAAACATAGCAGGACAAACGAGATTACCTACGTTTTCGATAAACAACAAAGACCTGTCTGCAAGCTTCAGTTCTTTTACTGCATTGTTTACCATTTCGGCTTCAAGGTGACAACCTGTTCCGGTATTGATCTGGATGGCTTTTGCTCCCGCAGCTTTGATACGATCGGCATCGTTGGTGGTTTGCTGGTCGCCTTCCACTACGCAGATCGAAAGCTTGTCTTTCAGCATCGACACGGTCTTTTCCAACAACGTTGTTTTGCCCGATCCCGGCGAACTCATCATATTGAATGCGCAAATCTCTTTTGCTTCAAAATATCCCCTATTGCGCTCTGCAATCAGATTATTCTTCGAAAGCAACTCGATCTCTACAGCAATACGTTCTTGCTCTGCATCGTGATGATGGTGGTGATGCTCATGGTCGTGAGCATGATCGTGATGGTGATGTTCGTGATCATGATCGTGGTCATGATGATGATGTTTTGAATGGTCGCTACAACCGCATGTTCCGCACATAGTTTTTACTTTTAAGAATGTTATTTGTCTTTATCTATTACCAATGATTTTATTCGCAACTCTTCGCCTTTGAGTAGTCGCGTATTGCTCGACTCGCATGTAGGACAGTCGGCAAAAAGAGAATCGGGCCTAAATGTTACACCACAATCTGTGCACTCCATTTCGGCTTCGATTATATTAGATACGATTTTTGTATTAGCTAATCCCTGTCCCGTAAGGACTGCGTTGAGTGAGAAGTTGAAACACTCGAAGTCGAGCCCGCAAAACTCCCCGAGTTCCAATTCAATCTCTGTGATCGCGCCGGCTCCTCGTTTCTTGGCCTCTTGTTTTGCTATATCAACAAGGCTCATCGCGATGGATAGTTCGTGCATATATTCATGAATTAATGTTGGTAAAGAGATGCAACGATTGCCGCCTGACCTACCGATATAGCTCCGTCGTTGCAAGGATATTGCTCAGGAAAATACGAAAGAATCTGAGCGTTGTCATATTTGTTAACCAATAATTCGAGAAGAAGTTTATTCTGAAAACAACCTCCCGACAATACGACTTTATGGAGTTGTTCTTTCTCAAGTTGGAAACAAGTGATTTGAAAAAGCATTTCGGCCAATGTATTGTGAAACTTCATTGCTATCTCAGACTGATTTACCCCATCTTCGATATCTGTAAGTATTCCTTGTAATAACAACGTTGCGTCTAATGGATACGTTGCATCGATTTCGTACAGATCCTGTACTGATTGATCGGCAATATGTTCGAGTTTGATGGCCGCCTCAGCCTGAAAAGTATTGGTATCACACAGAGAAATAAGCGACGAAACCGCATCAAACAAACGCCCTGCTCCCGACGATCGGGGCGAATTGATGCGCTGATC
>DLYT01000021.1:1809-2831 GCA_003447595.1 Porphyromonadaceae bacterium
TTGCGGCAACAGTTCGTGCACATACGCAACAGCCATACGCCATGGTTCGTGCGAAGCAATGTCGCCACCCGGAAGTGAGATCGAAGTAAAGTGAGCCAAGCGTGTAAATTTACTATAATCGCAACGCAATATTTCCCCTCCCCAACTTGTATCGTCGGTGCCGTAGCCTACGCCATCAAGGATAATCGCCAACACTTCTTCGTCGAGCTTGTGTTCGAGCATACATGCTGCCGCATGGGCATGATGGTGTTGTACGTGTATGAGAGGCAAGTCCTTTGCTAGTGCATATTCCAATGCAAACTTAGACGATAAATACTCGGGGTGCATGTCGCATGCCAATACACGCGGTGTGATGTGAAAGAGTTCGGTAAATCGAGTCAGCGACTCTTGATAGAATGCAAACGTATCCCAGTTTTTGAGATCTCCGATATGCTGACTTACGATCAACTGATTGGCTTTGCCTACCGCGAAGGTATTGCAAAGTTCCGCACCAAAGGCAACGATGCCATCCATGCTTTTCGGAGTGAATAGCGGTTCGGGAACATAACCTCTCGACCGACGATGCACAACCGGCTTTCGTGCCGTAAACGCAACCACCGAATCATCTACTCTGTTTTGAATATCCCGATTATGGTGAATGAATAAGGAAACATGCGCGCCCAACTGCTCTTCTGCGGTTTGTGGCGCTATATAGATGGGTTCGGAGTGGCAATTGCCGCTGGTCATTACCAAAACATCCGTGTTTAATTGGTCGAACCAATGATAATGGATCGGTTGAGAAGGTAACATACATCCCAGTGTTGCCAAACCGTTATTGACGCCTTCGGCTAATGCTCTTTTCTGCTTCAATAATACGATAGGACGACGCCATGAAGACAACAATGCTTCTTCCTCTTTAGATAGATAGGTGTATGCTTTTGCCGCTTCTAATGATGAAAACAGTACCGCAAAAGGTTTGCTGTCGCGTTGCTTCAAAGCACGTAGTTTGGCTACGGCTTTAGGATTGGTCGCATCGCAAACCA
>DLYT01000021.1:3027-9647 GCA_003447595.1 Porphyromonadaceae bacterium
GCAACAAGATTTCCCGCATTTACTTCTATCGAAAAGCGATCTAGTATCTCTGAGTATGAAAAGTCGCCGGGAGTATGTATATAATATACGGGACCGCACGAGTTACATGCCGTAGGTTGGGCATGAAAGCGACGGTCTGATACGTCGTGATATTCGTGACTGCAACGCCTGCACATGGCAAACGATTGCATGGTTGTGTTTGCCCGATCGTAAGGCAATGCTTTTACGATGGAAAAACGTGGCCCGCAGTGTGTACAGTTTACGAAAGGATAACCTACTCTGTGCTGCTGACTTCGAATATCGGTCATGCAATCTTCGCACACTGCGATATCGGGTGAAACTTGCGTTATTTGCGAGGTCTCATTAAGACTAGGTATGATCTTGAATGAGTTGTAGCGAACTTGTGTTTTGGGCCTATGTACATTTATTTTATAGATAAAAGCAACTTCGGGTTTCTCAGTGTTGAGACGCTCTACAAAAGACTCGAGCTCTTGAGATGAAGCGTTCAAATCTACGTAAACCCCATCGGTTCTATTCGACACGTTTCCGCAAAGATGCATCCCCGTTGCTAGTTTATACACAAACGGACGAAAACCTACTCCTTGCACAAGTCCCTCTATATGTAGCGTATAATGTAATTTATCCATTTGGTTAGAAAGGTTGAGTTGAATTGACAAAACACTTTTGCCCTCTAATTGTTTATTTAATATTCACACTGTTGATGCATAAGTTCTATAATATTACACAACAGCGTCTATATATGATAACCAAAAATAAAGATTATGTGTTTAGCTATACCCGGAAAAGTTGTTTCATTGGATGTGTCGAATCCTGACTTTACAATGGCTTCCGTCGACTTTGGCGGAGTAAAAAAGAATATATGTGTGCAATGGATTGAGGTAGAAGAAGGCGATTACATCCTTGCACATGCCGGTGTGGCTATATGCAAAGTAGATACAGAAGAGGCATTAATTACAATACAAACCTTTGCCGATATTGCTGAGGCTCTCGAGGCAGAACAAGCTCAACTTTCCAATGAAATACGTTGACGAATACCGCGATAAAAAGCATTTTGATGCTTTACTGGAAGCCATTCATAAGAAGACTACACGTTCGTGGCGCCTTATGGAAATATGTGGAGGACAAACCCATTCGATTGTAAAGTATCAGCTCGACAAAGTATTGCCACAATCGATCGAACTGATTCACGGTCCCGGTTGTCCGGTTTGCGTAACGCCAATCGAAACAATTGATACTGCAATCGCACTGGCCGCAAACCCGAATGTTATAATCGCTTCATTTGGTGATATGATGCGCGTGCCCGGAACAACCGACGATCTATTGGCCGCAAAAGCGAAGTTTGGCAACGTAAAGATGCTTTACTCTCCGCTCGATGCCCTTACGATAGCCGAGCAAAATCCGGACAAAGAGGTCATTTTCTTTGCTATCGGCTTCGAGACAACCGCTCCTATTCATGCGATGACTGTGGAAGCTGCAAAGGCTAAAGGACTGACAAATTTCTCAATCCTTTCGTCTCTCTTTCAGGTTCCTCCGGCTATTGAAACCATCTTTTCCGATGAGCAATGCCAACTAGACGGTTTGCTTGCAGCCGGACATGTATGCTCGATTATGGGCACCAACGAATACCAACACCTCTCTCGAAAATATAACATTCCTATTAGCATCACGGGGTTTGAACCGGTAGATCTATTATATGGTATACTAAAATGTATCGAGCTGCTCGAAGAGGGGAATGCTTGTGTTACCAATGCCTACGCACGGGCTGTACTTCCCGAAGGTAACGTGAAAGCTCAAGAATTGTTACGTAAAACGATGGAGACATGCGATCAGTCATGGCGAGGTATTGGTACCATTGCCATGAGTGGAATGCAACTTAACGATGACTATGCATCATGGGATGCACGCAAGAAGTTTGGCATTTCATCGGAGACTCCGCATCTGAATGATGCATGCATGGCCGGAAAGATTATGCAAGGGCTGATCAAACCGATACAATGTCCGCTTTTTGGCACAAAGTGTACGCCTGAACATCCCATTGGTGCTTCGATGGTTTCGGGAGAAGGTGCTTGTGCTGCCTATTACAGATACGGACAAAACAATTTGAGTAATTTATAGTTTTAATTAGTAGATAATTACAAAAAACAACCATGGCGGTTTTGAATACATCTTGCGCTTGCGCAAAGAACGACTATGAGCAAGTACTGCTTGCGCATGGCGGTGGTGGTAAACTTACACAACAGCTTATCAGTAAAGTCTTTTTCCCTGCTTTCTCCAATGAGTTATTAGCTCAGGAACACGATGGAGCTATATTTAATATTAACAATGCGAAGCTTGCTTGCTCGACAGATTCATTTGTTGTCGATCCCATTTTCTTTGCGGGTGGCGACATTGGCGATCTGGCCATTAACGGAACAGTAAACGATATCGCTTGCTGCGGAGCTAAACCATTATACCTTACGGCTGGTTTTATCATTGAAGAAGGTTTTCCGATCGAAGATCTTAAGCGTATTTGTGCTTCGATGCAGAAGGCTGCGCAAAAGGCCAATGTTAAGATTGTTACCGGCGACACCAAAGTAGTTGAAAAAGGAAAATGCGATAAAATATTCATCAATACCAGTGGTATTGGAGTTATTGAGAATGATATAAATATACATCCTCTATTTGCAAGACCGGGCGATGTGATCATTTGCAACGGATATATTGCCGAACATGGCGTAGCAATCATGGCAGCCAGAGAAGGACTCGACTTTGACTGTCCTGTCAAAAGCGACACGGCTTCTCTCAATCATATGATTGAAGACCTTCTGCATGAAGGTTGCGATATACATGTATTGCGTGATCCTACTCGCGGAGGTTTATCTTCAACTCTCAATGAAATCGCTAAAACAGCACATATTGAAATAGAACTCGACGAGAGTTCTTTACCAATAAGTGAACCGGTAAAAGGCATTTGTGAAATACTGGGTCTCGATCCGCTTTACATTGCGAATGAAGGAAAAGTTCTGATCATTGCACCGCAAAAAGAGGCTGAACGGATATTGCAGATCATGCATCGCCATCCGGAAGGCAAAGAGGCTGTCGTGATTGGAAGTGTAACATCCGATCAACGGGCAATCGTGAAACTTAAAAATACATTCGGAGGTACGCGTATTGTAGATATGCTAAGCGGCGAACAGCTTCCTCGTATATGCTAAACATGCAAAATTGGTAGAAACCACAAATAATATTACATATGAAGAAAGATAGGCCTACTGTTTATGAAGATGCCATTTCCCGTGGAATTACGAGAAGGCAGTTTCTTACTTTCTGCACTACAATGGCAGCCTACCTTGGGTTGGAACACAGTGCTGTAGGACAGGTTGTGAAGGCGCTTGAAACAAAACCGAAAGTCCCTGTTTTATGGTTTAACTTTCAAGAGTGTACTTGCTGTACCGAGTCTTTTATTCGGTCTTCGCACCCTACAATGGTAGATATCTTGTTTGATAAGATATCGCTCGATTACAATGAAACATTGATGGCTGCAGCCGGAGAACAAGCCGAAGAAGCTTTGCAAAATGCAATGAAGGAATACAAAGGCGAATACATTATGGCTATCGAGGGATCTATCCCAATGGGAAATCCGGGCTATTGTTGTATTGGCGGAAAGAGTGCCATCGACATATTGAAAGATAGTGCTAAGAATGCCAAAGCTGTAATTTGCTGGGGCAACTGTGCTTTCCATGGTTGTGTGCAAAGTGCAAAACCAAATCCGACAGGTGCTACCGCTATTCAGGAAATTATCACCAACAAACCGTTGGTTAACGTTCCGGGATGCCCTCCAATTCCGGCAGTAATGGCCGGTGTGATCGTATACATGCTTACGTTTGGAACCATACCCGAACTAGATGGCATGAAGCGACCGCTTACCTTCTATTCTCGCAGGGTACACGATACGTGTTATCGTCGTGCAAACTACGATGCCGGTTTATTTGTGCAATCTTTCGACGATGAGAACGCAAAAAAAGGATATTGCTTGTATAAAATGGGATGTAAAGGCCCGAACACATACAACTCGTGTGGTGTAATTAAATGGAACGACGGTGTGAGTTATCCAATTCAATCAGGTCACCCTTGTATCGGTTGCGCCGAACCTGGATTCTTTGACTTCGGACCTCTTTATTCTCACTTACCAAAGGTTGGCGGTTTTGGTATCGAAGCTAATGCCGACCAAATCGGCGCTGTTGTTGGAGCCGGCACATTGGCCGGAATCTTGGTACATGCTGTTCGCACCAATATCCGCAAACACAAACTGATACAAGACGGAGAGATTCCACCGGATAAAGATGAAGTGACAACCGAACAAGAATCTTCTCAAAATAAAGAATAAATCAAGCAATAAAAGAAACAATATATGGCAGAAAGAGTAGTAATTGATCCCGTTACACGTATAGAGGGTCACCTCCGCATTGAAGCTGATATAGAGAATGGCATGGTAAAGGATGCTTATAGCTCCGGAACGGCCGTACGTGGGATCGAACTTATCGTTAAAGATCGAGATCCACGAGATGTGTGGGCCTTCGTTGGTCGGGTTTGTGGTGTATGTACATCGGTACACTCGCTTTGCTCAGTAAGAGCGATGGAGGATGCTTTTAAGATTATGATTCCTCCAAATGCAGAAATGGTACGTAATATGATGAATGCTGCATTGTTTATGCACGATCACGTTGTGCACTTTTATCAGCTACAAGCATTCGACTGGGTAGACGTTGTTTCTGCACTCAAAGCAGACCCGAACGAAGCATCGGCCGTTGCTCGAAGCATGTCCGATTGGCCTAACTCATCTCCGGGTTATTTCAAAGATATCCAAAAGAAAATACAAGCCTTGGTAAACAGTGGTCAGTTGGGGATCTTCACAAATGGCTATTGGGGACACCCTGCTTATAAATTGAATCCGGAACAAAATCTTGTTGCCGTAGCTCACTACCTAGAAGCTTTGGAATGGCAAAAAGATATCGTAAGAGTACAAACCGTATTTGGAGGAAAGAATCCTCACCCAAACTACTTGGTTGGAGGTATGGCTTGCGCAATCAACACAAACGGTGAAAACGCAATCAATACCGAACGTCTGTCGTATGTACTTGCTCGTCTACAAAATGGACATGACTTCGTACATAAAGTATTTCTACCTGATCTAAAAATGATCGGTGCCGCATATAAAGGTGAATGGTGGAAAGTAGGCGGTGGTGTCACAAATTATCTTACTTGTGGCGACTTCCCAATGTCGGGATACAATATTCCTTCGTCTTATAAAATGAAGGGGGGCGTTGTTTTGAACAGAGACTTGAGCAAGGTATACCCACTCGACCCAAATGATCCGAAAGGTATCCAAGAGTTTGTTACTCACTCATGGTACAAATATGCTGAAGGAAATGATACGGGTCTTCACCCTTACCAAGGTGAAACCGACTTGAATTATACAGGACCTAAGCCTCCATATACACACTTGAATGTTGAAGACAAATATAGTTGGATTAAAACTCCTCGTTGGCACGACAAACCAATGGAGGTAGGTCCGCTTGCTCGTCTTATCGTAAACTATGCAGCAGGTCAAGAAGAGGTCGTTGCACAAGTTGACCAAACACTTAAAGATCTTGATCTTCCTTTTGATGCAATATACTCTACGCTAGGTAGGGTTTCGGCAAGAGCATTGGAATGTGCTTTGATCTCAAACTGGGCTCTTGAGTTTTACGATCAACTGATCTTGAATCTCCAACATGGTGATATGCGTATGATGAACAACACCAAGTGGGAGCCTAAATCATGGGATCCTGAATGTCAAGGGATGAGTTTCACGGAGGCTCCTCGTGGCGCATTGTCTCATTGGGCTGTAATCAAAGGCAAAAAAGTGAGCAACTACCAAATGGTGGTACCTACCACTTGGAATGCCTCTCCTCGTGACCCTCAGGGACAACGTTCTCCTTATGAAGCATCTTTGATAGGTACTCCGGTTGCGATACAAAATCAACCTTTAGAGATTTTACGCACCATCCACTCTTTCGACCCATGTCTTTCTTGCTCCGTACACTTGTACGATGAAGAAGGATCGCATGTGCATCAGATTAAGACTATGTAATCTAAAAACATTTTATCATGGCAACTAATTTTAGATTGAGAAGCAGAAATAAACCACTTCGAGAGGTTTATGTATGGGAGTTGCCTGTACGTCTGTTTCACTGGATCAATGCACTATGCATCCTGATATTATGCATTACCGGATTTATGATTGGTGATCCTCCGGCATTTCAAAGTGCCGGACAGGCTTATGATCAATATTGGTTTGGACATATTCGTTTTATTCACTTTGCTACGGCATTTATATTTACATTCAACTTCATATTCCGTTTGTATTGGGGATTTGTAGGAAATGTATTTAGCCGCTGGTATAATTATGTCCCTATTCATAAGTCTCAATGGGTGCAAATGTATAATGTAATGCGCGTAGACGTATTACAGATTAAGAACAGACCGGTTGCTACCATCGGACATAACTCAATGGCTAGTACCATCTACTTCTTGCTTTTCCTTGCATTTGTGGCACAAGTATTTACAGGCTTTGCCCT
>DLYT01000021.1:9880-15876 GCA_003447595.1 Porphyromonadaceae bacterium
CCACTTTTGGGTGGTGATATGATGGTACGCCAAATACACCACTTCTTGATGTGGTTCTTTATATTGGTAGCTATCGTCCACGTGTACTTGGTTATTTACCATGACTATATCGATAGTGAAGGTATTACCTCATCAATGATTGGAGGATGGAAGTTTATCCCTGAAAAAGAAGTTGAACGCTTCGAAGCAGAAGAGTCGAAAGGAAAGAAAGCTGTTCTTGAAGACTTAGATCGATTAAAGTCTTAACTCAATTTACTTCATAAAAGAAAAGTCGTTTGGACTTGCTCCTCAACAAAGCAAATATCCAAACGACTTTTTGTTATCTATTTTTTTAAAACAAAACAGATGTAAAAAGCGTTATCTCAAAAGAAATAAACACTACGATATGAGTATATTGATTTTGGGTATCGGCAATTTATTATTGTGCGACGAGAGTATAGGCATTCGCGTGGCTACAGAACTAGAAAACGATCCCGCACTAGAGGGTATTGATGTTCTTGACGGTGGCACAGGAGGCTTTCACTTGATGGGAACATTACAAGAGTATGACGATGTTGTATTAATAGATGCAACGCTTGATAGTATGCCTCCCGGAACTATTCGAGTTCTGAAACCAAAGTATTCTACCGATTACCCATCATTGATGAGTGCGCATGAGATTGGATTGAAAACAATGATTGACGCCATGATTTTAAATGGTAAAATACCCAATATGCATCTTGTGATTATCAGTGTAAAGAAGGTAGATGACTTCGGAATGGAATTGACTCCAGAGGTTGAAGCCGTAATACCGGAAGTAAAAGAGGTAGTAAGAAAGATTGTAAAGCAAATAAAAAAAGGAGAAACCGTAATCGTATAGATATATGGATACTTGTCTTTGAGTTAATAAAAAAGGAGATCCCGGTAATATCGGAATCTCCTTTTTTCATGTAGAATATCTCTAGTTCTTTCAATTAAAGATATCGTCAATATGCGACGGTTCATTTGTCTGAGTTGAAATATGTCCTCTCGATGAGCTGCAAGGATCGGCATATTGCTCAGGAATAACGAACTTCGTTGTATCTGAATAACCTAATTCTTTATCTGCAAAAACACGCTTAAAGAATTCACCATAAATAGGAAGAGCCATACTTGCGCCTTGTCCGTCGGCAGTGCGGTCGAAGTGAACAGAACGTTCCTCTCCTCCTACCCATGCTCCGGCTGCAAGCTCTGGTGTGAATCCAATAAACCATCCATCAGAGTTGTTCTGAGTAGTTCCTGTTTTTCCACCCATCGGAGCTTTGATATTATAAATACGGCGTATACGTCCGCCGGTACCTCCGTCAATTACACCTTGAAGCATGTCAAGCATCTTATAAGAAGCTTCTTCACTCAACACCTCATGTATGCGTGGTGAGAATGTCGCAATCGTATTGCCATAACCATCTTCAATATGTGTGACAATCAACGGCTCTACACGAATACCCTTGTTTGCGAATGCAGTATAAGCTCCAACCATCTCACGAACAGAAATATCTGGTGTACCCATACACATGGAAACAACCGGATCAATTTGACCTTGCATACCATACGACTCAAGCAAACGTTTGAATGCATAAGGTGTGAATTGTTTCATTAAGTAACCGGTAATCCAGTTATTTGAATTTTGAAGTCCCCACTTCAACGTAACCATCTCTCCTACATTTCTTGAACTTTCATTCTTAGGTGCCCAAAGGATTCCGTTCTCATCAACGAGTTGTGGCTGTACATTAAGCGTTTGATCACATGGTGTATAACCATTTTCCATTGCAAGTGAATATAAGAAAGGCTTAATCGTAGATCCTACTTGTCTACGGCCATCACTTACCATATCGTATTGGAAGTAGTTATAATCAATACCTCCCACATAAGCTTTTACCTGACCATCTTTCGGATTCATTGCCATGAACGATCCGCGAAGAAAACTTTTGTGATATCTGATCGAATCCCAAGGGGACATGATTGTATCTTTTACGCCAGTCCATGAGAATACACGCATATCTATTGGCTTCTTAAACTCAGCCATAGCATCTTGCTTGCTCATTCCTGATTTAACCAATGCTTTGTAACGATCTGTTTGAGCCATTGAACGCATGATAATCGTATCTGCTTCTCCGGGCGTAATATTATTTGAAAACGGAGCATTACGACGACCGCGCTTTTCTCTATCAAACTGCGGCTGCAATGTTTTAGCTAAATGCTCTTGCATTGCGTCTTCTGCATACTTCTGCATCTTAGAATTTAGCGTCGTATATATCTTAAGACCGCTTGTGTACAAATTGTAATTGCTTCCATCAGGAAGTTTATTCTTATTACACCAGCCATATAATGGATCTGTAGCCCAAGCAATAGAGTCGTCTTTAAACTTCTGCATTTGCCATCCTCTATAATTTTCTTTCAGAGGTTCTTTTGCAGTCATATACAAACGAAGATGTTCTCTAAAATAAGGAGCTAAACCATCTTTATGGTCAATTTTACGGAAATTCAGTTTGAGTGGAAGCGCTTGCAAAGAGTCTTTTTCAACTTTAGAAATATAGCCGGCTTTATACATTTGCTCCAATACCACGTTACGACGACCTCTGGTACGTTCGTTGCGGGTTTTAGGATTAAAGTACGACGGATTCTTACACATTCCTACAAGGGTTGCAGCTTCTTCAATCTTCAAGTTCTTCGGAGTAGTATCAAAATAAGCACGTGACGCAGACTGAATCCCTACAGCATTATTGAGGAAGTCAAACTTATTCAAATACATATTAATGATCTCTTCTTTCGTATAAAAACGCTCCAACTGTACCGCAATTACCCATTCGATCGGTTTTTGCAACGCACGCTCCAATTTATTGTCTGCACTTGGCGAGTAAAGCTGTTTGGCCAACTGCTGCGTAATGGTACTACCACCACCGCCTGACTTGTCTTGTAAGATTACATATTTGACAACGGCACGAGCTACCGCTTTCGCATCAACACCTGAGTGTTCTGCAAAGCGAACATCTTCGGTTGCAATAAGGGCATTCACCAAGTATGGAGATAAATCTTTATAGTTTACGTAGATACGGTTATCCTTACTATAGTTATAAGTTCCCAACAGTTTAGAGTCGGATGAAATAATCTGAGAGGCAAACTTGTCTATCGGATTTTGCAAATCCTCTACAGGAGGCATATAACCTATTTTACCTTTAGCAATCAGAGTAAACAAACCGAATACCGATAGCACGCCTGCTACAAACAGTACCCAGAAAGCGATGATCAATCCTTTCTTCATTCTTAATCTCTTTTGTTCAACAACTATGTGTTTGGTTTTAATGATACAAAAATAACCAATTTGATTGATAAATGAAGTTAACTGAAAAAAGTGTCGCAAAAAAAGGTTTTTTGAAGAATCGTATATAAAAATTTATCTACATTTGTGATCATAAGATAATCCCATTATGATGAATAAGAGTTTAGTTTCTATCGCAGAATATTCGAAAGAAGATATTTTGCGTATCATAGAGAATGCACGCAAGTTTGAGGAAAATCCCAACAGAGATCTTCTAAAAGGTAAAGTTGCCGCAACTCTCTTTTTCGAGCCATCTACTCGAACTCGTTTAAGTTTTGAAACGGCGGTAAACAGACTGGGAGGTCGTATCATTGGTTTTACCGATGCTTCAACAACCAGCTCATCGAAAGGTGAGACGCTAAAAGATACGATTATCATGGTGAGCAACTATGCAGATCTTATTATCATGCGTCACCACATTGAAGGAGCTGCTCGCTATGCCTCTGAGATTAGTAAAACCCCGATTATCAATGCGGGAGACGGCGCCAATCAGCACCCTACACAAACAATGCTTGATTTGTATTCGATCTACAAAACACAAGGAACACTCGAAAACCTTACGATTACACTTGTGGGAGACCTGAAATACGGACGCACTGTTCACTCCCTTATTCATGGGATGTCACACTTCAATCCGACCTTCCATTTCGTTGCACCGGAAGAACTGCGAATTCCTGAAATTTATAAAACGTTCTGTGACAAGCACGGTATTAAGTACTACGAACATACCGACTTCTCTGAAGAAGTTATCAATGATTCGGACATCATTTACATGACTCGTGTACAAAGAGAGCGCTTCACTGATCTTGTTGAGTACGAAAAAGTTAAGAACGTATACATCCTTCGCAAGAAGATGCTTGACAACAGCAAAGAAAACTTACGTATTCTACACCCACTTCCTCGCGTGAATGAAATCTCTCAAGATGTAGATGACAGTCCGAAAGCATACTACTTTGAGCAAGCTCAAAACGGACTTTATGCTCGCCAAGCAATCATTTGTGACGTGCTAGGTATCGAAGTTGAATAAATCAGTGTTGTGTAACGTAAAACCAAAGAGACATGTCTAAGAAGATTAAAGAAATGCAAGTTGCCGCACTTGAAAACGGAACTGCAATCGACCATATTCCATCAGAACAACTTTTTAAAGTTGCATCCTTGCTGGGCATTGAGCACTTAAATAATCCCATTACAATCGGAAATAACCTTCAAAGTAAGAAAATGGGATCAAAGGGACTTATCAAGATCTCCGATAAATTCTTTGAAGAATCCGATATCAATAAGATCTCTCTTATTGCTCCGAATGTGATTATGAATATTATCCGCGACTATGAAGTTGTAGAAAAAAAGCAAGTAACGCTTCCGGAAGAACTTATTGGCATTGTAAAATGCAACAATCCTAAATGCATCACCAACAACGAACCGATGAATACCCGTTTTTATGTTGTTGATAAGGATAAGGTTGAAATCAAATGCCATTATTGTGAACGAAAAATAGACAAAGAAGATATCGTTATTTTATGAAATTAGACTGGAAACCAGGAACAATGATTTACCCACTTCCGGCAGCCATGATTAGCTGCGGTAGTGAACCATCAGAATACAATATAATCACCGTTAGTTGGCTTGGTACGATTTGTACAAATCCGGCAATGTGTTATATTTCGGTACGCCCCGAGCGTCACTCCTACCCGATTATAAAAAAGAATATGGAGTATGTTATTAATCTTACTACCGAAGAACTAGCCAAAGCAACTGACTGGTGCGGAGTAGTTTCAGGAAAGGATTATAACAAATTTGAAGAAATGAATCTCACTCCAGGCAAGGCTTCTGTTGTAAGTGCTCCGATCATCGAGGAAGCACCTATCAGCATCGAATGTCGAGTAAAAGAGATTATCAGTCTTGGCTCTCATGATATGTTTATTGCCGAAGTCGTAAACGTGAAAGCTGATGACAAATATCTTGATCCTGTAACCGGAGCTTTTGACATGGGAAAAGCTAATTTGTTGGCTTATTCACATGGCAAGTACTACGGTTTAGGTGAAGAAAAAGGTAAATTTGGATGGTCTGTACGTAAAAAGAAATAAGCTTATTTTAATATGAAAAGAAAGTGGTGTTTAATCCTCCTGGGATCTCTATTTGTTTGTTTTATGTCTAATGCGCAAATTGCACAATTTGCCGAATATCCGTACAAGAAACTAAACATCGGACTCAAAGCCGGATTCAACACCTCTTTTCTCAATACGAATAATATTTCTTACAACGGAACTTTAATCACCGACATTGATGTTACCAATAAGATAGGTTATCAAGTTGATGCTTTTTTGCGTATCAACTTTAATCGTACTTTCTTGCAAACCGGACTCACGTGGCACTACTCGCAAGGTAGCATTAGCTTTCTTCCAGTTGAGAATACAGGAGGAAACGCTCCTGTAAGTTCGACAAGTGTCGTAGACTATAACTTTACGAATAAAGCCGTCGATTTACCCGTTTTGTTCGGTTATCACCTCGTACAAGAGGGTCCATACGGATTGAGTTTGATTCTAGGTCCGAAAGTAAGATATGCTTACAGCAATGATTCTGATTTTAATAATATGCGAAGCTTAGTTCTTTCTCAAGATTCCCCAATTCAGTTAAGTGCAACTTGTGGTGTCAGTTTCAC
>DLYT01000021.1:16148-19623 GCA_003447595.1 Porphyromonadaceae bacterium
CTTAAAGTGAGTAAACGAATCAACAGTATGAGTTTTACAATTGGAATACTTTTCTAAATAAACGAAACTCATTAATTCAAATACATTATGGCGCACAATCACAACCACAACCATACACATAGCCACTCTGAAAAGAATATACTATTCGCTTTTTTTCTGAATCTATTTTTTGCGATCATCGAAGTTTTAGGTGGTATATATACCAATAGCGTCGCTATTATTTCAGATGCAGTACATGACTTCGGAGACTCAATATCTTTGGGAATCACTTGGTTTCTGGAAAAGAAGTCAAAGCAAAAAAGTGACAACCGATTTACCTATGGTTACAGACGCTTCTCCCTGCTAGGTGCAATATTTATTTCGTTTGTACTTATGATCAGTACTTTTTTTGTGATTAAAGAAAGTATCGAACGAATTATTAACCCTGAACCGGCAAATGCAAAAGGGATGTTCCTATTTGCTATATTCGGTTTGATCGTAAACGGTGCTGCTGTTCTTAAACTAAAAAAAGGCAACTCCTTTAGCGAACGCGCTGTAATGCTACATCTGCTTGAAGATGTACTAGGTTGGGTTGCCGTATTGATCGCAAGTATCATTATGTACTTCGTCGAGATTCCAATTATCGACCCTATATTATCTTTATGCATCAGTTGTTGGATATTATACAACGTATATCGCAACCTAAAATCAACGTTTTCGATCCTTCTGCAACAAATACCCGCTGATATAGACTTAGAAACAATACAATCTGAAATATTAGAACTAGAAAGTATCGAGTCGATTCACGATGTACATGCATGGTCGCTCGATGGAGAACACAATGTACTTACATTACACGTCGTAGTTCCGGTTGAAACTCCGGTTGTTCGTATTGAAGCCTTAAAATGCGACATCCGTACCATCTGTACAAAAGGTAATATTGGTCATGTTACCATCGAAATGGAACGAGACAATGAAAATTGCGGCATGGATAATTGCGGTGTACCACATTAAAAAATAACTTTTCGATTATTCGACTGTTTTCTATATGGAAAATTACGTCAAATGATCTATAAGCTTTTAAAATACATCGCAATTGCAGTCTTATCTCTAACGCTTCTTTTGTGTTTACTATTTGTAATACTTGGTACGATTACAAACAGTAGTCGCTTCGATGCCATTGCAAAAGACATATTAAATACTCATATCGACGGCATGATGGAGTTTGACTCCCTGCGCATCGATATGTTTCGTGCCTTTCCTTCTTTTCATGTTACCGCATCTAATGGAATGGCGCGCAGTGGTGTTGCGGATATAAAATCAGATACTTTAGCAACATTCGATAAACTTGATGTAAAGATCAATCTATTCTATCTACTTTCCGACTTCGAGCTACACATTTCAGAAGCTAAGATCACAAATGGCAAGGCGCAGGTTTATATTGAAGCCGATAAAACCAACTCGTGGAGTATGTTTCGTTTCAAGAAACAGTCGAAAGAAAAAGATCCGCATAAAAAGAAACACCACAAAAAAATCAAATTATACATCAACAATATCACGCTTGCTCAAGGAGCGGATTTCACCTATTCCAATCAGCACAAGGAAATGTTTCTACATGCCTCTACGGATTCATTACGTTTGTTTGGAGAGGTTGCCATTGATTGGAAAAAACTCAATGCGATTCATTTATACATGGTTGATGCTCAACTGGATTTAAACCTTCCTAAAGATAAAACAACTGTAATTTGTAAGATTGATAGCTTAAAGATAGACCAACCTGCACATCAACCAGGTGTACATACCATTTCATTGAACACTGAAAATGATATCATCTTATTGAACAATGAGTTGATCCTAAACAAGCTTGCCGTTAATCTTGACGGAAAAATAAAAACAGATTCGATATACCATCATTTTGATATTGAAAAGCTGAACCTTCAAATCAACAAAGACATTGATTTATCCCTACAAGGGAAGATGCATAAACTCAATGGATACAAAGGCCAATTAGTTGATTTACATTATACGGCAGAGATTGGCTCTATACAATCTGTATTTAAGTTACTGCCTTCTAATCTTCAAAAATGGAACGCCGAACTTAAACCAACTTGCGCGCTTTCATTGACCGGAAGTATTACGGATACTTTAATGCCTAAAAGCCATATCTATCCTGCTTTGAAAGGTTCTATCCTAATTAAAAATGGAAGTCTAAATAAGCCATATAATCAACCATCTATAACAAATCTCAACTCAAAAATTAAATTTGCCCTTAATCTACAAGATAAAGAAACCTCTAATCTGTATATCGAACAATTGGATTTCGAGACGCTTAATTCTTCGTTTTTAGCCTATGGAAACATCGATAAAATACTCTTAAATCCAACGGTTGATCTTTATATCGATTCGAGAGTTAACCTCAAAAGTATCGCCAAATTAGTTGGCCATCAAAAAGCCAATCTAATCAAAGGAAACGCATCTTTGAACACACAAATTAAACTTGACACAAAAGCGGATGATCATCATAAATTATCAGCTTTGAACGTAATTGCACAAACATCGATACCGTCGTTTACAACCTATTTGGATAAAGACACATTCAAAGTTTCAGCAACAACCTTTGATGTAAAAATAGCTGTAAACAACTCTACCAATAAAACAGGGAATAAAAATACACTTGAGGGTTCGTTACAAATCAATCCTATTGAGGTGCAAAGAAATGCATTCGAGACGATGGCAATTAATGGCTTACAACTCTTTTCGAAAGGTTTCTTTTTCAAAGAGGCACAAATTGGACAGCTCAACACAAACTTCTCTTTTGGTGAGATTCGATTGAAAGACAAACTTCAGCACGATTCAATCACAAATAAAATAAATGGAACAACCGGATATTTCAATTTCTCACAGAAAAACAATAACATAAAAACAATCAGCACTGCGATTAAGACCAATACGAATCAATTGCACCTACCTGGCCTTAACTTACAAACCCAAAAAACATATTTTACACTAGAGGGCGACTACAAACCGAAAAAGGACACAATGAATCTAAACAGCTTCCAACGGTTTGTCAACAATTGGAATTTATCAGGTGCGCTACTATTGGAAAAAACAAAACCGAGTTCTCCTTTTCTTCTACTTGATAACACAGTAGAGAAAGTTGAAATATTATATACACCCAATAATGTAGAATTAAAAGAATTCAATCTCAAATCCGGAGCTTCCGATTTATTGATTAGCGGCGCAATAGGGGGACTCGTTGACTCAATTGTACAGAACAAACCCCTTTCAATGAAACTGAATATAAGTTCTGATACAATTAATTTAAATCAGATCGTTCCGGCTATTGCCAAAGGAGTACTTACACTACAAGAATACCCTAATGAAAGTGTCGACTCCATTGTGGGTATGATATTTCCACCCAAATTGATGCCTATTGGAAAAGATACGACAAAGAAAGTCAACCAGCTTGTCCTAATTCCTAGAAACGTATCACTTG
>DLYT01000021.1:19820-21956 GCA_003447595.1 Porphyromonadaceae bacterium
ACTTGGGGTAAACATAAACACCCGCAATGTTCTTTATGAAAATCTATTAATAGACTCGCTTACCGGGAATATTCTTGTAATGAATGAAACCCTACAACTAGATAATTTCAAGATCTCATCAAACGACGGTAACTACACACTCAATGGTATGTATGATACGAAACCTCGCACACATGCATATACCGCCATTGGTATTGATATTCAAAAGTTCAATATCGGCAAACTTATTACCATTGTTCCAGACTTGAAACATTTGGTTCCAATTCTTCAAAACCTGGATGGAGACATTCACTGCAAAGTTGAAGCTGTCGCAACCATCGACTCTACCATGTATATTAATATGCCATCTATCTATGGAACCTGTATCTTAAATGGAACCAACATGTCGTTGAATACAAAAGATCTGATTCCTCGCTTTGTAGATCTGATACTTTTTCATGGCGATCAAACCCTAAAAACAGATTCGGTTTCGATACGTATGGTTGCTAAAAATGGAATGCTTCACGTCTATCCTTTTCTGCTGGATATTGAAAAATACAAAGTGGGAATCACCGGATACCAACAAATGGATAATGAGCTCTTTTATCACTTCTCAGTACTACACTCATTCATACCTTTTAAGTTTGGGTTTAATATATCAGGTCGTCCTCACCACCTTCATTTTAAGCTGACAAAAGCGAAGCTAAACGATAAAAACGTTTTTGAAAGTTCCATTGCAACAGATCAGTTAAATTTGGGACTGGGACAAAATCTTCGTGAAGCTATTGAACAAAGAGCTGTAAAAATTGAGCAGGCCGAATTACTCAAAGCCGAAGCCATTGATAGTACCATTCATACCGACAATGAACTTCCGGAATGGCAACGTAAGCTTATTCTCGACCAACTTTCAAAATTCCAAAAATCAAAATAAATAAAATTTCATCGAGATTCTTTTTGCTTTAGATTTTTAAAATCACAATAAGATCCGTTGATAAACTTTTAACCTCTTCCAAGCGTTTATTTAGAGAAAACAATAACAACTGACCAGCTGGTTTTATAAATTATAAAATTCAATATTTGTTTAATTCTTAATTGGAGGACATTATTATGATGCCTATTAGAAGATCTCAAAATTGGTTACCTGGAATTTTTAATGATTTCTTTGGAAATGAATGGATCGAAAAAGCAAGTGCAAATGCTCCTGCTATTAATATCATTGAAGATGATCATAACTACAAAGTAGAAGTTGCTGCTCCAGGTTTAACTAAAGATGATTTCAATGTAAAAATTGGACAAGACAACCAACTCATTGTTTCAATGGAAAAAAAACAAGAGAATAAAGATGAAGATAAAAACGGTAAATACCTTCGACGAGAGTTTTCTTATTCTCATTTCCAACAAAGCATGCTTCTGCCCGATAATGTAGAGAAAGATAAAATAGAAGCAAAAGTTGAGAATGGAGTTCTTTCTATTTTGATTCCAAAGAAAGACCTGACTCAACAACCACCAAAGGCAACAAACATTGAAATTATGTAAAGCCTTTTTTAAAGCAAAAGAGACCGTCTCAATCACGAGAAAGTCTCTTTTTTTCGTTTAGGTTTTGGTTAATTAAAGGATGAATGTATAATACTAAAATTATAATATAAATATATATATTCTAATCACAAGAAAGGAAAACACCCGTTTAAAAAGTATCATCATTTTTTAATCACATAACAAATTTAGGCTATTATGTTTCAATTCGCAATAGCAAATAGCCTATTTACAAACAAACTGTAGCACAATTACAAGGTATTTAAAGAAAGAGGATAGTTAATCAGTTAAAAACAAGCCATCTGGATAATGTTTAAATTTATCAAAGCAACACGCCTTTTACAAGCTATTTATAGCTATAAAAGCACCACCTTCTCAATATTTCATATTCGTTAAGCCCTCGTTATATCAAAAATCGTCCATTTTTTTGTTACTTTGATACATAAAATCAGTCTATTAATAGTAGTATAATATGCCCAATCTTCAAATCATCCGAGAGATTCTCGAAGACAAGAATATTTCAATTAAAGACTTCTGCAAAGACATTGCAATGTCTGAAGCCGGACTCAAGCGCATCATGCGTCTAAATTCAACACGCATTCAAACATTGGAGCTCATTGCCGA
>DLYT01000021.1:22307-25542 GCA_003447595.1 Porphyromonadaceae bacterium
GGAGAATACGATTTTACCATCGATGTAAAAGGAGACAGTATGAACGACTTCTATCAATCCGGTGATATTGTGGCATGTAAGTTTATCTCGAATCCGAACGAAATCAGATACGGAAAAGTGTACATTGTAGACTCGGCACAAGGTGTTATCATGAAACAAATAGAGAAAGTTAAGAATGATCCTTCTCAGTTACGATGCATCTCTTTTAATCCGGAGTATCCGGAATTTCAAATACAAGTAGAAGACATCTATACGATGTCACAGGTGGTAGGCGTAATAAAAAGCAACGTATAATATAATAGCTCTAAAAAACAAAAACACCCTCCTCTTCTGTATCGTCATGACAACCAAATCATCACATACAAAAGAGGCGGGTGTTTCTATTTTAGCACCTTATCCGTTTTCTCAAAAAGGCTTATTGCTTTAAAGTCTATAAGGCATTATCGATCATCACCACGCGGAATCCCACATTAAAGACTTTTTGATACGGACGATACGCTTGACGGAATGAAGAAGTCGCTTTATGCGGACGATCATACCAAGATCCTCCTCTTACAACCTTACTCACTTTCTCAGCGACGTCATTGCGTCCATCTGTCTCATTGTATGGATATGGCTTGTACGACGAAAGCGTCCATTCGGCAACATTACCATGCATATCGTGGATATCCCAAATATTAGGACGATATCTTCCTGCATTTTCAGACACAAAACCACCATCATTAAACGTTGTATCACGAGGAATCCAATCATCGTACTTATTGGCATCATCAATGACACGAACACTTTCATAAAATTTGAACGAGCTACACGAAGCAAACTCTTTGAGTTTAATATCACCCAAGTTTGCATAGTTGGTAAAGTCTGCACCTGAACCTCCAAACGAAAAATCGGTAGCAGAACCGGCACGGCAAGCCCACTCCCACTGCGCCTCGGTTGGCAGAGTAAATGTTTTGCCCGTTACCTCTGAAAGCCACTTACAAAAGCCCATTGCATCTTCCCAAGATACACGTACTACGGGTTGATCCGGCTTATTAAGCGGATAACCCAATCGACCGAATTGATAACCGTGACGATATTCGGTGCGACTATCATGCTGCGCATCGTATAGTGCATATAATTCATTCGTCACCTCAAACTTCCCAATCCAGTACGATTTATCAATTGCAACAGCTGTCTGCGGCATTTCATCAATCTGATTTTTACTACCCATCACAAACGAACCGGCAGGAACCTTGATCAAGTCAATCGATACCTTCTCTGTCAATGGAATATTCAATTGATAGAAACCAAGTCCCAATTGTTTGTTTGAAGCAGGACCTTCATACAATACTTTTTTATTCGGATGATGGAATGGCCAATCTTTAACCACGGGTGTTGCTGTATCAGCTTTCAGTGCTACAGGTTTCACCGCTGTAATTCCCGATGGGAGATCAGGTAGATATTCGATATTCGCAGGTTTAACACCTAACATTGGTTCGTATTTCTTACGCATATCTACGCTCGGCTGCGCATCACAGTACTTTGGAACATCAGTGCGGCGACCATGGAATTGTGCATTAAAGTCGATCCAACAAGCAAGTTTTGCGGTTTCCTCTGCCGACAACTTCACACCCTTGTGTTCTTTATTTAAAATCTGCATCAATTCAGTCTGATCGGCATGCACATCCATTGGAACAAGCATATCCATATCACTTTCAATCCCCGGACGACGCACATAACGATGCAGGTTTGCATACGATTGTGTAAAATGACCACCATTGCCATTCCAGGCACGTCCCGCAATCTGACTTGTCCAATCATCAATCCATTTTACCCCTTCAAACGAAGGAATCGATTCGTTCTTATCATTATGACACGACACACAGTTCTTATCTAGAATTGGCTGAATCTCGTGACGATAACTAAAGCCTCGCTCTTTTCCGTAGAAATCTTGCATTGCTTGTGGTTTCTTGCGGGAAGCCATACTTGCTTTAGGAACCGGAACTGTATTTTTGTCTTCGTGACAACCGATACAAGATACCGTCTCTCCGGGCATACCCGTAAACCAACTACGCATTACTTGCAAAGCCTTTCCATCTTTATCAAGAGGCTGCACAAAAACAGGGGTATTAGCCGGAATCACGAACATAGCTGATCCATCCTCCTCAACATCAACTTCTCCAAGAATACGTTTCACATCCCAAGGTCCATCCATACCTAGCGTACCTAAAAGACCTCCTTGTCCCCATGGACTAAAACTATATGAACCGATGCGAAGCTTCTTCACCTCACCTCTTGGTATACCTTTCAATCCTTCACCGGCATACACATCTTGTAAGAAAACAGTTGATGTGGTAGCCTTCGGATCTACCTTGCTTGGTATTACTGCCGGAGCGTTTCGTTTTTCAAGAACAAAAGGTTCGAGAATTGCGGCATCTTCCTGCATATAAAGCGGAATCATATTATTAAAGGTATCTACAAGATAAAGCCCCCAAAGCGATTTTGGTGTAGGTTTCATCGATACAAGAAAATGAGTATCACTCAATGGGTATGGATGCAAAAACTGTGGCCAAACCCCATCGGGCAAACGGTCGCGCACTTGTGCCGCTACAGATTTTCCCGTATTTGGGATTTCAGCAATTACTCCCTTTGCCTCTTTCCTACCCTTTGCCGGATCAATGATCAACAAACGGCCACTACGAGATACACTGTGGTGACCTCCAGCTACACCAACCATAGCCGTAGCATGTCCCGGCACCGGTCTTGCATAGAAGAACGAAGTTGGAAAATATGACCCCGTGTTATAATAGTTTTGCTGAGCTGTACCATCGGGATTCATCGTAAACATCATACGAGAATTCGAGTGCGGAAGATCAGCATATTCCCAACGTTGATACAATACCGTACCATTGTTCATTACAACCGGTCCCCAGTTACTATCTTGATCGAAGGTAAGCTGACGCGTAGTTCCGTCTTTCGGATCATACAAGAAAAGGCCACACATTTTGTTTCCGCCGTCTGTACAAGGCAAACCTAGGAATGTTGCGGTTGCACAGAATAGATATTTTCCGTCAGGAGTATAGCAACCGTCAAAGCTATCAAAATCTTCGTAAGCTGCCGGTGTTAATTGCTTTGTCTCTTTTCCTTGTTTATCAACTTCGAACAGATGCCATCGATTGTGTGTTCCGATCGAAGAATACATAATACGTTCGCCATCGAAATGAGGCTCAAGATCTGTGATGATTGTCTTTTC
>DLYT01000021.1:25814-26829 GCA_003447595.1 Porphyromonadaceae bacterium
GCATTGTTCTGAAAGTTTGAAGGAGCAATACCCAAACTTCCACTCATTCGGCCGCGAGCATTATCAAAGTTTCTACGTATCGCTACAATTTTTTTATCCTTAATCAATGGATTTTGCAACAATACATTGTCTAGCGAACGAAAAGCTTTCTCTACCTTTTTCGCTACATCTTTGTTTCCGGCAGCCAAATCAGAAATCCAAAGACCTTTATTGGAGTCTATTTCTGATAAGGTAGAAGCATAGTTTCCGGCTTTAATCTTTCCCGGAAATTGTTTCTCCAGTTTATCGATAGCCTGAACATAATTCTTCGATTCAAAATTTCGTAGTCTGAAGATCAACACATCATTATCAATCGGAACATCAGCAGCTGATGCTACAAAAGTGTATGCTCCAAACAATAAAGCGAATAGTCCGACTCGCATATTTTTCATATTTCAATGGTATTATTTATTAGCAAATATTATTTTGCAAAAGTAATTTTAACGATATTCGCAAACTAACATAAAAAAGAGAATAACTTTACGAAATCCGAGATCATGAGAAATACGTCCGAAAGTATTGGGCTTCGACTTCATTTATTGCATACAGGGAGATGCAAAGTAGGCAATTGGTGGAATTATCAAAACGTACTTAGCCCCTTCAATCGCATGTACTACATACACAGCGGTGAAGGGAAAGTTATTTTTAAAGGGGAAACATATCGACTAACAGAAGGCTCAATCTTCTTAATTCCCAAATTCATTCCTCACTCATATCAATGTGACGAAGCAATGGAGCAAACTTATATCTGTTTTACAGATGAGCTTATCGGAAATAGAAACATCTATGAATTAGCAGATTTCACGCTACTAAAGGAGGCTAGTGATCTAATGAAGAGCTATTTCGATCGTATTGTGGCGCTGAATCCATACCGAACCTTAAAAGCCTACGATCCTAAAATCTATGACAACAATAGGGAGCTTCTATTTAGCACCTCATCGAGTCGTAACATCAAGGCAACTATTGAAACGAATGG
>DLYT01000021.1:27015-69755 GCA_003447595.1 Porphyromonadaceae bacterium
ATCCTATTACAACTTTTCTCTACCTTTATCGAAGGCAACATCGACGACAAAGAGTCTCAATTAAAAAACAAGCAATTACGACTCAACAAAGTATTGAATCATATCGTAAATCATTTACACGAAAAAATAACAGTAAGTGAACTTGCCGAGTTAATGTGCCTAAGTACCGATCACTTCTCGATTCTTTTCAAGAAGATCATGGGGTTGCGTCCCAACGAATACCTACAACTCAAACGAATAGAACAAGCACAAATCTTGTTGTCGACAACAGATATTCCGATACAGGAAATAGCCCGTAAAGTAGGGATTGAGAATCCTTCTCGCTTTTCGACACTATTTTCGCAATACAACCACATGTCGCCGGGGCAATACCGAAAGACTTCGCAGGGATAATCCTCCTTTCGCAATCGCTCCTGCATGACGACCTGCAAAAAAAATGATGAATATATCGAATAAAAAAGCATGCATGGTTCTTCCAAAAAGCTAATAAGGTTTTTGCTAAAACCTAACTAGCTTTACAGAAAAAGCATGCATGGTTTATTTTTAGAGTTCGTATATAATAAGGAAAGGACCTGTTTCGGGTGAAACAAGTCCTTCTTATTCTCAAAATAAACACACATATAAACCTGGAAAATGCTGCTTGGAAAAACAGCTATCAAGTTAATTTCGTATTATATAGTTCTCATCTATAATGGATGAGTTTTATATATTCAATTCTTAGTTTACAAAAACAGTAGGGAAATATTCTTCGAATAGTTCTCTTGCTTGAATCAACTGTTCGGGAGTATTCTCTTTCACATCTTCCAGTTTATAAGTCATACCAAGGTGTTTGAACTTATGTCTGCCAAGCGTGTGATAAGGAAGTATCTCGATACGCTGAATCATTTTGTAATCTTTGAAGTGCTCTCCCATTGCACGGATATGTGCTTCGAAGTCACTTAATCCCGGCACAAGTACGTAGCGAATCCACATCGGAATCCCTTGTTCTTCGAGCCAAGCAGCCGTTTGCAAAGTAGTTGTATTATCACGCTCTGTGATTACTTTGTGCTGGTCGTTATTAAATTCTTTAATATCGAGCAATACTAAGTCTACAAGCTTAAACAGCTCTTTTGTTTCGTCGGTAAGAATACCGCCATTACTATCAAGGCATACACTGATACCTTCTTCTTTCAATCGCTTTACCAAAGGAATAAGCGCTTTAGCCTGCATTGTAGGTTCTCCGCCCGAGAAGGTTACCCCTCCACGTTTTCCAAAGAAAGCTTTCTGGCTGATGGCCATTTTTACGATCTCTTCCGGATCGGTTGGCTTTCCGCCTTTCACACTTATCGTATCTGCGTTGGCACAATAAAGACATCTGAAATTACAGCCTTGCAAGAAAACGACGAGTCGCAATCCGGGTCCATCGTGCGTACCCATTGATTCATAAGAGTGAACTTGTAACATAAAGTATATTTTGTTTGCAATAAAAAGAAACTGCCCCGAAACCACGGGGTAACGGAGCAGCACTGTATTGTAAGCTTTCGCTTCGCTTTTAAAGGATTACTTTTCGAGAAAGTGTATGTTATTACATTCTTTCGAAGAAGCTTCTAGAGATAACTTCCAACTGTTGGTCGCGTGTAAGGCGTACGAAGTTTACTGCGTAACCTGATACACGGATTGTAAGTTGTGGATAGTTTTCCGGGTGTTCCATCGCGTCACGTAGCGTTTCGCGGTTAAGCACGTTTACGTTAAGGTGGTGAGCGCCTTTAGAGAAGTAACCGTCCATCATACCGATTAGGTTTTCTACGCGGTCTTCCGCTGTATTACCCAATGATTTAGGGATGATAGAGAATGTGTTACTTACACCGTCTTGAGCTTCTGCATAGTTGATCTTAGATACAGAAGACAAAGAAGCGATCGCACCGTTTTTGTCACGTCCGTGCATTGGATTTGCACCCGGAGCAAATGCGATACCTTTAGCACGTCCGTCAGGTGTAGCACCAGTTTTCTTACCGTACATTACGTTTGAAGTAATTGTAAGAATAGACAATGTTGGTTCTGCATTTTTATATGTTGGCAACTCTTTCAATAGATTGTTGAAGTAAGAAGTAAGACCTACTGCAATTGTATCTACGTCGTCGTTGTCATTACCATAGCATGGGAATTCGCCATCGATTTCGAAACCTTCTGTCAAGCCGATATCGTTACGTTTTGGAGTAACATTAGCAAACTTGATTGCAGAAAGTGAGTCAGCTACGATAGAAAGACCAGCTGCACCGTAAGCAAGGTTGATATGAGGATTTGTATCTACAAGCGCCATTTGAGCTTTTTCGTAGTAATACTTATCGTGCATGTAGTGGATGATGTTCATCGAGTCGTTGTATACACGAGCTACCTCTTTCAATACTTTCTTATAATTCTCCAATACTTCGTCGTAACAAAGTGGAGTTTTTGTCAATGCAGGAATACCTTTCACTACAGTTTTACCTGTAAACTCGCAACGACCTTCGTTCAATGCAAGAAGAAGAGCTTTTGCAAGGTTGGCACGAGCACCAAAGAATTGGATGTGTTTACCAATTTCTTGGAACGATACACAACATGCGATACCGTAATCGTCTGAGTGACGAGTTGCACGCATCAAGTCATCGTTTTCGTACTGTACCGATGAAGTATCGATAGATACTTGAGCACAGAATTGTTTGAAACCTTCAGGAAGTTCAGGAGACCAAAGCACAGTCATGTTTGGTTCTGGTGATGGCCCTAGGTTGTATAGTGTTTGCAAGAAACGGAATGAAGTCTTAGTAACTTTGTGACGACCGTCGTTGAAACGACCACCGATAGCTTCAGTTACCCAAGTTGGGTCTCCTGCAAAAATTTCGTTGTAAGAATCCATACGTAGGTGACGTACCATACGTAGTTTGATTACGAACTGGTCGATCAACTCTTGAGCATAAGTTTCGTCGATCAAACCTGCTTGTAGATCGTGTTCGATATAAATATCAAGGAATGAAGAAACATTACCCAATGACATCGCAGCACCATCTTGCTCTTTTACAGCAGCAAGGTATGCCATGTATACCCATTGTACAGCTTCTTGTGCAGTGTGTGCAGGACGAGACAAGTCAAGACCATAGTACTCACCCATTACTTTCATTGCTTTAAGCGCTTTGATTTGCTCAGCAACTTCTTCGCGAAGGCGGATACGATCTTCAACCATCGGACCTGTAAGGTTGTTCAAGTCTTGGCTCTTAGCCTCGATTAGGCGATCGATGCCATAAAGAGCCATACGACGGTAGTCACCAATTACACGACCACGTGCGTAGTTATCAGGTAAACCTGTTAGGAAACCTAATGAACGATAAAGTCTGATTTCTGAAGTATACGCATCGAATACACCATCGTTGTGACTCTTAACGTAGTTATAGAAAATCTCTTTTACTTTTTCGTCTACTTCAAGACCATGCTCAGCACAAGCCTTTTCAACAACTTTGATACCTCCGTAAGGTTTCATTGCTCTGCGAAGTAGCTTGTCAGTTTGTAAACCAACGATCAGTTCGCTTTCTTGATCAATGTAGCCAGCTTTGTGAGAAGTGATCGTAGAAATTAATTTGTTATCGATTTCACGAACACCGTTGTTCTCTCTTTCCTCTTTGATAGCCTCACAACACAAAGCCCAAACTTTCTTTGTTCTTTCAGTTGGTCCTGCCAAGAAGCTTGCATCACCATCGTAAGGTGTTACATTTTTCTTTACAAAGTCGGTTACGTCGATGGCTTCCATCCATCTTCCTTCCTTAAAATTCATCTTCTGATCCATATCGGTTAGTAAAGTTTTCAATTTTAAAATCGATACAAATATAGGAAGTAATTACGGAAAAAAATCCACATTGAGCCAAAAAAACATGCTTTACAGCATTAATTTGCGCAAACTACCGTAAACAAACCTTTCGTTTAGGGAATATTTGTAAACGCAATACCCGCATTTGTTAAAGAAAGAGCTCGATTCGAAACAGAAATAAAGCTATCTATTTTGCAACATACACATTACAAAATAAGCACTTACAATTTAAAAGCAACTTCTAGAAAGCGGTCCTGAAACGTTAAATTAGAAAGAGGCAAGAAAAGCGTAATTTACCTCCGTAAAAATGAAAAACCGAAATATTTATGTCTACTCTTTTACTCAACCATTGCCATAATGGAATATTGGATGCACCAATCATTGTAAATCATGCAGCTTTTGCATGCGGCAAAACAACCAAACGACAGTTCACACATCTTACTATAACCCTAACGACGCACGCTGCGTGCGTGATTTCAACCACGGAGCGTGCGTGAATTCAGTCACGCTGCGTAAGTAAATCGAAGCACGCTGCGTGAACAAAAACAACGACGCCGCGTGACAAATAACATCTCTTGCTGTACTTCAAAATTTGACAGTCAATGCCTTTTTCTATTATAAATATAAAAAGAGTCGTATATTTGGGAATATTTATATGTGTATTCTAAAATTCACCAAATATTGAATACAATGAACATCGATCTTAATAATTAACCCATAAAATAGTTTACTGTGTCACACATCGAAAACAAGAAAAACGTAGGACTTCCCGAAAACGCATATCGGGAACTAAAACCGGGCGAAAAGTATGAGCCTATCTTATCTCCAAACAAATCGTATCCTGAAGTAACACCCTGGTCTGTTACATGGGGATTGATTATGGCAGTATTATTCTCTGCAGCCGCAGCTTATTTAGGACTTAAAGTAGGTCAGGTTTTTGAAGCTGCCATCCCGATTGCCATTATCGCTGTTGGTTTGTCTAACGGAACAAAACGCAAAAACGCGTTGGGCGAGAATGTCATCATTCAATCCATCGGTGCAACATCGGGCGTAATCGTAGCGGGAGCTATTTTTACATTACCGGCATTATACATTCTGCAAGACAAATATCCGGAAATCACAGTAAACTTTTTCGAGGTTTTCTTTAGCTCATTGCTAGGAGGTTTTCTTGGCATCTTATTGTTGATCCCATTTAGAAAATATTTCGTATCAGATATGCACGGTAAATATCCTTTTCCGGAAGCAACCGCAACTACACAGGTTCTTGTTTCGGGCGAAAAGGGTGGCAACCAAGCTAAGCCGCTTATCTTTGCCGGACTTATCGGTGGTCTTTATGATTTTATCGCCGGTACTTTCGGATGGTGGAACGAAACCGTAACCACACGTATTTGCGAAGCGGGCGTACAACTAGCCGACAAAGCAAAAGTGGTATTCAAGGTAAACACCGGAGCAGCCGTGCTTGGTCTTGGTTTCATTATCGGATTAAAATATTCGTTTATCATCTGCGCCGGATCGTTCTTGGTTTGGTTCGTGATCATCCCATTCATGTCATTCTATTTCAGCGATCAGTTGCTTACATTTGGTAATCCGGCCATCACGGAGCTTGTAGGTAACATGAGCGCGGAACAAATATTCAGTACCTATGCCCGCAACATTGGTATTGGTGGTATTGCAACTGCCGGTATTATCGGAATTATCCGCTCTTGGGGAATCATTAAAGGTGCGGTTTCTCTTGCTGCCAAAGAAATGGGCGGAAAGGCAAAGAACGTTGAGAAGTCTGAGCTTCGCACCAAACGCGACCTTTCGATGAAGATTATTGGTTTCGGATCTATCATTACACTTGCCGTTATCTTTATATTCTTCTACATGGGTGTAGTGGAAAATCTAAAACTTGCCATCGTAGGTTTGCTTATCGTAGCCGTGATCGCATTCTTGTTTACAACGGTTGCCGCAAATGCGATTGCGATCGTTGGTACCAATCCGGTGTCGGGAATGACGTTGATGACGTTGATCTTGGCTTCAATCATCCTTGTTAGCGTAGGTCTTAGCGGTACTGCCGGTATGGTGTCGGCGCTTATCATCGGAGGTGTTGTTTGTACGGCTCTTTCAATGGCGGGCGGATTCATTACCGACTTAAAGATTGGTTACTGGATTGGTAATACACCTGCTAAACAGGAAACATGGAAGTTCTTAGGAACACTTGTTTCGGCAGCTACAGTAGGTGGTGTGATCTTAATTTTGAACCAAGCTTATGGTTTCTCAAGTGGTCAATTGGCGGCACCTCAAGCAAATGCCATGGCTGCGGTTATCGAACCTTTGATGTCCGGAGCTGGCGCTCAATGGGAAATGTATGGTATCGGTGCAATCCTAGCCATTGTACTTACATGGATGAAAGTACCTGCATTGGCTTTTGCGTTGGGTATGTTTATTCCGATGGAACTAAATACGCCGCTTCTTGTGGGTGGTCTTATCAATTGGTATGTAAGTACACGTAGCAAAGATGCAGAATTGAATACGGCTCGCGTAGAAAAAGGAACATTATTGGCATCGGGCTTTATTGCCGGTGGTGCGTTGATGGGGGTAGTGAGTGCGGCTATGCGATTTGGCGGACTTAACTTTATCGACGAGGCTTGGTTGGAAAACAGCTTATCGGAAGTGGTTGCTCTTGTCGTATATATTGGCATCATCATTTATCTTACTGTTAGCTCGATGAAAGCAAAGAAAGAAGAGGCATAAGCAGCTTCTGACCGTTGATATATTACTATACATTAGTGGGGACCTACGTTGAGTGGTCCCCTTTAATTTAAATATTAAATGAAAACAGATAGTTTAATCTTTGATATGGACGGAACCATTTGGGATGCCGTCGATACCTATGTGGCGAGTTGGAATAAGGGTGCCGAAATATATGGTCTTGAAAAACGTTTCACACGCGAAGGTCTGGAGAAACTAATGGGACAGGAAATTAAGAAGTTGCTCGAAGCTACTGTACCCGAACTATCGGAAGATGAACGCTGGCGATTCTTTCACACGGTAGTAGACCAAACGGATGAAGCTTTTGCCGAATTGGGAGCCAATATTTATCCCGGTGTTGTGGAAGGAATGGAAAAGCTATCTAAAAAGTATAAGTTGTTCGTATTGAGTAATTGCGACAAAGGAGGTATCCCGCAAATGCTAGGCATTACCGGACTTTCACCTTATATTACCGACTACTTCGAATATGGCATGAACACGATGCCTAAAAGCCATAATATGCATTTGCTGAAAGAGAAGCATAACTTGCAGCATCCTGTATACGTTGGCGATACGGAGGGCGACAGTTATCAAACGCGCCTTGCGGGATTTCCATTTGTGTTTGTTGCTTACGGACACGGAAATACCGAACATTTCGATATCAAGTTTGATTCGTTTGATCAATTGACGGAGTATTTTATGAACTTATAAAACGATTACTATGAGCAGCACGCTAATCCTTTCGATTATAGTCGGCTATTTTGCACTATTGGTTCTTATCTCATTCATTACCGGATATCACAATACGGACAACGATGCCTTCTTCCGCGGAAAAAGAAAATCACCTTGGACTATTGTTGCGATCGGGATGGTGGGTTCTTCGCTTTCGGGTGTAACGTTTGTTTCGGTGCCGGGAATGGTACGGGGAATAGACATGACCTATATGCAAACAGTACTGGGCTTTTTCGTAGGTTATCTGATCATTGCTCATGTATTGTTACCGTTGTATTATAAGCTAAATCTAACTACGATTTATACTTATTTGGACGAAAGAATGGGGCGCAATGCTTACAAAACAGGTGCTTCATTCTTTCTTCTTTCGAAAACAATCGGAGCAGCTGCCCGATTATACCTCGTCACCTTGATCTTACAAAACTACGTTTTCTCAACTTGGAACATTCCTTACATAGCAACCGTGGCTTTTACGTTGCTGCTTATCTGGCTCTACACCTACCGAAGTGGTATTAAAACCATCGTATGGACAGATACGCTGCAAACTCTTTGCCTACTGGCCACGCTTGTTATTATCATTTGGGAATTATCCGAAGGCTTAGGCTTTAACTTCAAACAAACCGTAGATACAATCACATCGAACGAGCACTTTCGTATTTTTGTTTTCGACGACTGGCATTCGAAGCAAAACTTCTTCAAACAGTTTTTTAGTGGGATCTTTATTACCATCGTAATGACGGGGCTGGATCAAGATATGATGCAAAAGAATTTGTCGTGTAAAAATTTAGCATCTGCACAAAAAAACATGTATTTCTACGGCTTTGCCTTTACTCCCGTAAACTTCTTATTCCTATCGCTGGGAATATTACTACTGGTTTTTGCACAAAGCAAGGGTGTTGCTTTACCTACTCAAAGCGATGATATTTTGCCCATGTTTGCAACCTCCGGAATGCTAGGCAATTCAATGCTGATCTTCTTTACTATCGGAATTATTGCGGCAGCTTTTTCGAGTGCCGACTCGGCTCTCACTGCGCTGACGACCTCGTTCTGTATCGACATATTAGAAGTAAATCATGAGGATGAAGCTAAAGCTAAACGCACCCGTTTGATAGTTCACTTTATCATTTCAATATTATTTGCAATTATTATTGTTATCTTTAAGGCCTTAAACAACACAAGTGTGATTGATGCAATCTATATTATTGCCTCGTATACATACGGTCCTTTGTTGGGACTTTTTACATTTGGCTTGTTTACCAAACGACAACCAAACGACAGGTTAATCCCTTATATTTGTATTGCATCTCCGTTTGCCTGCTATGCATTAGACTATATTGTTTCTGCATATACGGGATACCGCTTTGGCTACGAAATGCTAATGATAAACGGACTAATCACGTTTGTTGCACTTTGGCTAGTATCGAATAATAATTGTAACTATGGAAATAAAAGACGCAAAGTTTGTAATCAGTAATACAGACTATAAAAAATGTCCTGACGACGGAAAACCGGAATATGCATTTATCGGTCGTTCTAATGTAGGTAAATCTTCGCTGATCAACATGCTTACCAACCGTAAAGGGTTAGCAATGACTTCTTCAAAACCGGGTAAGACTCAATTGATCAATCACTTTGAAATCAACGACGAATGGTATCTTGTCGACCTTCCGGGTTACGGGTATGCACAACGCGGAAAAGAAGGAAGAGAGATGATTCGTAAAATCATCGACAGTTATATCTTGAAAAGAGAGGAACTTACTTGTTTATTCCTACTTCTCGACTGCCGCCACGATCCGCAACCGATTGATATGGATTTCATGGAATGGCTAGGCGAAAATGGTGTTCCATTCTGTATCGTATTTACGAAACAAGATAAGCTAAGTAAATCGAAGCTTAAGGAAAATCTAAACAAATACACTTCGAAGCTTATGGAAACATGGGAAGAACTTCCTCCTATCTTCGTTACTTCTTCGGAAAAATTTGAAGGTCGCGCCGAAATTCTCGATTACATTGATTCGATCAACAAATCATTGAAATAATTAGGTTGCAACTGATATCTCAAACCCCTTGATGCATGTATTGCTTTTCACAGCATGCTACATCAAGGGGTTTGATGTATTAATTTTCGAATAGTCTGAGTCTCCATGAGTATTAAACCATATCTTCTCCACCCTCTTCCACTTTCACTTTCAAAGTTTTATGAAACGGAATGAATGCTGCGACAACACCTACAATCAAGCAAAGCAACAGAATATATCCAATAATTTCTTTGATCGAAAGCAGCGTTGCTTGCATATATACTGAACTATAAAGGCTTTTCATTGCTATTGCTGTAGACTCTTCGAATGAATGTCCTTGACCAATTGCAGCGCTTAATTTCGCATTATATCGTTCCATTGCAATCGGATTTTGAGCAATGAGAGTCTCTCCCAACCTACTTACATATTTCTCTTGTAAGCGATAAAGCATATTGTTGTAAAAAGAAGCCGAAAAGGCAGGTGCCAAAGCCGAACGGAATGCAACTAAGAAAAAGGCATTATATATCATCAATTTAGGATCCATTCCTTCTACTGCGTATACGCCGAATGCAATAAAGAGCACCATCATTCCCAAACCACGCATAAACATAGGAAAGAATAAGTATTCATAGGTTCCGTTGGGCGCAACTCCCCAATAAATCATTGCTAAATAAACCGAAAAGCACATCATTCCGAAAAACACAAGATAACGAAAACGAATGATCTGTAAACGGAAAAACCAGAAGCAAATCAAACCTCCGACCACAAACCCGGGGATCAACCAAAAATTCAAACTATTCGCATGTAAATTGCCTGTTGCCAGAATCGAGTTTACATATTGTGACACCAAGGTACTGCTTCCGGCTACAAACATTACGAGCACCATAAACAAGTAGGCAACAATTGCTTTGGAATAGGAAAACACATCGAGACGTAGATAAGGATTCTTTACGCCGACTTGACGCATTACCGTTAAATAAACGACAACTATAGCCACTACGAACCCTACTAGAATTTGGTTCGAATCAAACCAGTCGTACAGTTTTCCGTATGTAACGACATAAATAAATAAAAGCAATGAACAAGCCACCCCCCAAAAGCTCAACCAGTCAATTTCTGCAAAAGGAAAACGCAATCCTATTTTACTATATCGAAAACAAATTAAAACTTGTGTAATGGATAACAATGCTAATACCACAACCAGATAATACATATACTGCCACTGAAAGTTATAAGCAACCCAAGCGGTCAAGACTAAAGCCATTTGACTGACACTAAATACCAATGGATAAAAATAGGAGTAAAACTCGCTACGCTCATTGGCCGGACTAAAAATAGGACGAAGCATCAATATCAACTCCATCATAACAAAAGCCTTAAGAAAACCGATTAAAAAGCTACACACAATAATAACTCCCATCAGTGAAGTATTGGCACAAGTAAGGCTCAATAGTATTTGTAAGAGTAAATCAAGCAGTAAGATTGTTTTGGTAGATATCAGCGATCGCATTTTCGGCACCATCGGATAAGCTGCAGCCATTCCTACAGATGTAGCATAATATGCCATCGTAATATCCTCCTTCAAAACACCTAATGTACTTGAGATATCGATACTACTTCCCATATACGTACCATTAAATAGCATGGTTGTTATAGCAAGTGTAAAGATACAGAGCAAGCGCATCCATATAGGTACCCAACGTCGGAATAATATCGTATGCATCTGTCTTATTTATTATTTCTTGATCTTCGCTTCTACTTCCACCATCATACCTGCACGCAAAAGAGACATATCATCAACCGATGCGTCTACGAAGTCAATACGAACCGGTATGCGTTGCTGTACTTTTACAAAATTTCCTGCCGAATTATCGACCGGCAATAGCGAATACTTTGAGCCTGTAGCCTCTGATATTGCGACTACTTTCCCCTGAAACTTTCTATTCTTTATCGCATCTACTCTGATAATCACATCTTGCCCAATATAAATATTAGCAATCTGACTTTCTTTGAAATTTGCAGTTATCCATTTATTCTCACTCCCGATTATACTACTCACAGTCTGCCCCGCTTGCATCAATTGTCCCATCTCTAATGTGCGACGTCCGGTATAACCATCTTGCGGAGCAGTCACAACGGTATAAGATAGATTTAATAACGCTAAATCAACCTCTGCTTGTCGTTGAGCAATAGCAGCATCAGCAGATAAAAGCTTTTTCTTCGCCTCATTTGCCAAGGCGATTGCAGCCTCTTTGTGCATCATTAAAGCCTCTATTTTTGCTTCAGTGGCTTTATAATCAGAAGATACTTGTTCGTATTCTTGTTTCGAAACAGCATTACGGCTATATAAATTTTCATATCTACGAGCCTTTTCTTTGATACTAGTCAAGTAAGATTCATTCTCTAATATGGTAGCATTGGCTGCTGCAATATTACTTTGTGCCGAATATACACCTGCCTTCAACGCTTCTGATGATGCTATTGCCTGACTCAACGCAGACTCCGCCTCAACAAGCTTTAGCTCATATTCGATCGGATCCAGCATAATCAAGGTATCACCTTTACTCACCTTCGTATGCTCTGTAAACTTAATGACCTTGATATATCCAGGTACACGCACATTTACAGGTGTAATATACTGATCAACGAATGAGTCATTTGTAATTTCATATTCATAGAAAAGCCAGAAATAGTATCCACCCCAAACAATTCCACCTAATGCAATAGAAATACAGATTGTATTTAAAATGATATTGCGAATGAGTCGCTTCCGAAGCTTCAATGATTTTAATAGATGTCCGTGTGAAGACGCTGCATGTTCTTTTGATACTAATTTCATAAGACTTTTATGATTTATTTTATGATCAATCTTTCTTTTGATATTTCTAAGATTGCTGTTTCAAGCGTATGTAAATATTCAATACACTTTTTCACTTCCTCAGGCTGTATTTTCGTAGTAAGGTCGTCTAAAACACCATCAACAAATGGGATGTATTTATCTTTCAGATCTAGGCCTTTCGAAGTCAGTCTTATTTGTTTATTCCGTCGATCATTCGGATCTGCAACACGTTTGACTAAGTCTCTTTTCTCTAAATTCGTAAGCAAATAACTCAGACTTGACTTGTCTTTAAAGATCCGGTTTGCCAGTTCTTGTTGGTTTATACCATCCTCTCTCCATAAAAACATCAAAACATGGAGCATCTCAAATGTAATATCCTCATCTATAGCTCCCATATTTTGCTGAATAAGAAATCGAAATGATGTATTTGCTTTGATAAGCAGTTGTATCAAGATGCGCATTCTTTCTCTATCCATATACTTTTTCTTTCAAAACATTGCAAAAGTAAAATAGTTGAATATTCTACTATAGCCAAGAATAGTAAAAGATTCAACTATTAATCTTTTTTACAGAAGAGCCTTAAATATTCAAAACAAATATGTCGTGCACAATTTATATCGACTTATAACCATGACTACATAAATTCAACTTTCGAAGATGATGACGAATCAATCTATTTATCTATATTTGCTATAATTGTTTAATAAAAAACACAAGTCAAAATGGATCTAATAATTAACTGGAACGGAATAATACTAGGTGTTGTCGCATTTACAATCATAGGGTTATTCCACCCACTCGTTATTAAAGCGGAATATTATTTCGGAAAAAATGCTAGTTGTACGGGCTTCTTTGTCGTAGGTCTCATCTCGACCATCTGCTCTTTATTGGTACAAAACACCATTTTATCAGCATCGTTAGGAGTATTAGGCTTCTCTTGCTTTTGGAGTATCAAAGAAGTAATCGAACAGGTACAACGCGTAAAAGAGGGACGCTATCCTAAAAACCCAAAAAGAAACTACGATGAATAAATCACGAATCTCAAAAAAATAATAAAATACGGTCAGATACAGACCGCTTTACCACACACTTTTGTTCTATAATTAGATTGAAATACTAGATTGAAAAACTTTCCTTAAAACTACACATTATGGTTATGATCGTTATTTTAGTCGTTATCGTACTCATCGTTTTGTATGCGATATCGATGTACAACAGTCTTGTTAGAATGCGCAATACCGTTGATAAAGAATGGAAAAACATTGACGTACAACTCGAACGACGCTATGCACTGATCCCCAATCTTGTAGAAACAGTCAAGGGATATGCAAAACACGAACAAGATACGCTAACACAAATCGCTCAATTACGTTCGGCCGCAATGAGTGCCACAAATGTTGCCGAAAAAGCACAATTTGACAATCAACTTACAGCTGCTTTGGCCGGGCTTCGAGTTAGCTTGGAAGCTTATCCCGACCTTAAAGCCAATCAAAACTTCTTACAACTTCAGGAAGAACTTACTTCTACTGAAAATAAGATTTCTTTTTCACGTCACCTGTACAATGATGTTGTTACAACCTACAATACAAAAATACAAGTGTTTCCATCCAACATCATGGCAAACATGTTTGGATTCAAAGAAAAAGACTTGTTCGAAGTATCTACTCCAGAGGCACGCACGGCTCCTAAAGTTTCTTTTTAAGCAACCTAGTTCTTCATTCGTTATCAAAATAATTTGTTATGTATGAATTGATATGGGCTAATAAACGAAAATCATGGATCTTGTTCTTTGCAATGGGTATCATACTCACTGGCTTGGGAATGGGGTTGGGATATATGCTCTCTCCAAACAATCTACACGGAGGAATAATGAATGGCTTCTTTATAGCGATGGCTATATGGGGAGTCCTTAGTTTATTTTCGTTCTCTTCAGGCTCATCAGTTCTACTAAACTCAAGTGGAGCACATGAAATAACCAAAGAGGATGATCCCACACTTTACAATGTTGTCGAAGAAGTTGCTACGGCTGCCGGCACTCCAATGCCTCGCATATATATCATTGACACGGAAGCTCTCAATGCTTTTGCCACGGGAACGAAACCTGAAAATAGTATTATTGCTGTAACAGCAGGACTACGGGAAAAACTAAACCGAAACGAATTGCAGGCCGTTATTGCACACGAAACAGGACACATCTATAACCGCGATATCCTCTATCTTACTTTTGCAGGCATTATGCTTGGTGCTATTGTGATATTAAGTGAAGTGGTGCTACGTGCTTCATTTTTCTCTGCAATAAGCGGAAGAAGCAGTGATAATGACAAGAAAGATTCAGGTGCAGGAGCAATAATTCAACTATTAGTAATATTATTAGCTATATTTGCACCAATCTTGACTCAGATATTTTACTTTTCATTATCTAGAAAACGAGAATATCTGGCCGATGCAACTGCCGTAAACTTTACCCGAGACCCAAACAGCTTGGCCGACGCGCTTGAAAAAATAGCACAGTCAGCTACGCCAATGCCTCAGGCAAATAAAATTACAGCTCCGATGTATATCGCAACACCGCATTTAAAAGCAGGAGACAGTGACGAGTTATATGCTACGCACCCCCCTATTCAAAAGCGTATTGCCATACTTAGAGCTTTGGCACAAGGAACAGACTATAAAACATATCAACGAGTATACAATGAAGTTGTAGGTAAAGGCAACCTTTTCCCACAAAGTGTACTCCAGAACGATGAAAAACAATAATCAAAAAAAGAAATAATATGCACAATTGGTTTGAATGTAAAGTCTCATATGAGAAAATGCTGGAATCCGGCATGCAAAAAAAAGTAACGGAACCTTACTTGGTAGATGCACTTTCGTTTACAGAAGCAGAAGCTCGTATCATCGAAGAAATTAAGCCATTTATCACAGGCGAGTTTACAATCACAGACATTAAGCGTGCTCGTATCAACGAACTATTTTTCAATGAAAACGGAGATCGCTTTTATAAGATCAAAGTATATTTCATTACGCTTGATGAAAAAAGTGGAGCTGAAAAGAAAACAGCAGTACAAATGCTTGCACAAGCATCTGACATAAAAGAAGCTATTTCTGTATTAGAAAATGGAATGAAAGGCACACTGTCTGATTATTCAATCGCATCAGTTGCCGAAACACAAATCATGGACGTATTCCCATTCTCTGCAGAAGAAAAGAAATAATTTGTTATGAGTATTAGTGCAAATCTAGCAGATCTTAGAAAAAAGATACCACAACCGGTCACATTGGTTGCAGTATCAAAGTTTCATCCGGCAGAAGCCATTCAAGAAGCTTATAATGCCGGGCAACGTATATTTGGCGAAAGTAAAGTACAGGAACTAACTTCAAAGATCACGCATTTGCCGGAAGATATCCAATGGCATTTTATAGGACACCTTCAGACAAATAAAGTTAAATACATTGCTCCCTTTATCGACACCATACATAGTGTAGATAGTCTTAAGCTTTTAGTCGAAATAGATAAGCAAGCTGCAAAACAAAATCGGGTTATCAATGTTTTACTCCAAATGTACATTGCTTCGGAAGAAACAAAGTTTGGACTCAGCAAAGAAGAGTGTTTTACTCTTTTGCAAAGTCAAGCGTACAAAAGCTGCACCAATATCAAGGTACGCGGTCTTATGGGAATGGCCTCTTTTACAGAAAATGAATCACAGGTTCACAAGGAATTTGCCGAGTTAAAAGCAATATTCCAAGAAGTGAAAGAGTTGTTCTTTACAAACGATACTTCATTCGATACATTATCAATGGGTATGAGTGACGACTTCGATATCGCCATTGAAGAAGGAAGTACAATGGTTCGTGTAGGAAGCAAAATATTTGGTCAGCGCCAATACTAGTGAATTTTTGGTCTAACTATTCGCAAATAGATAAAATTTGAATAGTTTTGTTTATTGACTCGTATAAATAAATATACTATGATAGATATTTCAACTCAATACGCCGGTCTGTCGTTGCGCAATCCGATTATCGTTGGTAGCTCTGGTCTTACCAACAAGCCGGAAAAATGCAAAGAATTTGAAAAAGCCGGGGCGGCAGCTATTGTTCTAAAATCATTATTTGAAGAACAAATCGAAATGCAATCTGACGTTCTAAAAGAAAGCTCAGATTATCCTGAAGCATACGATTATATCAATAGTTATGTAAAAGCAAATCAGGTTAACGACTACATCAACCTGATCAAAGAAACAAAAGCGCTTTGTACAATTCCAATTATTGCAAGCATCAACTGCTACAAAGCAGATGCATGGATCGACTTTGCTCGTCAGATCGAACTTGCGGGAGCCGATGCGCTTGAATTAAATATCTTTGCATTTGAGACTGATCTTCAGCACGACCACAATCGATTGGAGATGAACTACATCAACATCTTGCGCAAAGTAAAAGAGACCATCAATATCCCTATTATTGTGAAGCTTGGCAAAAGCTTTAGCAACATTCCGGCTATTGTAAATACATTGAAGATCAATGGTGCTGCAGCTGTTGTTTTATTCAACCGCTTCTATCAGCCAGACATCGATATCAATACACTACAAGTTGTATCAGGTAACGTATTTAGTAGTCACTCTGATCTTAGCGACACACTTAGATGGACAGCCATCACATCTGGACGTATTCCAAACTATTCAATCGCATCATCAACAGGTGTACATGACTGGGAAGATGTAATTAAGTGTTTGCTAGCAGGTGCATCCGGTGTACAACTTTGTAGTGCACTTTATACGCATGGCAGCGAAATCATCTCACAAATACTTCGTTGTATCGAAGAGTGGATGCACACCATGCATTATAAAAAACTAGACGAATTCAAAGGCAAACTAAACTTTGCCCATATTGAAAATCCTTCAATGTATGAGCGTTCGCAATTTATGAAATACTTCTCAAACAGAGATTAATCCCTCTGTTTTACAAAGCATTTATAACTCTAAAAAACTTCCGAAACATGCTTAGGCAAGTCTCGGAAGTTTTTTTAACTATATATTTTCCACTAGAAACTATATTCAAACGAAACTTTATCTATCTTTGCAGCATAACTCAAACATGCGCTAAAACTATGGAATGTATATGCAATGTAAAAGACATCTTTAAAACCCTATATCAGTTTGAGAAGGATTTTGCAGATGCTCATAACATCACCATTAATGAAGCCATGCTGTTATGTTGTCTCAAAGACAGCGATTGTAAAACAGCAGGCACGCTTTGTGAATACATCGGACTATCTAATTCTCGAGTTTCCAAAGTAATCACTTCGGTCGAGAACAAAGGTTATATCGATCGATCGCTATGCAAAGAAGACAAACGACAAATGCTCTTCTCTCTTACCGATAAAGGAAAAGAGAAAGTAGATCAAATGATGTCGGCACAACTCAACTTTGATAAGCTACTTCAAGATTTAAGAACACTAATCCCTGAATAAGGGATTTCTTTTTAACTAAATAGTTTCCACTAACAAATATATCTACGCAACAAAATATACTTACAACTATGAAATACCTTGTAATCGGAGGTGTAGCCGGCGGAGCAACCGTAGCTGCACGATTGAGAAGACTCGATGAGAAAGCAGAGATCATACTTTTCGAACGCGGCGAGTACGTATCGTATGCCAACTGTGGCCTACCCTATTATATTGGAGATGTAATCAAAGATCGCGACAAACTATTTGTGCAAACCGTGCAAGGATTTGTAAATCGCTTTGCAATAGACATACGTCCGCAACAAGAAGTACTGGCCATCGAGCCCGAGCTAAAACGTGTACTCATCCAAAACTTAAGAACAAAAGAAACCTATTACGAAACATACGACAAACTAGTGCTTTCACCAGGAGCCGAGCCCCTTCGTCCTAATATTGAAGGTATTCAACAGAGCAATATCTTCACACTTCGCAATGTACCGGATACAGACAAAATCAAACAATATACAATTGACAAAAAACCTCGTCGTGCGGTAGTTGTAGGTGGTGGATTTATCGGACTCGAGATGGCAGAAAACCTACAAGAACTTGGCATTGAAGTATGTGTAATTGAGATGGCTAATCAAGTAATGGCACCACTCGACTACTCAATGGCAGCAAATGTACACAAGCATCTCAAAGACAAAGGTGTTGGTTTGATTCTTGGAGACGGAGTTGATCGTTTCGAGGCATTAAGTCAGACCACAACTCGTATTCATCTTAAAAGCGGAAAAACAATCGATACCGATCTCACCATTCTCAGCATCGGTGTACGCCCCGAAACAAAGTTGGCACGTGAGGCTGGTCTAAAGATCGGAGTAACCGGAGGTATTGAAGTAAACAATCACCTTCAAACATCAGACAATGACATTTACGCACTTGGTGATGCTATCGAAGTAGAAAGTCCGATTACAGGCCGCAAAACAATTATTCCACTTGCCGGCCCTGCAAACAAACAAGGTCGCATCGTTGCAAATAACATCGTATTAGGCAACAAGTATAAATACGATGGAACCATTGGTACGTCGATTGCAAAAATATTCGACCTCACCGTTGCGGCAACCGGAATAGCAGCGAAAGTTTTGCTTCGCGAAAACATCCCTTATATCTCGTCACACACGCATTCGGCTTCCCATGCAGGATATTATCCGGGTGCTGTACAAATGCAAATTAAAATCATTTTCTCTCCGGAAGACGGACGACTTTACGGTGCACAGATTGTAGGATATAGCGGTGTAGACAAACGTATCGAAATGATTGCCGGAGTAATCAAGAACAAGGGTTCTATCTATGACTTAATGGAGCTCGAACAAGCATACGCTCCTCCATTCTCTTCAGCTAAAGACCCTGTGAATATGGCCGGATTTGTTGCCGATAATATCCTTAGCGGCAAAGTAAAAGTCATTCAATGGAATCAGGTAAACGAAGCAAAGAAACAAGGAGCTCTATTTTTGGATGTTCGTACCAAAGAAGAGTTTGAACTCGGTCACATCGAAGGTGCTATCAACATTCCGGTAGACAACTTGAGAAACTCACTGCAAACACTCAATCCAAAACAAGACATCATCGTATATTGCGCCATTGGTCTTCGCGGCTATTTGGCATACCGCATCTTGGAACAAAACGGATTCACCGCAATCCGCAACCTTTCGGGAGGATACAAAACATACAGTGTAGCATCGGGAGAACAATCAAACCCTATTGAATTCTCAGAAACAAATATCAACTCAAACGATGAAATCACCGATTACAAACCCGAAATCTTACAAGTAGATGCGTGTGGACTACAATGCCCCGGCCCTATTGTAAAGCTAAAAAAGCATTATTCGGAAGCAAACAATGGTGAGCATATACGTATCTCGGCTACCGATCCGGGATTTGCTAAAGATGTAGCCTCATGGTGTAACATCACCGGAGCCCGATTGGTCGAAGTAAAGAATAACAATGGAATTATCAATGCCACTATTGAAAAACAAGAAAATAAATCGTGTAAGATGCTAAGTAACGGCGACAATAAAACACTGATCGTATTTAGCGATGACCTCGACAAGGCGTTAGCTTCATTCGTTATCGCAAACGGAGCGGCGGCTACCGGCAAAAAAGTAACCATGTTCTTTACCTTCTGGGGACTAAACGTGATCAAGAAGCCGAACGCTCCAAAAGTACATAAAGACATTTTCGGCCGAATGTTTGGAATGATGCTTCCTAAAAGCAGTCTGAAACTCAAGCTTTCGAAAATGAACATGGGTGGTATCGGATCTAAAATGATGCGTTACATCATGAAAGATAAAAAGATCGACAGCCTCGAATCCTTAATCGTCCAGGCAGCAGAGAGTGGTGTAGAAATGATTGCCTGCACCATGTCGATGGACGTAATGGGTGTGAAACAAGAAGAACTATTCGACCAAGTAACTTTAGGAGGCGTTGCCACTTATCTCGAAAGAGCTGAAGACGCCAACGTAAATCTATTTATATAATCACATTTGCACACAAGGGGCTACCTACAATATGTAGGCGGCCCCTTGCTATATTTCTTAAAATAATCTAGATTTCAAGTCTAAAAGAATCCATAGTTGTGTTAACTTTGAAACCGAAAAACAATCTACTGAATATCCATGCACTTCAACCTAAGCAAGAAGAGACTTATACGAATACTTTCTGTTATTGGCATTCTATTTGCCCTTCAGATGTTTACTTATTTTTTACTTACTGTTGTAATCTATCCATCGGAAAAGCTAACACCGCTACTTGTAAAAAAAGCGAATACATATCTAGATGCTGATGTCGATTGCAAACAAGTGAAGTTTACTTTTTTGCAAACGTTTCCTCACTTCGGACTATCTCTTCGCGAGGGGATTATCACAACTCGTGATTCGGCAACCTTCACCAACGATACCATTTTGGCTTTCGATCAATGCATTGTTTCTCTCAACACGCTCGATTTATTGTTGCGTGGTCGCATCATGCTCAACGAGGTATCTATACTCACTCCGAAGATCAACTTAGAAGTAGATAAAGCAGGTGCTGCCAATTGGCTTTTTATCGAGAGCGACACAACAACCGTAAGCTCCGACTCAGACTTTATACCCGACATCGCCGCACGAAAAATACGAATCAAAGACGGATCATTTCACTTTATTGATGCCGTAAACCGATTGGATTTAGCCATGGACGGCTTCAACTTTATCGTAGATGGCCTTATTGAAAAAGGAACCAACAGACTAAACCTTGAAGCCGGAGCCGATAACATCTTTATTGAAGCTCCTGACATGTCGATACGTAACCACCTTCATTGGAATCTCGAAAGCGAATTGGTGCTTGCAAATCATTACCGAAAGATTACGCTTACCGATACAAAACTACTTGTGAATGCTTTGCCATTCAGCCTAAACGCGACATTAGAACGTATCGAAAACACACGCATATTCAATAGTGCTATTGACTTTGGCATTACGACACCTAGTATTTCTTCATTGATCGAACTACTCCCCGATTCGATTATTCCGTTTGTAAACCGAAAATCGATTCAAGGAGAACTACATATCGATGGCAGTTGGTCAGGCAAACTCGGAGAAGGTATCTTACCATGCCTCAAAACGAATGTAAACTTGCAAAACGTAGGTTTCACATTCGACAACGGATACAAAATCAACAAGCTAGCCCTTAAAAGCCTGCTACACATTGATCCTCAAAATACAGAACCGTCATTCTTCAAAATAGAAGAACTCTCTGTAAAAGGAAACGATATCTCAATCGACATGCAAGGTGAGATTGCAGACTTAATCACCGAACCATCTTTCGATGGCGGATTAAAAGGCAATATCAACTTTACAGAATTGGCCAAAGCCTTCGAACTACCCGACTCTATATTTACAATGGGGGGAACGATCAATGCCAATCTTACCACTCAGTTTGCAGCTTCGGATATACAAACCGGCAACTTTGGTCGCATCAAAGCCAATGGTGCAATATCGATCAAAGACTTTGTACTTGAAGTACCACAAGACTCGATCGACGTATATATTTCCTCTTCCGAGGCAGTGCTACGCTCGCAGGTGAGAAACCAAGACCTTACCACCAAGTCGGGACTGCTGAGTGGAAATCTCTCGATTGATAGTCTCAACCTCAATTGGGGACATGCCATAAACACCAACATTGCCAACATGCAACTTGAAATGCAGGCACCTCCTACCCTCGACACAACATCCGTGATCCCAATAAGAACACTGGTAAGTTACGAGCACCTGGAAACGACTTTACCCGATTCGGCATGGGTAAAAACCGGACGTTCTACACTTGAGTTGAAGATACAACCCTCGCCTAAAAACAAGAAAATACCTGTAATCACAGGTCTGCTAAATAGCAACGACTTCATATATCGCATACGACCTATCAATACGGTATTCGCGCTCAAGCATAGTACGTTTAATATCACTGCGTCTCATCAAGAATGGCTCTTTAAGCAAGCCGAACGTAAGATCACATTATCTGATTCGGCAAGAAAAGTGATGATTGATTCGCTTGCGAAACAAAACAAAGGACTTCTTGCCGATAAAGACGCGGCGCGTATGCTTCGTAGATGGGATGTACGAGGAAGTGTACATTTTGACACCCTCAAAGCCTATTCGGCATACTTCCCTACATTGATTTCGATGGATAAAACTGCTATTAAGTTCAATCCCGACGAGATTAATCTGGATAAAGCAAAAGTAATGATTGGCTCCAGCGACTTAACGCTCACCGGCGACATTCACAGCATTCGCAAAGCCTTGCTACGAGGAGGAGTGATTACGGGCGATTTGAAAGTTACGTCAGACTTTATCGATTGCAACGAACTCATCCGCATTATTAATCGCGGACTAATTTATGCTGAAGATAAGGCCTTGCCAAAGACAGATCCCGGATTATTAGACGCCGAATCGACCGTACAATTAGCACGCTCGCTTCCTACATCTGCCGAGGTAGATTCTACAACATCAGAGTTACTCGTGATCCCGGACTATCTCGATATAAAACTACTTACCAAAGCGAAGCGCATCGAGTTTAGCGACCTTCTTCTCGATAATGTGGAAGGACTTATTACAATCAAAGATGAAGCTGTTCATTTGAACAACCTCAATATGCATTCGAATATGGGATGTGCTCAGTTATCGATGGTGTATACCTGCAACAATCGCTTGTCGGCAACAACAGGCTTTGATCTTACGATGGAGGATGTAGTCGTAGATAAACTGCTGGGGCTATACCCAACGATCGACACATTGATCCCAATGCTTCGTTCCTTTGAAGGAATGCTCAACTGTAGTGTTGCGGCGCAAGCAAAACTCGATTCTACCATGAGTATCGAGCTACCCTCGCTCAACGCAGCTTGCAGCCTTTCGGGACGAAACTTGGTACTTCTCGATGGTGAAGCATTTGCTGAGATCTCGAAGAAGCTGATGTTTAAAAACAAAAAGCGCAACGTTATCGACAGCATGTATGTAGATTTGATTATCAAAGACAACCAGATCGAGGTATTTCCCTTCTTGCTCGAAATGGATAGATACAAAGCTGCTGTTGGTGGTACACACAATCTTGATATGACATTCAATTATCACATCTCGGTATTGAAGTCGCCTGTTCCGTTCAAACTAGGAATCGACGTATCAGGAAACATGGATGATTTTAAATACAAAATCACATCACCTAAGTACAAAGACCTTTTCAAGCCATCGAAAAAAGGAGAATTCTCGCAAGCACCAATCAACCTTCGTCAATCGTTTTACGAAGCCTTGCGAGAAAGTCTCAACGTGGCCTCGAAGCCTTTTGTTGACAAAATAGGGACCGATCATACTGACAGTAAAAAGGCTCCTCCTTCGACAAACAAGAATGATTCTATCCAATAATGGTTATACTACAGGCCTTATTCTTATTGTATAATTTGATTATATAATAAAAATAAGGCCTTTTCTCTGTCACAATGGATCAATAGATAAAAAATGACATCCAATTCATACAGATTGCATGCATTTATGATAAAATAAAATATAGCAAACTGTATAGTTTATAAGGCTTTTTGATAACGTCCACAATACATGCTTATTGACAAGTGTATTTTAACTAAGCAAAAAGTAGTTATTACATTGCCATAGCTTTTATCTAAGACTTCCTGAAGTTTGCCACATTCCTTCCAACGCAAATTACCTAGCAATAGTGCAGCTACATTCGATTGAGCCAGACTTAAGCAAACTCTCGCACTCTATTTAAGCTGTATAATTCAATTAAAAACGCAGAAAAGTTTTCAAGGAAGACGTAAAAAGTTTTCCTCGAAGACTGTTTTGCGTATTCACTATAATTATTTATAGTCTTCATGGAAAACTAAAATGGTCTCCACGAAGACTTTTTAAACTCTTCGTGAAAACCATATTTAGTTCTCTCAAGAACCTTGTTTACTTTTTGCAAGAACCTTATTTGGTTCTTATCAAAAGCATACATGGTTTTTATTTGAGAATTCGATATATTGGGAAAGTAACAAAGTCCTTTAGCATGCTATCTCGCAGGGTTATTGTAAAATCCTATAAAATCCCTTTTCGAAGCGCATAGTATACGGCTTGTGGCATACTATAAACCGATAGCTTTTCCATGATATTTTTCTTATAGTATTTGACCATATTTACATCCATGCTCAACTTCTTTGCGATACTTTGCTCTCGTATTCCTTTTGCAACCATAGTCAGAATTTCGTATTCCATAGGTTTTAGAATGATCTTCTCTTCGAGAACCAGTTTATCTGCCCGAGGCACATAAATGTACCGGGCATTTTCTTTGACCAGAAATGCTTGAAACACATTTTGCCTAAACACCTTCAACTCTTTAATATATACCATTGAGAAAACGGATCTACCATCACGCATTGCCATCGGATACATGTTGCATTCGAACGGAACTACAGATCCGTTTTTACGAATAAGACGCATCGTGAAATTGATCGCCATATAAGGCATCTTACCCTGCTTGCAATGTTTTACAATAACCGGCTCGAGGTAATGATTCATTTTGCCATAAAATGCACGATCATCGGGATGCGTAATTTTGCTCAGCAACACGTCACTACCTTCTTCAAAGTCTTGTTTGGTATAATCGAGTTTCTCGAGCATCTGCCTCGATATAAATAAAGGAATCGATTGCGACAAGCTGACAATAAAAGACGACTGATCTCTGGATGCGGTATAGATCTGCCCTCTGCGAATCAATTCACTCAAGTGCCACACCCACATGTCATCGGATAGATGCTCAAAGATTTGGTCTTTAGGATAATCAGATAAAGACGGGTATATATAATCCATAAGTAATTGCGTTATTATAAAAGTCCTTGCTTATAAGCAACAAAGATTGCTTCGGAAATGGAACGAACTTTCAATTTCTCAAAAAGTCCTGTTTTGCATCGCTTTAAGTTTGCCAACGACATATCAAGAGCTTCTGATATCAATTGCTCTTTTTCGCCTAACCCCGAACGCCGCAATATCTCGAGTTCATTGGCTGTAAGCAACGTTCGCTCTTCGTTGATAAAACGCCCGGATGTAGTACAATAAACGTGTACTTGATTCTCTTTGATCCGATGCAATTTAAGTTTAGGCTTACCAATGTGCTTCGACGGCTCAAAGATGCAAAGCGTGATATGAAGTTTCTTTTCGTGGGTATAGAGATACGGAAGGATTTTTAGCCTCAACGATGTAGGTTGCTCTTCTTCCTTACCCAAAAGCAGATCTATCGTAAAATAGATTGTCTTATCTTGCTCCTTCGATTTCTCGACAAAGCTTTTATTTATGAGTTCAAAGTATTTGTTCAAAACAAGATCGTGCTCTGTTGTTTTGAACAGTTCTAAAGCTTCTTTGCTTATTTTATTATGATCAGATCCGATTAAATGAAATAATGAAGAGTCATAATTAAACACATGCATCTGTTGTGATCGATGATCAAGCAATAGCTTCGATACTTGGTCTACACAGCTCAATGCTTCTAAGTTTGTCAATAACACCTCAATATCGGTATCTGGTATTGTTTTGAATTTCTGCTTAGCTATAAATAGTTTCTCAAAAATCATTCTTCGTTTTTTTATCCCGATGAAGCAACATCATCGATTTCTTATTTAAAATCACATATACAATTGGCCTTTTTTTACCCTTTATCCAACACATAATAAATCAATGTAATTAGATAAGTATATGGATATCGACAAAACTAGCAAACTTCTATTTAAAATATCGTTTTTTTTTCCATGTATTCATCCTCATCATAAAGCCATCAACTGTAAATATTACCTAAAAAATATCTCAAATAATACCTTTTCGAAGTGCATAATATACCGCTTGAGGCATACTATAAACCGACAATTTTTCCATGATGTTCTTCTTGTAGTATTTTATTGTATTGACATCAACATTCATCTTCTTTGAGATATTTTGCTCTCGCACTCCTTGAGCTACATACTCTAGAATCTCCAATTCGATCGGTTTAAGCATAACTTTATCTTCCAATACAAGTTTGCCAAGACGGGAAGAGTAGATATAACGCACATTCTCCTTCATGAAAAATACTTGAAAAGTAGCCGGAACCAACGTTTCTAGTTTACGCATAGAAACCAATGCAAATGTAGAGCGGCCATTGAGCATTGCCATCGGATACAAATTACAATCAAACTGCAAATACTCCTGGCTTTTAGATAGATAGCGCACTGTAAACTGCAAGCACATATCTATAAGCTTTTTATCCGCACCAAACTTATGCAGGATCGGTCTTAGATGCACTCCGATTCCATGAAAGAATGCATCATCGTCGGGATGTGTTATTTCGGCTAAAAAGTGTTCTTGATTTGCTCGTAATTCCTGAACACTATATCCAAGTTCATCTATTACTTGCCGCGATATAAATAAAGGCTGCGCAGTGATGGTATTTACAACCATAAAACTTCTGTTACGCGACTCGGCATAGATTCGTCCTCTTCGTACAAATTCAGATAAATACCACTCCCACTCGTCTTGGGTTAGAAAGTCGAATCCGGAATGCTTCTCAAATACGGATAATGGTGAAAATTCGAAATCCATTTTCGTCAATTTTTCGATTAAAAAAGTCCTTGTTTATATGCAACAAAAATTGCTTCTGAGATGGAACGCACCTTTAGCTTTTCAAAGATACCTGCTTTGATGCGTTTTAAGCTCCCGAGGGTTAGTTCTAATGCGTCAGCCATAAACTGCTCTTTTTCGCCTTCCCCCGATCTTCTTAATATTTCTATTTCGAGAGGTGAGAGTTCTGTACGCTCTTGATCGATAAAGTGTCCGGTTGCCGTAGAGTAAACTAAAACTTTCTGATCTTTGACATTGTGAAGTTTCAATTTTGGTTTTCCGGTATGATTGCTTTTTTCAAAAAAGCACAATGAGGCATGGAGTTTCTTATTAGACGTGTATAAATAAGGTAAAACTTTTATACACAAAGAAAACTGCTCGTCTGTACCTTCATTACAGACAAAATCAATGGAGAAAAAATACGTACGATCAAATTCATTTGTTTTATCAGTAAAATATTTATTGATAATATCGCAGTATTTCTTGATAATAGGTAGATCTTCGATTGCACGAAATTGTTCAATTATTTCTTTGCTCAGACTATTTCGTTCCGAGCCCATGAGATAAAACAGCGATGGATCATAATTGTAAACGTATGCTTGCTGTGATTTATGATCTAGCAATAACTTTGTTACTTGCTCTATACAACACAACGCCTCAACATTTGCAAGAAATATATTTATTCCTTTATCGTCAACATCTCTAAATTTCTGTTTCTTAATTAATAGTTTTTTAAATATCATTATTCTGCTTTTTCGTGATGAGCTCACCTCATCCGTTCAACACTATAAGATTGGAAAAATATGATTTGAACTTACATTTTTAATTATATTCCAAACATTACATGTCAAAGCTAAAAAACTCAAATTAAAAAAACACCACAAATCACAACTTATTTACATACTCTAACGATGTGCATTCCTGTATATTTTACCTAAAAATCACAGACACGCTATGATTTAACCCTACGATTGTTGCACATACAATGATATTATTACATAAAAAACACCACAAAAGTTTAATCGACAGAGATTGAACCTTTGTGGTGTTATATCCTATTTTTACTTAATTACTCGTTGGTATAATGTTCAAATACATGACGCCAGTCTTCGCCGTTTGCCGGCTGATAGGTATGAAATCCCATCTCTTTGGCTATGGCAATATTACCGGCTCCATCGTCAAGGAAAAGTGTTTCGCTCGGATTCATACCCGATTGCTCAATCATCATTTCGAAGATCTTACGCGATGGTTTCACTACCTTCATCTCGTATGAAAGGTAAAGCTCATCAAAATACGCGTCTACCGGTCTACCTGCTTCCGTAAATTCATCTGATTTTGCCCAGCCCATAATAATCGGGTTGGTATTGCTCAACATCGACACTTTGTATTTGCTGCGTAGTTCGTTGATAAAGTCGAGTTTATATTGTGGAGTATCGGTAATAAAAGCCAACCACCCTTCGTCCATCTTCTCACTTGGGATGTCTTTTCCACAAATCTCACGCATCTTTGCATAGAAGCCTTCACGATCTATTGTTCCGTCTTCTACCTCAAGAAACACTCCTTGTTGGTGATAAAGCCCGATTAAGTCTTCAGCATTGTCTATTCCGATTTCGATAAATTTCTTTACGGCCCGACTGCGGTCTAGTTCCATGATAACACCACCGAAGTCAAAAACTACGTCTTTGATCTTTTGTTTTTGCATCTTTGAATGATTAATGTATAAATCGGAAAAGCTAAGTACACCCTCTAAACAGGAACACTTAGCTTTTACCATATTGTATTATTCGTTGTTCTTTTCTTGTTTCTTTTGCTTGCGCTTTAATTCTCGAGCCAGCTTAAGTTCTTCTTTGAGGAATTGAGCGGTAAAGCTTTCCGTGTTCTTTGCTACCTTCTCGGGTGTGCCTTCACACAGCAAACGGCCTCCGCCTCTACCACCTTCAGGGCCCATATCGATGATGTAGTCGGCACATTTGATCACATCTAAATTATGCTCAATTACAATAACCGTATTTCCTTTATCGACGAGTCGATTCAATACCCCGAGTAGCACGCGAATATCTTCAAAGTGCAAACCCGTAGTAGGCTCATCCAGTATGTAAAGCGTCTTTCCGGTATCGCGCTTGGCAAGTTCGGTTGCTAGTTTTACGCGCTGACTCTCTCCTCCCGAAAGGGTTGTAGAGGGTTGTCCTAATTTGATATAACCAAGACCTACATCCTGTAGCACTTTTACCTTGTTGTATATGGAAGGAATATTTTCGAAAAACTCCACAGCCATATTGATCGTCATATCCAAGACATCGGCAATAGACTTACCTCTGTAACGAACCTCAAGCGTTTCGCGGTTGTAACGTTTGCCATGACAATCTTCGCAAGGCACAAGCACATCGGGAAGAAAATTCATCTCGATGGTTTTATATCCATTTCCTTTACAGGTTTCGCAACGACCTCCCGCTACATTGAACGAGAAGCGACCCGGCTTATAACCACGAATCTTCGCCTCGGGAAGTCCGACAAAAAGATTACGTATATCTGAAAATACGCCTGTATATGTTGCCGGATTGGAACGTGGTGTACGTCCGATCGGTGATTGATCTACATTTACAACCTTATCGATATTCTCGAGACCTTCGATACGATCATACTCCATCGGGTCTTGCAACGAACGATAGAAATGCTGACTGAGTATCGGTTGCAGTGTACGGTTTATTAATGTACTTTTCCCACTTCCCGACACACCGGTTACACAAACAAGTGTACCCAAAGGCATCGATATATTTACATTCTTGAGGTTATTTCCTTTAGCACCGTAAAGGGCTAACTTTAGTCCATTTCCTTTTCTTCGTTCGTCCGGAACCTCAATCTGAATTTCACCATTGAGATACCCTGCCGTAGTAGTATGCGAAGCTAACATTTCCGGAGGTGTTCCTGCAAAAACAACTTCACCACCCAGCCTGCCGGCTTTCGGTCCCATGTCGATTACATAGTCTGAGGCAAGCATCATATCCTTGTCGTGTTCTACTACAATAACTGAGTTGCCCGCATCGCGTAGTTGTAGCAACGAATTGATCAATCGCACATTGTCTCGTTGATGCAACCCGATACTTGGCTCATCGAGAATGTATAATACGTTCACCAATTGAGAACCAATTTGTGTAGCCAGACGGATGCGCTGACTTTCACCACCTGAAAGCGATGCTGATCCTCGATTCAATGATAAGTAATCAAGCCCTACATCGAGAAGAAATTGCAAACGGGTGCGTATCTCTTTCAAGACCTCTACCGCAATTTGTTTCTGTTTATCATTGAGTCGGTCTTCTACATGCTCGACCCATTGAGACAGTTCTGATATATCCATCTGTGACAATTGCGCAATGCTGTTGCCATCGATCTTATAGTGTAATGCTTCTTGATTGAGACGAAGGCCGTGGCACTCGGGACATTCTACGGTTTTGATAAACTGACCTGCCCATTTTTGCGCCGACGCGGATGCTTCCGTTTCTTGTTGTAACAAAATAAACTTCGCGATCCCCTCATAGGTTTGAAAATAGCTAGACGCGCCCAACGACTCATTCTTTATTTGCAGTCGGTCTTCCGTTCCATTCATGATCTCATCGAGCAAATCGTCGGGTAAGGTACTTACCGCGTCTTTGATCGTTACTCCATACTTTTCGCACAATGCTTCGATCTGCCAAAAAATGAGAGATTTCTTATAACTACCCAAAGGTAAAATAGCACCTTTATATATGCTTATTGATTTATCGGGTATGATTTTATCGATATCAATGAGGTTTACCGTTCCTAACCCCTTGCATTTAGGGCATGCTCCGTGAGGAGAGTTGAACGAGAAGTTGTGTGGAGCCGGTTCACTATACGACAATCCGGTAGCAGGGTCCATCAAACTTTTACTGTAGTGACGTACCTGTCCTGTTTCGTCGTCGAGAATCATCAAAAGCCCGTCGCCTTGCTTCATGGCAATGCGTACGCTTTCCTTCAATCGTCTTTCGTCGGTATTCGAAACTTTCAACTTATCGATTACAATCTCCACACTGTGCATTTTGTAACGGTCGAGTTTCATGCCGTGAATGATCTCACGCATGGCTCCGTCTACACGCACATTGATGTATCCTTTTTTACGAATTTGCTCGAAGAGTTCTTTGTAGTGACCTTTACGATTGCGAACTACCGGAGCTAGAATGAACACTTTCTTTCCAATGTATTCTGAAAGAATGAGTTCTAATATTTGCTCTTCGGTATAACGTACCATCTTCTCTCCCGAAAGATAGGAATAGGCTTCGCCTGCTCGCGCGTACAACAAACGTAAGAAGTCATAAATCTCGGTGGTTGTGCCTACCGTAGAGCGCGGATTGCGATTCGTTGTCTTTTGTTCGATCGAAATCACAGGACTTAAGCCTGTAATTTTATCTACATCAGGACGCTCAATACTGCCCAAAAAGTTTCGGGCATAAGCAGAAAAGGTTTCTATGTAGCGGCGTTGTCCTTCGGCAAAGATTGTATCAAAGGCTAATGAAGATTTCCCGCTTCCACTCAAGCCCGTGATTACGGTGAGCTTATTGCGCGGAATGTCTACATCGATATTTTTCAGGTTGTGGACTCTTGCTCCGAGTACCGATATCGTACCTGTTTGTTCGATTCTTTCGTCTGTCATAATTTGCTCCAAACTATTTAGTCAACTACCCAATTCTTATTATGTGCATACTTGTTTGGCATTGCATATGATAAGTCTTTTACATCGGGTATTTGTATTTCATAGCTATATCCGTTGGTGATTAGTTTACGATCGCGCAACCACAAATTGAATTGCTTCAACTGCGAATAAGTGATTCCTTGCTCTTTCGCAAACGCTGCCAAATCAGGTATATCTTTGTCTACTATAACCGTTTTGAATTTCACGGGTTTATAGAGTTGGTCTTTCTTTAACACAAATCCATATTTATAGGGATTTTCAAAGATTGACTTGATTGCCATAATACGATACGGATAGCGCGATGTTTCTTCTACCAACCACAAATCGAGGGCTGTATCGGCATCTTGCTTATTTAATTCGCCCGAAATTCGGCCCATCCCGCCATTGTATGAGGCAGCCACCGACGGCCAATCACCGTATTTGGCATAAGCAGCCTTCAGATACTTACAAGCGGCTTCGGTAGATTTCTCAATGTGATAACGCTCATCGACACCATCTACGATACGAAGTCCTTTTTCTTTTCCGGCCGATGGTATAAACTGCCACATCCCGGCAGCCTTGGCCGGCGAAAGGGCTTTTGCGTCGAGATGACTCTCTATTACAGCCAAGTATTTGAAATCATCGGGGATTCCGTTTGCCTTCAAGATCGGTTCTATAATCGGAAAATAACGATTGGCACGCTTAAACAACAGCATCGTTGTTGCGTGCAAATATGAAAATGAGTTGATTTCTCTATCGAAACGTTCGTGTCTGTCGTAAGGCGTAAGATCAATAACCTGATCACAAAAAACTACACTTTGCGGCACTTCTACCGATTGTATAAAAGAGGTTACTACAGGCTTGTTGCTGAGCTCTTTTTTAGAATCGGTACCACAAAGAAAAAGTAGTGAAGAACAAAGAATTCCGCCTGACAAAAACCAGGCAATTTTGTTGGTAGTGCTCATTCTAGTCTAAAAGTTTAGTCTACAAATTTAATCTTTTGACTTGATATGTCAGTGCATTTCTATTTTGTTTTAAATGCTTTCACAAAAAGTACTATCTTTGTGTAGATAAAAAGAGAAGCAATATATGAATAGATCTAAAATTTGGTTACTAAGTTTTTTGCTGACATTTGTTGGCATTCATGCTTACTCTCAAGTAGCCGGAAGTGGTAAAGCAAATTCCGATACGTTTACGCATACTATTGAACGTGGACAAACTGTTTATGCCATCGCTACGATGTATGGAGTTACGCCTGAGGATATTTACAAGTTGAATCCAAACAGTAAGACCGTAATTAAGATTGGAGACAAACTGATCATCCCTCAAAAACGAGCTGATCTACTGAGCACACAAGAACAGGCATACACATTTCACACAATTGCTCCGAAAGAAACTCTTTACTCTCTTTCGAGATCAAACAATGTAACCCCGCAACAAATCATTGAAGAAAACCCGGGTCTTACAGCCGCTACATTCAAAATCGGACGCACAATCCGTATTCCTCAAAGTAGCGCAAGCCAAACAACAACCGTTATCAAAGAGGTTAAAAAGCCGGATATCGAATATAAAATCAAGAAAAAGGAGACTTTATTCAGCATCGGAAGAGCATTTCATGTTACGCCGGAGGCTTTATTGGAGCGTAATCCCGAATTGAAAAGCGGTGTCAAAGCCGGACAAATTATATTCATCCCTTCTCCCGTAGAAATTACGGAGATTGCGACCGAATCATTGGGTAACGAAGCTGAAATAAACGCGTTACTGAATCAAACAATTGCGGCCAAACGAGTTAGCGCTGCCAATGTCGCACTACTGCTTCCTTTCATGAGCAAGGATCCGGGTGCTGCCGTAGATCCTAATAATGCGCGATTTATCGAGTATTATGAGGGTTTCTTACTGGCTGTAGATAGCTTGAAGAAAAAAGGGCAATCGATCAATTTGTATGTGTACGACACAAACAAAAACCCAAAAACGACTGCCGATATCTTGCGTAAGGAAGAGATGAAAAAGATGAATTTGATTGTAGGTGCAGTCTACAACGAGCAAATCAATCTAATCGCAAACTTTGCTCAAAAGAATAACATCAAATATGTAATTCCATTCACTTCGAAGAATGATAATGTACTGAATAACCCGGATATCTTTCAGGTGAATACTCCTCAATCGTATCTTTATTCAAAGGCTTCACAAGCTTTCTCTACGCTATACGCAAATCACAATGTGGTTATTTTGAAAATGCCTCAAGATAAAGATAGCAAAGATGAGTTTATCTCAGAACTCAAATCGGAGTTAGACGCTAAGAAGATGGAGTATCAAACGTGTACTTATAATTCGGAAAACTTCAGCGAAACACTCCTTTCTTATCTAAGTGATACGAAACCGAACGTTATTATACCAACGACTTCTAGCGCCGAGGCTTTAAGTAGATTTTTGGCTCCACTGAAGTCGATAAAAGATTCTAAACCGGAATATACCTTGTCGTTATTTGGCTACCCTGATTGGCAAGTATATACAAAAGAGTATTTGGATAAATATTATGCATTAGATACGTATATCTATTCGAACTTCTATGCAAACAATCTTTCCTCTCAGGTGAAAGAGTTTTACAACAAGTTTAAGGTGTGGTATAGCAAATCGTTGTACGTGTCTTATCCTCGCTATGGAATGCTTGGTTTTGATACCGGAATGTATTTCTTAAATGCAATTAATTCGTACGGAACAAATTTCGAGAATAATCTATCAAAGATCAACTATAAGAGTTTGCAAACAGGCTTCAACTTTGAACGCGTAAATACGTGGGGTGGATTTATCAATACCAACTTGTTTATTATCAATTACCGCCCCGACTATTCGGTTAGCGTAAGTGAGTTTAGAACAAATGATTAATGTTTTGCACATGAATAAACGATATTATATCTTGTTATTGCTCTTGGGCTGTTTCTCTTTTACAGCCCTTGCACAGCAAGACAACTCGATCAGAGAATTCTCAATTGGCCCATCGGGTGGTGTCAACTTCTCAAGGGTAAACTTTCAGCCAAAGGTGAGTGAATCCATGTTGATGCAATACAACATGGGGGTTATGGCTCGATATATTGGCGATAAATATGTGGGACTTCAGCTCGAAGTGAGGTATTCGAAACAAGGTTGGAAAGAGTCTTTTCCGGTTGGTTCTACCGCTCAATATAGCCACAGCATCGACTACATCGACATTCCTTTTATGACGCATATCTGTACGAATGGCAAACGATTTCAGTTCTTTTTGAATCTGGGACCTCAGATTGGCTTTGCTATAGGCGACAAAGAAACCTATAACTTCGGAGCAGACGAGAAACCCAATGATAGAGAGAATGCTCAACATGGCATGGCTATCAAGAATAAGTTCAACTGGGGCTTGTGTGGAGGGCCGGGTATTGAATTGAAAACCGGTATCGGAAACTTCCTTCTTGAAGGTCGCGTATTTTTCGGACTCAGTGATATCTTCGGAAATAAAAAGGAGGATCACTTTGCAGCGTCCTCCAATATGAATGTTTCGGCAAACTTTACCTATCTTATTCCAATCAAAAGAAGATAATGTATTGTCTTAGCGGATGCGGTTCAACGATCTCACTAATGCCTCATCCGCTCTGATATTACGAATTGTCATTACATTTAAGATCAAAGAAATCGCAGGAAATGCCAATGGTATGCCAATGTGCATATTTACAATCCCCAACTGCTCTTTTGTCATCCAATAGAATCCATAGAAAAGACCATAGAAAGCCACTAGAAAGATCGAAGAATAAATCACAACCCTCATCTGCAACATTCTCTTCTTAAACATAAAGATTGCTACAAACGAAAGCAATACAATCAGTGTATTAATAATAAACAATCCCCATGTAGGATATACTAAAGTCGACTCTGCCGTAAGAGCTGTATACGCACCAAATACATCAAACTTATAGACTGCATCCGGAGATATTAGTTCTGCGAGCGAAACAAAGTTTAGCGACAACATTAAGATGGCCACTATAAACAAATAAAGAGTTTGTACGCGTTGTATCATGATACTTGTAAATTTAAAAAAGGCCGACTCTTTTCGGAATCGGCCTTTTTGAGATGATAGAATATTTTTTCCTTTGACGGCCCAAATTAGAAGTTATTCTTTTCTTTAGCCGGGTTTCTATGATAAACCTTTCCTTCCAAATACTCCTGAGCAGCAATCAATGTTGGCTTTGGCAATTTTTCGTAGTAGCGAGAAATCTCGATTTGCTCTCTATTTTCGAAAACCTCTTCTAGGTTGTCGCTGTACGAAGCAAATTCCTGAAGCTTCTTCTCAAGATCTTGCTTCATTTCTACGCTGATCTGATTTGCTCTTTTTCCAATAATCATTACCGATTCGTATACGTTGCCAGTGTCTTCAGACAATGACATCATATCGCGGGTTACGGTATTGGTTGGAGCATTAGACTTTCTGTAATCCATACTTATACCAATAATTTATATAATTAATATCCTTCTTTGATTCGCTTGTTTGAATATTCGAAAAACTTCTCTACTTGTTTTCTGTATTTTCCTTCCGGATATTCATTCAAGTAGTTATAGTATTCATCAATCACATCACGATAACGAACCTGCAATTTCTCTTCAACTGATTTAGTAGCAAGTTCATGTTTTGCACGCAATGTAAGATACATCAACTCCTCACGATACTTTGTGTAAGGATACATCTTCATTGCATTTTGAGATGTGATTACACACGACTCGTAGTTGTTACCCATATAGGTCCCCAAATTATAATACAATCTGGCAGCTAAAAGTTCTTTGTAAGCTAACTTTTCTTGCAGTTCGAACAAAATTTTCTGTGCTTCTGCAGCGCGCTCGCTTTGTGGATAGTACTCTAGAAACAATTGCATCTTAGCAATTGCATCGTACGTTTGTTTCTGATCAAGACGTACATCCGGAGAATCCAGATACAAACCATAACCTGAATAGAAACGTGCTAGTTGAGTATAATCTCCTTTTGGATAACTAGAACTGTATGTATCAAAATACGATGCTGCTGTTACGTAATCTTTCTGCCCATAATAACTTTGAGCAAGTAGATACAATGATTCTTCTGCATAGGCTGTACCTTTAAACAAGGTTACCAACTCTTCTAGCAAAGTTGCGGAGCGGTCAAATTTCCCAGCATTGAAATACTTCTTAGCATACTGATACTTCGTTTCGTAGTCAGTACTTTTCAAGATTCTGTTATACTCCCCGCAAGAAGCAAACATTATAGCAACAGCGAATAAATATATATACCTTCTCATCAGCATGATTTTAGTCTGCAAATTTACAGAATACCTTTGAATTATTAAAATTGTTTGGTTACAATGATTACAACTTATATAGATCATCTGCAGCCAAAAGCTCTAGTTTATTCTCTTTTAACACCTCTATACATTGTAATACATTGTTTGGACGTATCACAACATGAGCTGTTTCACCTTGAGCAAATGCATACATATACTCAACAAAGATACCGGCATCTGTGATGATGCTCATAGCTTTTGCCAGTGCGCCGGGTGTGTTTGGACAATATAGACAAACTACATCTGTCACCGTTACTGCATAATGGTGATTTTTAAGAACCTCGAAAGCCTTGTCTACATCAGACACGATAAGCCTTAGTATCCCAAAGTCGGAATTCTCTGATACAGTGAAAGCAGCCATGTTGATACCGGCTTCTCCCAATATACGCGACACATCCGTAAATCTGCCACATTTGTTTTCCAAAAAAATAGATAGCTGTCTTGCTAGCATAACATATATATTTTCGAGGTTTAAACTCTTACTTTCCAAATCCTTTACACAAGCTTTCTGTGATCAATCACACGCTTGGCTTTACCTTGACTACGCTCAATACTGCGTGGCTCTACGAGTTTCACGTCCGGAGCAATCCCCAATACCGTTTGCAAACGATGCGCTATTTTCTTTTTCAACGCAATCATTTTACTCATTTCATCTGAGAAATATTGTTCGCGTACCTCTACCTGTACCTCAAAGGTATCGGTATTGTTTACACGGTCTACGATGAGCAAATAATGAGGTTCGAACTCTTCGAGTTCAAGAATTACCGACTCTACTTGTGAAGGAAATACATTTACACCTCTAATGATCAGCATATCATCACTTCGCCCAAGTATCTTATTCATTCGCACCGCAGTACGTCCGCAATCACATACATCATAGTTTAACGATGTCAAATCGCGTGTACGGTAACGAATCATAGGCATTCCTTCCTTCGTCAGTGTTGTAAACACCAACTCCCCAATTGCACCATCGGCCATTGGCTCTAATGTTTCCGGATCTATAATCTCAGGATAAAAATGATCTTCCCATAGGTGTGTACCATTTTGACTCTGACATTCACAACCTACACCCGGACCTATAATCTCTGTCAGCCCATAAATGTCGTATGCCTTAATGCCCATTGCGTCTTCAATCTCCTTACGCATATTCTCGGTCCATGGTTCTGCGCCAAAGATCCCGATCTTTAATTGAAACTCCTCGCGAGGAATTCCCGAATCTTTTATCGCTTCGGCCAAATAAAGCGCATATGAAGGGGTACAAGCCAATGCCTTTGCACCGAAATCACGCATCAGTTGGATTTGTTTTTGGGTATTACCACTACTCATCGGAATCACAGTTCCACCCAAATACTCAACGCCATTATGGAGTCCCAAACCTCCGGTAAATAAACCATAACCATACGATACCTGTATAGAGTCATGCTTTGTTACCCCATAAGCAGCAAGGCAACGAGCCACAACTTCCGACCAAATATTTAGATCTTTTCGGGTATATCCTACCACAATAGGCTTGCCGGTTGTGCCCGAGGAGGCATGCAAACGAACAATTTCAGACATAGGCACCGCCATGAGTCCAAAAGGATAATTGTCTCTCAAGTCCTGTTTTGTCGTAAATGGAAGCTTTGTTATATCTTCCAAGGTCTCTATGTCGTCTGGGGTTACCCCCATCTCTTGCATCTTTTTTCTATAAAAAGGTGTATTATGATAAGCATGCTTCACAATCGCTTTTAGGCGAATCGTTTGTAACTTCTTCAACTCTTCGCGCGGCATGCATTCAATGGTCTCGTTCCAAATCATCTGTCGTTGTGTGTTATTCTTTTTAAGGTATTAATGTATCGCAAAGTAACTATATTTTTTATATTTAAAACTATTGAGCTCTAAGAAATAACATTTTTGTAATAGATTTTCAACTGTTTTGGTCAACCGATGAAGCAATGAGACAGTTATAAATAAAAAGGATTTTCTATTTTAGCATATTTTGCCTATCTTTGAAAAGAAGGCACTTTTATCGAATTGCTAACAACTTCAAAAATCCTTATCTAAACCGATTTTATCGTCCAATCGCTTGCGATTATACCCCTCGCGAAGAGGTCTATATATAAACTATCAAAAACGAATTCACCTATGACAAAAAAAGAGTATCAAGCTTTCTCATTACACAACTTTCGAAACATTCCTCAACTATCGCTCCTTCCCGAGAGTGAACTGGAAGCAATCGAAGTTGTAGGACAAGTACTCCCGTTCAAGGCAAACAACTATGTTACGGAAGAACTTATAAACTGGAATGATGCTCCGAACGATCCTATTTTCACGCTTACATTTCCTCGCAAAGAAATGTTGAGCAAAGATCAATACGATGCCGTTAAGAATGCTATGAAGGAAGGAAAAGAAGAATTGGCACGTGTTGTGAAAGAAATACGAATGCAGCTTAATCCAAATCCGGCCGGACAAGAACACAATGTCCCTACATTAAACGGAGTAAAGCTAAAAGGAGTTCAGCACAAATACCGCGAGACGGTTCTATTCTTCCCTAGCCAAGGACAAACCTGCCATGCATATTGCACATTTTGCTTTAGATGGCCTCAATTCTCCGGCATGTCTGAAATGAAGTTTGCCATGAAAGACGGCGAACTACTTCAAGAGTATCTACGTACTCATCCGGATGTTACCGACGTTCTTTTTACCGGTGGAGACCCAATGACTGCTTCCGCCAAAATAATCTCGTCTTACATTGAGCCCCTACTTACAGAGGAGTTCAAGCACATCCGCACCATTCGCTTCGGGACCAAATCTCTGGCTTACTGGCCATATCGTTATCTAACTGATAATGATTCAAACGACATGATTGATTTGTTTGAGAAAATAGTACGTTCAGGAAAGAATGTTGCTATACAAGCTCACTTCAACCACCCTGTAGAATTAAGCACTCCGGCCGTACAGCTTGCCATTCAACGCATACGAAGTACCGGTGCTCAAATCAGAACACAATCGCCTGTATTAAAACACATCAACGACAAAGCGGAGCTTTGGGCTGAAATGTGGCAAAAGCAGGTCGACCTGGGTTGTATACCTTACTACATGTTCATTGCTCGCGATACAGGTTCTAAAACATTCTTTGATCTGCCTCTCGAACAGTGTTGGCAAATATTCCGCAATGCTTATCAACAAGTGAGTGGCATTTGTCGTACCGTGCGCGGACCTAGCATGAGTGCTACTCCGGGAAAGATTCAAATACTTGGTGTCACAGAAATTAAAGGTGAAAAAGTATTTGCTTTACGCTTTTTACAAGGCCGCAATCCGGAATGGGTAGGTATGCCATTCTTTGCCAAGTACGATCCGCAAGCTAGTTGGTTTGATGACTTAAAACCAGCTTTTGATGAAGAAAAATTCTTCTTTGAAGAGGATTAAAAGTATAAAGTCTAGCGTAGACTTTTGAACTAAATAAAATCCGACCGAACCTTTTATTATTTCGGTCGGATTATCTTATCTTTGACATTCGTTTTAATGCACTGGCTACAGGGCATTATTCAATGATAATTCATCCTATTTATACAACTAAACAAACGTATCGTTATGGAACAAAAAAAGCTAACACGTTCACAAAGTGATAAAATGATAGCTGGCGTATGTGGCGGTCTTGCCAAATATTTTGACCTTGACCCTACATTAGTGCGTATTGGTTATGCTGCACTAACTATCTTCACTGCTTTTGCCGGATTTATATTTTATTTGATACTTTGGGCTGTTATGCCTTTGGGAGAATAATTCTGCAATGAAATTTGAAATTACATCACAATTTGAGCCTACGGGGGACCAACCCGAGGCTATCAAATCCTTATCTGAAGGGATAAAAGAAGGCGTTCCTTTCCAGACACTCTTGGGTGTTACCGGATCGGGCAAAACATTTACAATCGCCAATGTTATAAAGAACGTACAAAAACCGACATTAATATTAAGCCACAACAAAACACTCGCGGCGCAGCTCTATAGTGAGTTTAAGAGCTTTTTTCCGAATAATGCCGTCGAATACTTTGTTTCATATTACGACTACTACCAACCGGAAGCTTACATTCCAACTACCGATACTTATATAGAAAAAGATCTTGCCATCAATGACGAGATCGAGAAGCTACGTATCTCTACAACTTCGTCTCTGTTGTCGGGACGACAAGACGTTATTGTTGTTTCCTCGGTATCTTGTCTTTATGGTATCGGTAATCCGGAAGACTTTCACAGCAATGTGATCTCTATTAAGGCCGGACAAACCTTTGCCCGCAATCAGTTTCTACGCAAACTAGTAGCCAGCCTCTACTCTCGTAACGAAGTAGAACTGAATCGAGGCAATTTCAGAGTAAAAGGAGATACCGTAGATATATTCCTTGCATATACCGACTTTATGGTGCGCGTTATTTTTTGGGGAGATGAAATCGAATCGATCGAAACCATTGATCCCATCTCAGGCAACACCTTAGGAGTATATCAAGAATACAATATATACCCAGCCAACTTGTTTGTTACAACCAAAGAGCGTATTGATAATGCTATCGGCGAAATCGATTTAGATTTAGGAAGACAGGTTGAATTCTTTAAAGAGATAGGCAAGCCATACGAGGCAAAACGATTGTACGAACGCGTGTCATACGACTTGGAGATGATCCGCGAACTTGGGCACTGCTCGGGTATCGAGAATTACTCCCGCTACTTTGACGGACGCCCTCCGGGCACCCGTCCTTTCTGCTTGCTCGATTACTTCCCAAAAGACTTCTTGGTTGTGATTGACGAAAGTCACGTAACGATTCCTCAAATTCGCGCCATGTATGGTGGCGACTATTCGCGCAAACAAAACCTTGTTGAATATGGATTCCGTTTACCTTCGGCCCTAGACAACAGACCTCTGAAGTTTGACGAGTTTGAGTCCCTAGCCAAACAAGCAGTTTATGTCAGCGCAACTCCTGCTGATTATGAGCTGGCCAAATCGGAAGGGGTGATCGTAGAACAGGTGATTCGTCCAACCGGTTTGCTTGATCCAATCATCGATGTGCGTCCAAGCTTGAATCAGATCGACGACTTGATGGAAGAGATTGTACAACGCATCGAAGTAAACGAACGTACACTTGTTACGACGCTTACCAAGCGTATGGCCGAAGAATTGACCGATTATCTCACCAAGATGGGGATTAGTTGTAGCTACATCCACTCCGATGTAGACACACTCGACCGTATCCGTATCATGGATGAGCTTAGAGCGGGGGTTTTCGATGTACTCATCGGGGTGAATCTATTGCGTGAAGGACTTGACTTACCAGAAGTTTCGCTTGTTGCCGTACTCGATGCCGACAAGGAAGGATTCCTTCGTTCGCATCGCTCGCTTACACAGACCGCAGGACGTGCCGCTCGTAACGTAAACGGAAAGGTTATTTTCTATGCCGATAAAATGACCGACAGTATGAAAAAAACCATCACCGAAACAAATCGTCGACGCGAGAAACAGATGGCATACAATGAAGCACATGGTATCCAACCGCGTCAAGTCCAGAAGAACTCTACTTCGGTATTGGGCAAAGACATCAGAGCGACCGAACCAAAAGCTTATGTAGAACCAAGCACTTCGAGCGTTGCTGCCGATCCGGTTGTACAATACATGACCAAACCGCAGCTAGAGAAAGCGATTGGTCAAACAAAGAAAGCCATGCAAGAAGCTGCCAAGAAACTCGAGTTTTTGGAAGCTGCTCAGCTACGAGACGAATTAATCAAATTAGAAGAATTGCTTACTACCAAATATTGATTTTATGAAACGTTGCAGTACAATACTATGTGCTCTGATAGCTATTCTTTGGATATCAACCACACAGGTACAAGCTCAAGAAACAGAATACACAGATAAGGATGTTGAAATCTTCAACAACTATGTAAAAGCCATGAATAGCAAAGAGCTGCTTTCTATACATGATATGCTTGTAGAAACAGCTAAGTATTTTTCGAA
>DLYT01000060.1:0-1148 GCA_003447595.1 Porphyromonadaceae bacterium
GCGGAGAGGGAGGGATTCGAACCCCCGGTACCTCGCAGTACAACGGTTTTCAAGACCGCCGCAATCGACCACTCTGCCACCTCTCCTTGTATTTGTTGTTTGAGTATTAACTCAAATGCTTTGCAAATATAGATTGTTTTTTTCGTATTTGCAAAGCATTTTCTCTGTTTTGTTCAAGTCTGAAACCTTTAGTGTTGTTTAGTGGCTTGATATTAAGAGATAAAGAGTTTATTTTTTTTTCGATAATTTGATGAGTAGACGATATACCATCCACCAAATTACTACTAATAATACGACTGCTATACCTGTTGATAACATCGGGTGCATTCCCATGTTATAGGTCATAGAATGTACGGCTCCGATTACAGGTACAAAAGGATTAAATGTGCCGAATTGGCCTTCTGGTGTTTCTACAAAACTCATAAAGTTGAGGAAAACCAGTACTACTAAAATTATAACAACAGCTTGAATAGCTTTGCCGAATTTTGAGTTCATACGCGATATGTTTTTTGTGTTGATTTATATATTCAGGTAAGCCTGAATATTTCGTTGTCGAATATGTAACCAATAAGGTTGCATGAATGTTTTGTGGATATCAATATACTTAAATATTTATAATGGAGAACAATGTATGATGAATGTTGCTAATTTTGTTTCTAGTATAAAATATTAGATATGGAAATTATGAAGAAGAAAAACTATGCGTGGATTTTGTCTCTTTTTTTCGTGACGATGTCTATCGGAGCATTTGCTCAAAACAAAACAAATGAGAGTGGAAAAGTTATAAAGTTGAATAAAGAAGAGTTTCTAACGAAAGTATTCAACTATGAGAAGAATAGCCAGGAATGGAAATTTGAGGGGAATAAACCAGCCATAATTGATTTTTATGCAGATTGGTGTGGTCCATGTCGTAAGGTAGCTCCTGTTTTGGAAGAATTGGCTAAAGAGTATGCTGGAAAGATTGTTATCTATAAAGTAGATACAGAAAAAGATAAGGAGCTGGCTCAGAAATTTGGAATTCAAAGTTTACCTTCGTTATTGTTTGTTCCGATGAATGGAAAACCTCAGATGGCTGTAGGAGCAATACCTAAAGAAGATCTGAAAAAAGCAATCGATGAATTTTTACTTGGTGTTGACAAGAAATAAAT
>DLYT01000060.1:1350-2125 GCA_003447595.1 Porphyromonadaceae bacterium
TGGCAGCTTTTTTTATTTTGTAAATATTCGATCAATAAGTTGTTTGACCTTTGAATACATTTGATTGACCGTAAGGAATAACTTCACCTGTAAAGTCAATGTTGTTGTTGTTGAAGTCAGGACTTACTGTTGCGTGTGCTTGTTGGCTATTGTTGTACAATGTAATAAATACAGTTGCAGACAAACTAGTTCCAAACACTTGCATTTGAAGGAATGTATTTCCTTTAGAATCGGTTTTAAGATTGTAACCTGTAATGTTACCTTCTAAAGTAATACCACCGATACCGTTAGGACCAGGATTGATGTTGCTAAGCGCCAACTGAACTACAGATTGATCTCCTTGTACAGAGATAAAGTTTGTGTTTTGTTGTACCCAAGCAAAGTCACCATTTTTAAAGAATACTTGTTCTGCTTCCAAAACAAACTCTTTATTTTGCATAGCTTGAACTGATTGTTGATGTAGAACTTCGTCTTTCAACTCTCTGGCTTTCTTCGCAGCAGCTTTTTTAGCCGCTTTTAAAGATGCACGATTTTCGTTAAGCTCTTTTTTGGTTTCTTTTACTACTTGAGCATTGTTACTTTGAGCTTGAGCTACACCTGCACCACCCATTCCGACTAGTACAGCGATCATAATTAAAATTCGTTTCATAACTTTTTTGATTTATAGATTTACCATTAAAACAAGCAGTGCTATGTAAAGTTTTGCATCAGTCAATTTTTTATTTGATTATTTTATTTGTTTAGGATAAAATTAAAAAGATTCACGAACAAGGGT
>DLYT01000060.1:2368-3920 GCA_003447595.1 Porphyromonadaceae bacterium
TTGTGGGTTTTGCATGATTCGATTTATGAAATAAATGAATGGGTTATCTCTCTCTAATCTAATAATGTATACTTATTCTGATGGTTAAATGGGTTGTTTTAGGCTTTTCAAATGTGTAAAAAACAAGATTAAGTGATTTACAACTGGAATAAATAAGTAAATTTGCGCTAAATAACATTTTAGATTCACTAAATATGACAGAGATAACCAAGAACGAAGAGGAAAGCAAAAAAAGCTTGAACTTTATAGAAGTTATTGTGGAGAATGACCTCGCGGAGGGTAAAAATAGTGGGAAATTGCAAACACGTTTTCCTCCAGAACCGAATGGTTATCTTCACATTGGACATGCTAAAGCAATTTGCATGGACTTTGGTATTGCTGAAAAATATAACGGAATTTGTAACTTACGCTTTGATGATACGAATCCTGTAAAAGAGGATGTTGAATATGTAGACTCTATTCAAGAAGATATTCAATGGCTAGGTTATAAATGGGCAAATATATATTATGCATCCGACTATTTTAATCAGTTATGGGATTTTGCTGTAAGATTGATAAAAGAAGGAAAGGCTTATGTTGATGAGCAATCTGCTGAGGAGATCGCAAAGCAAAAAGGAACACCTACTGAGCCGGGTATAGATAGTCCATATAGAAACAGACCTGTTGAAGAGAGCTTAGATTTATTCAATCGAATGAATGAAGGCGAGTTTGAAGAGGGTTCAATGGTGCTTCGTGCTAAAATAGATATGGCTGCATCCAATATGCATTTTCGTGATCCTATTATTTATAGAATTATTAAGCATCCGCATCACCGTACAGGTACTGCTTGGAAAGTGTATCCAATGTATGATTTTGCTCACGGTCAGTCTGACTATTTTGAAGGAGTAACACACTCTTTGTGTACACTAGAGTTCATTGTACACCGTCCGCTTTATGATTGGTTTATCGATCAGTTGAAAGACGAAAGTAATTCAGATTATAGACCTCGTCAGTACGAATTTAACCGTCTTAACCTTACATATACAGTGATGAGTAAGCGTAAGCTTCTTCAACTTGTAAAAGAAGGCCGTGTAAATGGATGGGATGATCCTCGTATGCCTACAATTTGTGGCTTCCGTCGTCGTGGTTATACTCCGGAATCTATCAGGAATTTTATTGATAGAATCGGTTATACGAAGTATGATGGTATTATTGATGTTGCTTTATTGGAGCATGCAGTGCGTGAAGATCTTAATGTTAGAGCTCCTCGTGTATCAGCAGTACTTGATCCAGTTAAGTTGATTATCACAAACTATCCGGAAGGACAAGTAGAGATGATGGAGACGGTAAATAATCCGGAAGATGAAAGCATGGGTACGCGTGAGATTGCATTTACAAAAGAGCTTTTGATCGAGCGTGAGGACTTTATGGAAGATGCTCCTAAGAAGTATTTCCGAATGACTCCAGGACAAGAAGTGCGATTGAAGAGTGCATATATCGTCAAGTGTACGGGCTGTAAGAAAGATGAAAACGGAGAGATTGTCGAAATATATGCAGAGTATGATCCGCAAAC
>DLYT01000060.1:4194-16850 GCA_003447595.1 Porphyromonadaceae bacterium
ATCTACGATCGATTATTCTCTGTTGAGAATCCATCAGAAGATAAAGACAAAGATTTCTTAGAGTTGTTGAATCCTGATTCATTGAAGGTGTTGACAAATTGTCGTGTTGAGATGGCTCTAAAAGATGCTAAGCCAAACGATCATTTTCAGTTTACACGTTTGGGTTATTTCAACCTAGACAAAGATTCTCAAGATGGTAAATTGATCTTTAATCGCACTGTATCGTTGAAAGATACATGGAGCAAAGTGAAAAATAAATAAGAAACTAGATTTTATGATAGATTTCGAAATAATAGAGACAAGTTCCCTTCTATATAAGCAGAAGGATGTTTTGTTATATCGGTTATCATCTTATAAACACTAACTAATACAGTGGGCGAAGAGTCAGTAATGATTCTTTGCCCTTTTGTATTTCATGACCAATATTATTTTACTTACAACTAATTTATTAACTCTATACTATGACAGATTTTATTCAGCCAATCATTGATTGGTATATGCAGAATATGAATTATTTTACGATAACGTTGTTGATGATTGTAGAAAGTTCATTTATTCCTTTTCCTTCAGAAGTTGTGATTCCTCCTGCTGCATGGAAAGCGGCCCAAGGTGATTTGAATATTTATATGGTTGTTTTATCTGGAACTATAGGTGCTCTTATCGGTGCATTGATAAATTATTACATTGCAAAATCATTGGGAAGATACCTTGTTCATAAGTTTGCAGATACTCGATTCGCGCACTTTTGTTTAATAGATAGTACAAAGGTTCTCAAAGCAGAAGAGTATTTTGTGAAACATGGAAATATTTCGACATTCATTGGTCGACTTGTACCAGGGATACGTCAGTTAATATCTATACCTGCAGGATTATCGAATATGAAGCTTTTAAACTTCTGCTTTTATACGACACTAGGTGCTCTTATTTGGAACGTTGTACTAGCTGCACTTGGGTACGGTTTTTATAGTCAAAAAGCACTTCTGGAAGAGTATTACAAGGAGTTGTCGTATTGTCTATTAGGTTTAGGTATATTGTTTATCTTCTATTTGCTTTATAATGGCCTGAAGAAAAGACATTAAAAAGTTTGTGTGAAAAGAACTATTTTTATTGCTTTGTAAAGTGTGATAAAAAATAAGAGTTTATTCGTATCGCATTTTTAAATAATGAGTGTTGCACTAAATAAATAAAACAATGGCAAAATTTAGAGGAACTGTTGTTGTGGACGAAGAACGTTGCAAAGGTTGTGATCTTTGTGTAGTTGCGTGCCCGGCAGATGTTTTGGAATTACATCCTCGCGAAGTAAATGCTAAAGGTTATCATTACTCATACATGAAAAACCCTGATGCTTGTATTGGTTGTGCGAGTTGCGGATATGTTTGTCCCGATGGTTGCATAACTGTTTATAAAGTTAAACTGTAAGAAAACTACAATCATATGTCTGAAGAAATCAAACTCATGAAAGGAAATGAAGCGATTGCACATGCGGCAATTCGCTATGGAGCAGATGGGTATTTCGGTTATCCGATTACGCCACAGTCTGAAATCATGGAAACATTGATGGATGAAGCTCCTTGGAATACGACAGGAATGGTTGTATTACAGGCTGAAAGTGAAGTTGCAGCCATAAATATGGTTTATGGCGGTGCCGGATGTGGTAAGCGTGTGATGACATCTTCATCAAGTCCAGGTATAAGCTTGAAACTTGAAGGAATTTCATATATTGCTGGAGCAGAACTCCCTTGTTTGATCGTGAATGTAATGCGCGGTGGTCCTGGTCTTGGTACAATTCAGCCTAGTCAGGCAGATTACTTTCAGACTGTAAAAGGAGGAGGGCATGGCGATTATCGTCTAATTACGTTAGCCCCTTCTTCGGTACAAGAAATGGCAGATTTTGTTGCTTTAGGTTTTGATCTAGCATTTAAATATAGAAATCCTGCGATGATTCTAGCTGATGGAATTGTAGGGCAGATGATGGAGAAAGTTGTTTTGCCTCCCGCTCAATTGAGAAAAACCGAAGCTGAGATTATTGAAGAGTGTCCATGGGCTACTTTAGGTAAGCCTAAAAGTCGTGAACGTAATGTGATTACGTCTCTTGAGCTTGATCCTGCTAAGATGGAGGAGAATAATATTCGTTTTCAAAAGAAATATAAAGCAATAGAAGAGGCAGAGGTTCGTTATGAGGAGTTTATGTGTGATGATGCAGATTATTTGCTTATCGCTTTTGGATCCTCAGCTCGTATTTGCCAAAAAGTTGTGGAAATGGCGCGTGAAGAGGGGCTTAAAGTTGGTTTGTTCAGACCAATTACATTGTGGCCTTTTCCTTCAAAAGTGCTGAATGAATATGGTGATAAAGTGAAAGGAATGTTATCTGTAGAGTTAAATGCAGGTCAAATGGTGGAAGATGTTAGACTTGCTGTTAATGGCAAGGTTAAAGTCGAGCATTTTGGTCGTTTAGGCGGAATTGTATTTACTCCGGACGAAATTCTAGAAGCACTTAAAAACAAATTACTCTAATTGGAAATTATGGAGCAGGAAAAGATTTATAAAGTGTTGACGACTGTATTTCTACTTCTCGCAATTGCGACCGTTGCTGTCTATTTCTTATCGGCAGATAGAACGTACTTTTATTATTGTGGAGGTGCTGCATTGTTTGTAAGATTAGTTCAATACTTTATGAAGTTTTTAATGTGATAAAAAATAGAACCATGAATTTGAACGAAATATTAAAACCTGAGAACTTGGTTTATGAGAAACCTCGTTTGATGAATAACACACCGATGCACTATTGTCCTGGTTGTAGTCATGGTGTTGTCCATAAATTAATAGCTGAAGTTGTTGATGAAATGGGCCTAGAAGAAAAAACCATTGGAATTGCACCTGTAGGTTGTGCTGTATTTGCATATAATTATATTGATATCGATTGGCAAGAAGCCGCACACGGTAGAGCTCCGGCTCTTGCAACAGCTGTGAAAAGACTTAATCCTGAGAAAATGGTTTTCACTTATCAAGGAGACGGTGACCTTGCAGCAATTGGTACAGCCGAAACAATTCATGCCGCCAATAGAGGTGAAAATATTGTGATCGTATTCGTTAATAATGGTATTTACGGTATGACGGGGGGACAGATGGCTCCAACAACTCTAGAGGGAATGAAAACTGCAACTTGCCCTTATGGTCGTAACGTTGCGTTGAATGGATATCCACTAAAGATTTCAGACTTGTTGGCAAAGCTAGAAGGAACATGTTTGGTGACTCGCCAAGCGGTGCATACCGTTGCTGCTGTGAAAAAAGCAAAGAAGATGCTTCGCAAAGCATTTGAAAATTCAATGGCCGGTAAAGGTACTTCTGTTGTTGAGTTTGTTTCGACATGTGCTTCTGGTTGGAAAATGTCGCCAGATCAAGCTAATAAATGGATGGCTCAACATATGTTTGAACATTATCCATTGGGTGACTTGAAAAATGTAGAATAATAAATTTACGAGCATGAAACAAGAAATTATTATAGCTGGATTTGGAGGTCAAGGAGTTTTGTCAATGGGTAAGATTTTAGCTTACTCTGGTTTGATGGAAAATAAAGAAGTTAGTTGGATGCCTTCCTACGGTCCAGAACAAAGAGGAGGGACTGCAAATGTAACTGTTATCTTGAGTGATGAACGAATAAGTTCGCCAGTACTAAACTCTTTTGATATTGCTATCGTGTTGAATCAACCTTCACTTGAGAAGTTTGAAAGCAAAGTTAAACCTGGTGGTATATTGATTTATGATGGTTATGGTATTCATCACCCTGTAACACGTACCGATATTCAAGTGTATCGTGTAGACGCAATGGATGCAGCTACGGAAATGAATAACTCAAAAGCTTTTAATATGATCGTTTTGGGTGGTTTATTAAAAGTGTGTCCAATGGTAAATATTGAGAACGTCTTGTTAGGATTGAAGAAATCTTTGCCTGAAAGACACCATCATTTATTGCCAATGAACAAGGAAGCGATTCTTAAAGGTATGGATATTATACGCAAAGTATAATATTTCACAAATATTTTCGAAGAAACCGGAATCTACTATCGTTTTAGAACGACTGTGTTCCGGTTTTTTTGTTTTATCTTTGTTCCTGATGAAATATTTAGTATACATATTAGCTTTTACTTTGTGTACAGCTGTTGTAGCAGAAGCACAACGACCTGCAGAAGGAGGGAGAAAAGGTCAGCAGACTCGTTCGCCCTTTCGTACACTATCATCTCCGAACGATGTTCCGGATAGTTTGATGAATAATACACAAACAGATTCTATAAAACGTATTACAGCTTTTCGACTATCCGAACGATTGGGCGAAATTTCAATTGCGCCGATGGATACATCTAGGTTGAATTTTGGACAAAGTGCACAAATGGAAGCCAACGGCTTAGCTATTGGCTATCTAGGGCCCTTAGGTTCTCCTTCGCAATCTAAGGTCTTTATAGAACGAGGTGAGGGGCAAGATTTTATTTTTGCAAATGACTTCAACTATTTTAGTATCTATCCTGATAGTATGCTTTATTATAATGCAAAGCTACCATATACAAATATTATGTATACTCAAAATGGAGCTAATGTGACGAGAGAAGAGCGATTGAAAGGGGTAGTTACAATGAACTTTGGGAAGAAGTTTAACGTCGGCTTTGATGCTGATTATTTATACGCCAGAGGTGCTTATAACTCTCAAGGTGGTAAACATTTGACCTATCGGTTGTTTTCTAGTTATAACTCTGATAAATATTCTATTCATGGTTATTTAGCGAATAGTAATTTCGTAAACTATGAAAATGGTGGGGTTATTGATGATCGCTATGTGACACATCCACAGGAGTTTGCCGAGGGTAGAAAAGAGTTTGATTCTAAAAGTATTCCTACTTTACTAAATGATACATGGAATCGTTTTAGAACAAAACGTTTCTATTTTACTCAGCGTTATAATTTAGGGTTCTATAAGGATGTAGAAGCGCAAGACGAAAAAGGAGAGAGTGTTACAGAAGAGCAATTTGTTCCTGTTTCTAGTTTAATTCATACATTCGATTATTCTGCTAGTCGTAGACGTTTTATTTCGAATATGCCTGTTGATTCTATAGCTAAGTTATATGAAAACAATTACATCGATGGAAATGTAAATGATACGACATCGTATTGGTCGGTTCGAAATACATTGGGGATTTCACTGCGTGAAGGATTTCATGATTTAGCCAAGTTTGGAGTTACGGCTTATGCTGGTTATGAGATTCGTAATTTTAAGCTGATGAGTGATAATCGTCAAAGTCCAGATTCTTATACACAGAATAACTTTGTAATTGGCGGTGAGATAGCGAAACGTCGAGGAAGTATTTTAACATACAATGCTGATGCTGAGTTTTGTCTTGCCGGATATAAAGCAGGCGAGTTGAAGATTGGAGGTGAGTTGCAAACGAAATTTCCTTTGTTTAAAAAAGAAGCATCAGTGAGAGCGTTTGGATACTTTAAAAATTTAGCTCCAAACTTTTATGAGCAGCGTTATCACTCTAAATTCTATTGGTGGGATAATGATTTTGGCAAAGTAAGACGAGTACTGGCTGGAGGAGAAGTTAATCTAGCATCAACAAATACCTCGTTGATGGCTTCTGTTGAAAATATTCAGAATTTTATTTATTTCAACTCAAAGGGTTTGCCTACTCAAAACAGTGGTAGTGTGCAAGTGTTGACAGCTCGATTGAAACAAAACTTTTACTATCGAGCATTAGGATGGGAAAATGATGTTGTTTTTCAACAAAGTAGTGATCAGGCCGTATTGCCTCTTCCTAAGATTAGCGTAAGTTCTAATCTATATGCAGCTTTTCCTTTGGTGAAAGTTTTAACTTTGCAAATAGGAACAAATGTATATTACACATCTTCTTATTTTGCACCTTATTATCAAGCAGCATCGATGCAGTTTGTAAATCAGGATCAAGTAAAAGTAGGGAACTTCCCGTTGATGAATGTATATTTGAATGCTCACTTAAAACAAGCTCGTTTTTTTGTGATGTACTATAATGTTGGAGCAAAGTTTATGACGCCTAATTATTTTTCGTTAGCGCATTATCCACTAAATCCTCCTCAGTTACGAGTAGGTATTTCTGTAATGTTCAACAATTAATTTCTTGAATGAAAACGCGTAAATTACTGATATTATATTCTGTTTTACTTGTTAGTGTTATGACTCTTATCGCCTTACTTTTTAATCTAAAAGAAGGTGATAAGCCAACGGAGAGAACCTGGCAAGATATAAAAGAGTCGGGAGTATTACGAGCTGTGACAGAGTATGGGTCATTGGGCTATTATATTTCTGGCGATTCTCTTCAAGGTTTTGAATACGAGTTGAGTAAAAAACTTTCAGCAATAAGTGGATTAGAGATTCAACTTGCTTTAGAAATGAATCTTGACAAAAGCTTTGCGATGCTTAAAGATGGTGAAGTTGATGTTTTAATGCGGAATATTCCGATTACAGATGCTTTAAAAGATGAATTTGACTTTACAATCCCAATTTTGGCAAGTAAGCAAGTCCTTGTTCAGCGTACAGTAGATGCAGATAGCAATAAGATTGATGTAATACGAAATCAAATTGAATTAGGTGGTAAAACATTATATGTGCCTGAACATTCTCCAGCAATACAACGAATTAAGAACTTGTCGGAGGAGATTGGAGATACCATCTATATCAAAGAGAATAAGCTGTATTCAAGCGAGCAATTGTTCTTAATGGTTGTAGGAGGAGATATTGATTATGCTGTATGTGATCAGCGTATAGCACAAGATCTGCATGCGAAATATCCCGATATCGATATCCGTACAGATATAAGCTTTAATCAATTACAAGGTTGGGCGGTTCGCAAAGATTCGGAAGTTTTGCTAGACAGTCTTAATAATTGGATAAAGCAATTAGACACTAATGATGAGATTCAATCTTTGATAAAGAAATACTACAAGTAATCTTTTTATTGTTCATTCTGATTTAGATTCTTTATCGTATAATTAAATAAGCCGAGGCACAATCGTTTCGGCTATTCTTTTGTGTTTAGAAATACAAGCCGTTTTAACTATTTATTTTTTTATTTGAATTTATGAGTTTATACACGCCAAAAGAGATTCTTTCTTATGTTGAAAAAACATCTTTCGAGAAACGAGGTCTCAACTTTAAAAAAACAATCATTCTAGGTTTTATTGCTGGTGCTTACATCGCAATGGGTGGATTACTATCTATCCTTATTGGTTATGGGTTTCCTGAAATTTCGGCCGGAAATCCGGGGTTGCAAAAGTTCTTAACCGGAGCAATGTTTCCTGTTGGTCTTATTTTAGTTGTTGTTGCAGGAGCTGAGCTTTTTACGAGTAATACTGCTTATTTTACACCCGGAGCACTCAGTGGAAAGCATTCTCTTTCTGTAGTATTACGGAGTTGGATAACTGTGTATGCTTCTAATTTCGCAGGAGCATTATTCTTTAGTTATTTTCTAATTTATCTAACAGGTATTGTTCATTACGATCCTTGGCACTCTAGTATAATTAAACTGGCTGAAGCGAAGGTTTCATATCCTTTTCTTACAGTTTTTTTGAAAGGTATTGGAGCAAACTGGTTGGTTTGTTTAGCTATATGGTTAGGAATAAGTGCAAAAGATACAACAGGAAAGATTCTTGGAATATGGTGGCCGGTGATGTGCTTTGTGGCAATTGGCTATGAGCACTGTATCGCAAATATGTTTTATGTTCCGCTTGGAATTTTCGAGGGAGCAAATGTTTCTTGGGCCCAATTTCTTCTAAACAGTCTACTTCCTTCTACGTTAGGGAATATTGTTGGTGGAGCTTTTTTTGTTGGAACCTTATATTGGTATGTATACGGTCGCGATTAATTGATTTATTTATTTTATCTTTACGATATTAATAAAATACGAAGGCAGATGAGATTTGATGAAATGAATCTTGAAGATGCTTTGCTCCAAGGATTGGATGCAATGAATTTTCGGGAAGCAACCCCTGTACAGGAGAAGACTATTCCGTATATATTAGAAGGGAAAGATATTATTGCGTGTGCCCAAACCGGGACAGGAAAAACTGCTGCTTATGTATTACCATTGCTCAATAGGCTAAGCAAAGGTGAGCATGCTGCTAATTCAATAAATGCGATAATAATGTCTCCGACGAGAGAGCTTGCCCAGCAGATAGATCAGCAACTTGAAGGGTTTTCATATTTTTTGCCAGTTTCATCAATTGCGGTTTATGGAGGAAGCGACGGAGCATTGTGGGAGCAGCAAAAAAGAAGTCTTCAGATGGGAGCAGATGTTGTTGTTGCAACTCCGGGAAGACTATTATCTTATCTTAATTTAATCGATCTTGATTTGTCTCACGTTTCGTATTTTATATTAGATGAGGCTGACCGTATGCTTGATATGGGATTTTATGATGATATCATGCAAATTGTAAATGCTTTGCCGGCATCAAGACAGACAATTATGTTCTCAGCAACAATGCCTCCTAAGATAAGACAACTAGCAAAGAATATTTTAAGAGATCCGATAGAAGTTGAGATTGCGGTTTCGAGACCACCTGAAGCGATCATGCAAACAGCTTATGTTTGTTATGATAATCAAAAACTTCCTATCTTGACTGGACTTTTTGCAAATACGTCTCCTGAGCGAGTTATTATATTTGCTTCATCGAAACTTAAGGTAAAGGAATTAGCCACTCGTTTACAATCGATGAAATTTAATGTAGGAGCAATGCACTCTGATTTACAGCAATCAGAAAGAGAGTCTGTAATGAAAGATTTCAAAAGTAATAAGTTGTCCATCTTGGTTGCTACAGACATCGTTTCACGAGGTATTGATATTGATGACATTCGATTAGTTATTAATTTTGATATTCCGCACGATCCTGAAGATTATATTCATCGTATCGGACGTACAGCGCGCGCAAATAATGAAGGCCTCGCGATTACTTTCGTTTCAGAAGATGAACAATCTAAATTTCATCGTATCGAGCAATTCCTAGGAAAGGATGTATATAAGATACCTGTGTTTCCTGAGTATGGCGAAGCACCTGCTTATGAGCCGAGAAAGAAGCGTGCAAAGTCTGTACGAAAGAATAAAAATGGAGGAGCACCTAGAAAGAAGGTTGTAAAGAAAAATATTCAGAATAATAATTATAAAGATATGGAAGGTATGGTGTAAATTATATTGATATCTTCTGTATATATAAGGAAAAGGAAGAATTTACGATTGCGTAGATTCTTCCTTTTCCTTTTTTTTGTTACCTACTTGTTGCAACTATTAGGTGTATTTGTTGTTGAATCAGTTATTTAGCCTGCTATTTAAATAACGTTAATGCGATATATTAAACTTTCTTTTTAGAAGAACATAATGGATTATATTATGTTTTAGTAATGAGAAACAGATAAAATGTTTCTATTTGGAATAATACATTTCTTATGAAAAAGGTGAGAGATAAAATTATAAATATATTCTTTAGATTAATGTGATTTTCATATTTATTTCTCTATATAATAGGTTAGTCTTTTAAGGTGTTATGAAGGCGTACTGCTGTGAGAGCAATGCGCCTTTGAGTTATTTTAGAATACATAAAAACATAATAGTCTTCTATTGTTTCAATGAAGGAATAATAGTTAAACGAATACATAAATACGTCTTATCTTCAAACTTATCGATCTGTTTATTGTTATTAAATCAGAGAAAAGACAATGTGCATTTATCGATAAGTTTTTAGTGTTGATTTATAGACGTTGTTGAGGCCCGGTTTGATATGTAAATGTCAGCCGGGCTTTTTTATTAGAGGAGAAATCTATGTAATATTCAAAAAAGAAGGAGTAATGAATTTATATCCATTACTCCTTACTTCTTAATCATTCTTCGAGTTTGTATCGAATTTGATCCAATATAATAGGAATTTCATCTGCATTAACACCTGCTGAGATAAGTTCCGGAATATCTTTTCTAAATGCATCAATAAATTTATCGATGCTACTATTATCTGCACGCACAGACTTTAAGTATAGTTCAATTGCTTTTTTCATATCATGTAAAGCCCATTCTGTATGTCCGGCATTCAAGAAGTCTTGTGAGGTAGCATTAGTTTCTTGAATGATTTTGGTATAGTAGCGTTGAGCCTGCTCGTACTTTTTGGTTAAGAACGAACACCAAGCAATAGCTCTCCATGATTTCGTGCTTTTTTGATCAAGAAACTCAACTTTAAAATAACAGGTTAATGCTTCTTGATAGTTTTTGAGTTCAAGATAACAATGCCCGATATTAATTTGATTATTTAAGTTATTCGGACTGATTGACTCTAGTTTCCTATAATACTGAAGAGCGTTTTCGGGCTGTTTCAATTGTTTATAGCAACCGGCAAGTTTGCGTAAAGTCCATTTACTATCCGGATTTAGCAGTTCTGCGTGTTGATAAGCTTTTAAAGCCTCATCAATCTTGCCAAGCATTTGATAACAATATCCGATTTTCTGATAGATTGTTTCGTTAGTAGCATCAAGCTGTACTAGTTTTTGAAATAAATGAAGAGCATCTTCGTAGTATTTCTTTTTAAAGAATGATTCGGCAAAAAGGGTTAAGCTCTCAACATCCGAGATGTATGGGGCAAGTACCGGCTGATTATAGAAATCAAGCGATTGATTGAAGATGTCTTTAAAATCCAGATGTCGTGGATGCAATTTGTAGAATCTATATAGATTTTGCAAATAGCGAGCAATCATGAAGTCTACCTTCTTTTGTTCTGGAAGTACACCTTCATTATCCTGTTCCGGATTTAAATCTCCAAGAGAAAACTTTTCTACTACTTCTTTATTAGATTGAGACATGCTCTTGATTGTGAACCAGAATGAATATCTATCAGAATCGCAAAGCATAAAGTTGATGACCATCAATTTAGAGATACCTTTCATGTTGCTGTCTGCATTTGCAACCTCTGAGAACTCTTCTGTAAAAGGTAAGAACCAGTTACTAAATGTGCTGAAGAACGGCATATTTTTCAAGCTGGAGAAAGAAGATAATAATACGTCTGCTCCTTCAGATTGTAAATCATTTAGTTCTTGAAATTTCTCGGCCCATTTACTTTTTGCAAGCTCCTCTTCCCATTCCGGGTTCATTTCTTCTGATAATGTTTCCGGATTCAAGTCTTGAATATTGAACTTCTTTTTAAGGTCTGCCGAAGTCTTCATCATTTCCGGTATAATTTCTTCCTGAAGTTGTTTCGAGATTTTTTCAGTATCCCGAGATAAGATGAACTTAAGCATAATACTACGGAAGTCTTTAATGAAAGTTGGAGACTCAGCATAGCTAGCCAATCGATTCATAACGCTAGGGTAGAGCTCGATTCGATGTTGGTAAGTATAAATGGTAAGGAGTATTCCGACAAAAGCTCTAATGCGAATCATTGGGTTTGCGTTTTCCGCAAAATCGAACAATAGATCAATCTTGTCTTCATCAAAATAAGTAAGCAACGACAATGTAAGAGCTGAAGTCGCCAAACACTTATCCGTATAATATATAGAAGTATCGTTAGCAAAAGACTTCAAAACCTCCAACTCATCTGATGTGATTCTATCTGAAAGCCATAGCTTATTAAATAACTCATCTGCTACTCTTTCGTGAGTACGCATCTCAGGTAATAAATCCATAGCTTGCCCTTGCGCCTCCGACTCTTTTTTAAGTTCGAGTTGGGTGGCAAACCATCGTAAGCGTTGGTAGATAATGTGGTAATCTGGAATATTCGCAAGATGGATATTTCTTCTTCGTTCGAAGTAATATCTGGTATATGTTTTTGTGGCAGTTTTTAACCAGATGTTTTCGCATAATTCATATGTAGAAGTGCACAAATCATTGTATATTTTCTTCTGCATAGGGTCTGTAACCCCTTGTGACAGATACGAAAGCATGTGTTTGTACGTTTCCTCCAATTCGGTGAGTTTATCTTGATAGTACCACTCTTCCGATTGAGTTATTAAGGCATGTATTGAATCAAAAGCCTCTTTTATTTCTTTATTGTTAAGCGCCTGAATTGCGTTGTTTCTGAGCTTACTTATTTCTTGATTCGTCATAAAGGCTTAATTGTGTATTATTTATAATGCTAATATATTGGTTTTTTTGTACATTTGCGATTCAAAAATAATATTTTAATTAGCAGATGAAGAATATCCGCAATTTTTGTATCATTGCTCATATCGACCATGGTAAAAGTACCTTGGCAGACCGTTTGCTTGAGTATACCAAGACTGTAGAAGGTAAAGATCTTCAGGCACAAGTGCTTGACGATATGGATTTGGAGCGTGAACGTGGTATCACAATCAAGAGTCACGCAATCCAGATGAAGTATGAATATCAGGGTGAAACATATATACTGAATCTAATTGATACTCCCGGACACGTTGACTTTTCGTACGAGGTTTCTCGTTCGATCGCAGCATGTGAAGGTGCATTACTAATCGTTGATGCAGCTCAGGGTATTCAAGCTCAAACTATTTCTAACTTGTACATGGCGATCGAGCACGATTTGGAGATTATTCCGATCTTGAATAAAATCGACTTGCCAAGTGCTATGCCAGATGAAGTTGAAGATCAGATCGTAGAACTTCTTGGTTGCAAGCGCGAAGATATTTT